>CAYNXV010000431.1:0-1504 GCA_964401245.1 uncultured Bifidobacteriales bacterium | reverse complement strand
TTTTATAACTACGGATTGGCTGCCCGACCAGGAGTGCCGACTGGCAACCCGTAATAGATCGCCCTGATTCTCCCGGCTACTTCGTCCCAGGAACATCGGCTTCGGAACTCATCCAGACCATCGGTTCCAGGATTCGAAAGCAGCCTTTTGATATGCCCCGCCATTACCGCAGGCTCGTCCAAATCAACGAACTCGATGTACTTTTTTAGGAATTCGGAGGCCTGGAAGGATTTGGTTGATAAAGCCTTCACGCCGCAGCTGATGGCCTCAAGAACAACCTTGGGGTTTCCCTCCAAGTCTGAAAACAGGCAGAACAGATCCGCTCCCCGATAGTAAAGCGGCAGTTCGTGATATTGGACATACCCCATGAAATACACTCGTTCCCGTACCCCGAGATCCATGGCCAATTTCTGAAGTTCCTCGACCTGTTCTCCATTTCCGGCGACGATGAGGCATGTGCCGGCAGGCAGATGGACCAAACTCTGAATCAATACGTCCACGTTTTTGTTGTAATAGACTCTGCCGACATACAGCAATACTTTCTCATCGGGCCGGATTCCCAATTTTGTCCGGATATTTTCGCCGTCAGGAGAGAATCGTTCCACGTTCACACCGTTTTCGATAACATGCACTTTTTCCGGCGCAATCCCGTACCACTTGATTGCCTCGTTTCGGATAGATTCGCTGACGCAAATCACCCGGGACGCCACCTTGCAGCCGATTTTCTCGGCCAGGGTATGCAATGGCCAATGCACGTACCGGGTCAGCCAATCCTGCTTGGTCCGATGAAGATGGGAACGCTCCGCGCAATTCATGTGAAGCGTGAGCACAAAGGGGATTTTCGGCCTGAACACCAGGAAATAAAAGTGCAGATAGAACGGATGGAAATTGGTGCCATGGATGATGTCGAATTTCTTCCTGAGGATTCCATTAAGAGCCAACAGGAAAACCGCGGGATAGTAGGAGAAATAGCAGTGCAGGGGCCCCAGCTTCCGAGGCATCCTCTTCACCACCAACCTCCGTCCTTCGCCCCATCTAGACTGTCCGGGCCCTGTGCATAGCAAAACGATTTCGTCCAACTTCGACTGGTGGTCGGCGAGTTCGCTAACTCCAGGCGCCAGTCCCATCCAAGGGGGAGGATAGTCATAGGTGATTTTCAGGATTTTCATTCGGAGGCTCCGGACTTTTCAGCAATGTTTTCGACGTAATCGTCCAGTCGACGCACGAAGTCGCGCCAGGAGAATTGGCGGGCTCGTTCCGCACCGGCCCTGCCCAAGGAAAGCGCCAGGGTGGGATCCGCAGCCAATTCGGCCATTCGCCTCCCGAAATCTGCGGAATTGGGCTCCATCAGGTAGCCTGTCTTACCCTCGACCACGGTTTCCCGGGGGCCACCCGAATTCACGGCCAGCACGGGCTTGCCGAAAGCCATCGCCTCAATGGGGACAATTCCCCAATCCTCGTTGAGTGGCGGATAGAGCAAGGCGTAACACTTATCATATAGGGA
>CAYNXV010000430.1:0-1510 GCA_964401245.1 uncultured Bifidobacteriales bacterium | reverse complement strand
CAGGCGCGTGTTCACTTCGAGAAAGTAAAAGTCGCCGGACTCGGAGTCGTAGAGAAATTCCACCGTGCCCGCGGAGCGATAGGATGCCTTGCGGCCCAGGCGTACGGCGCAATCCAAAAGCTTCTTCCGTGTGGCGGGCGGCAACGAAGGCGCCGGAGTCTCTTCCACCACCTTCTGATTGCGGCGCTGTACCGAGCAGTCGCGCTCTCCCAAGGCGATGAGGTCACCCGAGGTATTGCCGAAAATCTGTACTTCGATATGCCGGGCCCGCTCCACGTATTTTTCCAGGAACACGCCCCCGTCGCGAAAATTGTTTTCGCAAAGTCTCACCACGCCGTCATAGGCCGCACGCAGCTCTTCGGCATTACGGCAAATGCGCATGCCGATGCCGCCGCCTCCCGCCGTGGACTTGAGCATGACTGGATAGCCGATGCCGTCCGCCCTTTCCGCCGCCTCGTTCAAATCCACGAGCAGTCCCGTGCCGGAAAGCAGGGGAACGTCGGCCAACTCCGCCAGGGAACGCGCGCTGTGTTTCTTGCCGAAAACATCCATGGAATCCGGATCGGGTCCGATGAAGACAATGCCAGCTTCCCGGCAGGTTCGGGCGAAGGCCGAATTTTCCGAGAGGAATCCGTAGCCGGGGTGGATGGCCTGGGAGCGCGTTTCCCGCGCTACTTCGAGAATGAGTTCCGCGTTGAGATAGCTCTCGCGCGCGTTTCCTTCGCCGATACAAACGGCCCTATCCGCCTGGGATACATGCAGGCTGTCTTTGTCGGCCTCGGTGTAAACGGCGATGGATCGAGTTCCCATCCGCCGCAAAGTGCGTATGATGCGGCAGGCGATGGCGCCGCGATTGGCGATGAGAACCGTTTCGAAGGGCTTCATGGGACGTTACCTTATTCCGCCCACACCAGCATGCGCACGGGAGTGGGATTATAGGAGTGGCAAGGGTTGTTAAGTTGGGGGCAATTGGAGACCAGCACCGTCACGTCGGTTTCGGCCCGCATTTCCACGTAACGTCCCGGAGCTGAAACCCCGTCCGCGAAGGTGAGACCGCCTACGGGGGTAACGGGAACGTTCATGAAAAAATTTATGTTGGGAGCCAGGTCGCGCTTGCTCCAGCCCTCTCCCGCTTCGGCCAAAGTGAGCAGAAAAGTGTCGCGGCAGCTGTGCATGTACTTTTTGCCGCGGTCGTAGCGCACGGTATTGCTTTCGCAGGAGCAGGCGCCGCCCAAGGTATCGTGCCTACCGCAGGTGTCGGCCACGATGGTGAGCAGCAAGGTGCCGTCCTGGCTATATAAGCCCGTGCCGGAAGTGAGATAAAGTTTTTTCTGGCGCAGAAATGTCTCGACGGCGCAATACCGCTCCTCCCGATTCGAGGTTCGGAAGAAAAGCGTGTCTGCGGCCTGGTTGCCTTCCAGATCGACTATGCGCAAAACCTGGCCCGGTTCCAGGGCTTTCATCCATCCTTCGCCCGCGGTCACCACTTCGTCGAGCAAGGCATTCTCCG
>CAYNXV010000429.1:0-1513 GCA_964401245.1 uncultured Bifidobacteriales bacterium | reverse complement strand
AATAAGCGCCTCTTGTTTACGCATCTTCGCTTCTTCATCAGAAAATCTTCCAATCTGATCGAGGATATATTCTCGATTCTTGTCCATATCGAATAGAAATACGAGCGCAAGGCTCCGCGCTTCGGTTCGCTTTTCCCTCCACCAAGTTAATTGGAGAGCCTCATATTCTCGCCAAACGTATAGCTGTAAGCAGGCCCAGTAAACATCATCAAGGTCTGGAGACAACACCGTTCTTCTAACAGCTTCAATGTCTCCAACTTCTGGTTTGATTTTTATCGAAGAAAATTGAACTTTCCTTGACCCTTCAAGAAGAAATGATTCAGTTTTCTTGCTGCTTTCATTTGCAACCAATGCATCGTTAGATAAGACAAATAAAGCGGTTGTGGCACAAAGTAATTTCAGGTTCATAAAGTCTATATCCTATTTCTGTAAAGGTGGGGGAGTAAAGGTTTCTCCGAGCTCCACAACAGTACCGTCTGGGTCAGTGGTGTAAAAGCGACCGTCAGTTTTCCACGCTCTGTTAATATCATAACCTTTTGAGGGATAACATAAGCCACTTGCTGCAAGCACCTGACATCCAGTCACTTTAGCCAGTTTTGCCGTGAACTCTCGCGTTTGCGAGCACGAATGAATGTAAATTTTACAGTCCTTCTTGCAAAAGCTTATTGATTTATCATCTATTTTCTTTTGTAGGTCATCTACAGTTCTTCCTTGTGAGCTTACCTTGTCGGTCCTTGTCTCCCTAAGCGGCGGGTCATATGTCACAATTCTAGATTCGCCTGTAGCCGGGTCTGTTATACTTCTTTGAATAATGACATATATACTCTCTATAGTATCATTCGGATAAAATCCGTTTCGCTCGTTGTAAGTGCCCTGTCCTCCTAATCCTTGAGCTGCCATATGTCCTGCTAACCGAAGATTCTTAATACAGCAATTATCTTTTGATAGCGTTTCGAGGTGTCCAAACATGGCCCCACCATTTCCCCCCGAACTTACATTTTTGTTGTTTCGTCCGCCTGCCATGTCCAAGAAAAAATTAGTTTCTCCTTCCTTCCCGTAGTCAAAGGCGAAACCTCCGTCAACTTCAGTAGGCTCTTTGACCTCTTGAAGACCCCAAATATCAAATCTCATAACGGCCCTATTCCCCACGAACCCATACAGGTTCACTCCTCCTCGTTCTTCAATCGGATCTCTGGATGGCCATCTGCCTGTTACGGGGTCGTAGTATCGGTACCCGTAGTACGCCACACACGGGCTAAATCGTTTAAAATCAATAGAAAATTGGACAGGAATGCCCTGCGGTTGGATGCGATAGGAAGTAAAGAATGGGCCTTTTGGCGGTCTATTGTTGGAAATCATGCATGCCCATGACAGGGCATTTCCCTGCGTTCGGAGGGACGGGAAATCGGGTGCTTGATCAGCAGCTACCATTACAGAAATAGCTCCTACTGCATATGGATCAACGAGGAAAGAGAATTTCGTGAGCAGCAGGCTGGAATGCTTGGCGGTGCAA
>CAYNXV010000428.1:0-1513 GCA_964401245.1 uncultured Bifidobacteriales bacterium | reverse complement strand
TCTTCCAACACCGTGTCGTCACCCTCAAGGTAGTCGAAGAGTCCCTTGTTGAAAACGAAAAACCCGCCGTTGATCAATCCCGACATCACGGGTTTTTCACGAAAGGAGGAGATGTTTCCGCTTTCGTCGGCTTCCACGATGCCGAAGGTGGTGGGGAGATGAACGCCGGTCAAAGTCGCTATTTTCTGTTTGGCGTTATGAAATGCCAGCAATTGGCGTAAGTCCGCGTCGCAAACCCCGTCGCCGTAGGTGCAGAAGAATTCCTCGTTCTTTATATACGGCTCGATTTTCCGGATCCGTCCCCCGGTTTGGGTTTCCTCTCCGGTCAAGGCGAAGGTGATGTCCCATTCGTTGACGTCGGCTCCATCCTTGTATTTTTCCGGATAATGGAAGGTCTTTTTATCCTTGCTGCCTATGCACATGGAGAAATCATGGTTATAAGCATGATAGTTTTCGAAGAAGTCGATGATCGCATCGCCCTTATGTCCCAGGCATAGAATGAATTTCCTGACGCCGTAAAAGGAATAGATTTTCATGATATGCCAGAGTATGGGCTTGCCTCCGACATCGATGAGAGGCTTGGGCTTGTCCTCGCTCACGGATCGAATCCGCGTTCCCTGGCCTCCGCACAGTATCACAGCCTGCATTTTCGATATGTCTCCCATAGGGACCCCTTTCGTTTCGGTTTGAGATTACTTCGTTTCCGCTTCGCTCAACATTTCCACTCGGCTTTCAGCGGCCATGAATTCGGACATGGCCAGTCCCGCTTTGTAGATCCCGTAAGCATTCCAATGACCGTCGATTTGGTAATACAGCGAGCGCGGGTCGTCCTCAGTGGCGTACGGCACCCGCAAATCCAATACGGGTATTCCCGCTTCGCGCAACTTGGGTAAGGTGGCGTCGAGCAGCGCCATTTTCTCGGACTTTCCGTAAATGGCCGCATCCTTGCTGGGTATAAGCAATACGAAGAAGCGAACCCCGTCCTTAACCGCCAAGGAATGCGCCTCTCTGATATATTCGAAAGCTCTTTTTACCGCTTCACGGTCAGAATAATTTTCGGGTTTGCGAGACAACCCTACTTTTTTGCGCATGGCTTGGGAAAGGTTGTTCACAGGCGGATATTTCTCCAGTAACCGGGAGACCGCTCCCGTTTCAATAGGAGGACCGCTCCAGGTGCCGGAATGGTAGGTGAACCAGTCCAATCCCGAAGTCGCCCACTTTTCATAATCCGCCATCAAACCGAAGCTGGCTTCGTTGAGGTCATAAACTATCCATTCCGGTTTTTCCGGTAGGGCGTATTCCTTAAGTACGATGTTAAATTGGGGTAGGGTATGGCGGGGCGTGGCCATGTTGTAATAAAAAAGCCCCTTAGCCCAGAAGAAATCGTGCCAAATCGTGGCGGCGCCTTGCATGAACGACGAGCCGAGCCCGATTATCTGTAGAGATTTTCCCTGTTCACGCGCTTCGATGGCATACTCGGAATTGATGAACCCCTGCCTGTCGGTTATCACGG
>CAYNXV010000427.1:0-1515 GCA_964401245.1 uncultured Bifidobacteriales bacterium | reverse complement strand
CTCCGCCTGGTGCCGCGCCCATTCCACCAGGCTGGCTTCGGCATGCGGTATGAGACTGGCTACCCTTTCATCGGCCACGGTGGCTAGGCGGACCTGCGTACCCGTGGGCCAGTTTCCTTCGGCCAGTCGGCGCAGGGATTTCTCCGACTGCGGAGAACCGTCGGTGGCCACCAAGAAACGTAGTCCCTCCGATTTTCCGGTTGGGCGTCGCGCCAATCTAACGGGAAAGGCGGAATGGGAAACGATTTTTTGCGAAACGCTTCCCAGGAAGAGGCGTTGCCATGCGCCCCGTCCATGCGAGCCGACCACGATTAAATCGGGCTGCAGGGATTCGGCCCGCTTGAGTATGCCGTCCGCGGCCGAATCGGCGGATGCTTCGGCGGTAATGGTCCAATCAGGAAACAGAGCGGCCAGTTTGGCCTTGCCTTTTTCGGCCACTACCCTGGCCTCGGCCACCCATTCTTCAATCCGGTGCGCCGCCGTTTCCGCGGCCGCCAGAATGGGAGGATAAAGCCAGGGTTCCGAAGCGTCCAGGTTGGCGGGTACGACAACGTCCGCAACCGTCAGCACTAAGGCTTCCAGTTTCCCGGGCAGTCCCGCGCGGCGCAATTCGTCGATGGCGATATCGCCGTATTCCGATCCATCATATCCGACTAATATTTTCATGGCCCTGATTCCTAACCGTGTGCTTATGGGTTCCTAAAGTAAAAACCCGATTCGCCTTCTTCCACTTCGTCATTCTCCCAAAATTTGTCATTATGCCCATGAATGATCATGGGGCTCGAAATCAGCGAGGAACCCGTGACTGCGAAAGGCTATCCGGGGCTGGGGAGGAGCCGACCGACTTTTTATAAAGGGGCTGCCGGTTTTCGACCACTTTCCCGTTGCCGGCCAATTCATAACGTAGCACGGCGGGCAGGCCCCACCATTCCAATCGTCCCGCATTGCCGACGAAGGCATCGAGAACCGAGCCGCTTTGCAGCGCCAGCAATACTTTTCCGCCGCCGTGCAAATCCACCCGGGCTTCTCTATGCACCCACATGGCATCGGCGAATACGTTCCCGCGTCCCTCGGTGCGCAGGTTGAGATAGTCGACGTCTCCTTCGAGATAAAGGTTCCCGAAACCGTTTACCTCGGCATTCACTTCGCGCAAGTCGCCGCCGAAATGCAGGTCGCCCGACCCGTTCACCTCGATATCGAAACGATCCGTTCCCGGAAAGGCATCCACATAAAGCGGGGATGCTTCGTTGTGGACGATGCCCTTCAAATTCGGCAACAAACAGACCACTTCGGTTCCGTAACCCGGCGCGAAGGATGAGGTCCACTCGATGAATAAGGTGCCTCCGATGATATAGGTATCGAAAAAACGCATTTGATTCTGGTCGGTGGTGATGGTTACCGAAGAGGAATATCCCCGCTTGACCGTAACCGGTACCGGCGCCAATACTTCTACCCGGGAATAACTACCCACCTGGCGTATTTCGGTGAGGGGTATGCCGTCTCCTACCTCCCAGT
>CAYNXV010000426.1:0-1520 GCA_964401245.1 uncultured Bifidobacteriales bacterium | reverse complement strand
TCCCGGCGAGCCTCTGGCGGCTCTCCAACTGGGAAACCTCGCTTTGATGGAAAATGAATTCTCCCTCGCGCGCGACTATTACTCCAAGGCCAAGAAAAACGGATCCACCTATGTCGAGACCTGGTTCAATGCGAGTCAAATGGAACTTTTCAGCGACAATTCCCTGGAGCATAAGCAGCTATTGGACAAGGCCGGCGAAATGGACGCCTTGCGGGTGACCGCATTTCTGGAAAGCAACGACGTGCTCTACCGGCAGGTTCCGTCGCAGCGGAAGGCGATGGACGTTATGCCCAGACCCGGAATGTTCTGGCGGGACGCCTTTGCCGGCTTGACGCGCCTCGAATTCGTGCCGGTTTCCGTGCGTACCGGCTTGGCGAATTATCCGCCCTGGTTTTACTATACCGCCCTGGTTTCGGTTATCCTGTTCCTTTTCTTCCGTTACCGCAACTATTCGCCCCATATCCAAGGGCGAACGATTTTCGAATGCAAAATCTGCGGTAGAATCATGTGCCGGCAATGCCGCAAGGGTTTGCATTGCTCCGATTGCTTCAAAACCGTTTCGGGGATAAGTGAGGCGAAGCTGCGTAACGAGCTTACTTCCCATCTGAAGACCCGCGCGCAAGCCGCGGACCAACTTCTCCACCATGGACTGAACGCGGTTTTTCCCGGCGCGGGAGAGGTTTATGCCGGCAACGGCAAGGGGCGGTTTTTCATTCTGTTGGCCGCCGGCTTTCTGGCTGCGCCGCTTTTCGGTCTGACGAATATGATCAAGGAATATCCTGATTTCGTACTCGGTCCCCTGGCGTGGGCTTTATGGCCGCCCTTACTGGCACTATACGCATTTTTCCTCGGTAGATTCCTGTTCAAGGCGGGCAAGCTCGCGGTCGTGCCGCGCCTGCAGGTCATGGAAGAGAGTCGCGCATGATACTGGCCGGAGGACTGGACGATTTTTCGCTGCCCGACATCCTGCAATTGCTGATGCAGCAAAGAAAATCGGGCGTACTGCGCCTTTCGCGTAGCCGCGAAAAGGCCGAAATCTTCATTTCACAGGGAAACGTTACGGGAGTGCGCGTAGGAACGAAAACCCCGGAAACCAAGATCCAGGACATGCTGGTGGAATCGGGACGCATTGAACGGAAGGATTTCCAGCAAATCCGTAATTTGTCGGAGGATTTGCACCGCTCCCTGATAGGAACGCTGGTGGCCAAGGGGTATCTCAATGAAGAGGAGAAGGATACCTGGCTGATTACGGCGGCCGAGGACATGGTTTGCGACTTGTTCTCCTGGACCGATGGACAATACGCTTTCGACGCCCAGCAAAAAGCCCCTCCGGGTTCGCCCTTGCACATTTCCACCGACTTCGCCTGCATGGAGGGAATGCGACGCATCGATGAATGGGGACGCCTGAAAGACCTGATACCCCATGAGGAAATGGTTTTCAAGCCTACGGGCAAGCCGCTCTCCTCCGGGATGAACGGATACGAGCAATGGGTGCTGGAATCTCTCGATGGCCGCAAGAA
>CAYNXV010000425.1:0-1523 GCA_964401245.1 uncultured Bifidobacteriales bacterium | reverse complement strand
CAGAAAGCCGCCGCCACCGGCTTCATCCGCACCAACGATTTGCCCGCTTTTCAAATGCCTTCGGAGGGGCGCCGGGTCGAACAGAACGAGTACTTCATGGGGCATTACCTCGAAATCATCGAACAGAATCTCGCGCAACAGGGTGAGCAAACCGGCAGCGACACCCGCATCCGCGCGTACTTGGTCATCGATGGACAGGAGCTGGATACCTACACTGTGCAGGGCAAAACCTATTTCATGATGGGCGACAACCGCGACAATTCGTCGGACAGCCGGTATTGGGGACTGTTATCGGAACGCTTCGTCAAGGCCAAGGCCTTCATCACCTATTTCTCCTTTGAAAACGAAGATCAAGCATTCGCCTTCTCCCGTCCTTGGAGCTGGTTCAACATCCCCCTTAAAATCCGTTGGACGCGCATCGCGAAGCTCATCGAGTAGAGACGATTTTGGGAAATAGTCCGGAAAAAAAAGGGCGGCGCATTGCCCGGCATGGCCAGGGCGCCGGCACCCGGAAAATCCACCCGGGCGCCTGGTTCTTCGCGCTTTTGGGTTCCCTTTTGGCCTACACCTGGTTGGCCGCCACCGGCTGCGCCCACAATGAGCCCCCGCAGGGTGGTCCGCCCGATTCCACCGCGCCCTATGTGGTAGGCGTGCATCCGGCTCCGAAAGCCACCGGGGTTCCGCGCGAGGTGGATGTAAGAGTCGCCTTCTCCGAATGGATATCCCCTACTCTCGACGAAGGTCAGGTCAACCTCTTTCCGCCTTTGCCCCGCAGATTGCATCTCAAGGTCTCGGGCAACCAGCTTCGGGTGGAATCGGCTTCCCTCCTGGAGGAAAACACCACCTATATCTTTTCCGTGGCCGGGTCGGTGCCCGATTTGAACGGCCTGAAAATGGGGCAGGAATTCGCGCTGGTCTTTTCCACGGGTCCGCAAATCGACTCGGGGCGGGTGGAAGGGCGTATCAATCCACCTCCCGGCGAAAGCGATCCACTGCGCGGTGTGGCCTTGTATCCTCTGGACCCTGCCGTGCGCAATTCCCAGGCTTACCTGACCCAACGTGAGTCCGGCCGGATAAAGCCCGACTCCCTTCCCCATCCGGTGCGGGAACGCCCAATGTACGCGGCCCGCAGCGACTCGGCGGGCTTCTTCACCCTTTCGGGAGTGAGACCAGGGCTTTACGCCGTGCTCGGCTTCTCGGACGTGACCCGCAACGGCATTCCCGATATCGGCATGGAACCGGTGGCTTTCGGAAATCCTTCCCTCCTGGTAGGCGCCGCTCCCACGCGATTCCAGTTGACGCCTTATCCCTACTCGCCTTCCGCACCGGCTCTATCCGAAGCGAAGTGGATTCCCGAGTCGCAAGGTCCCCTCGGCGTCGACGGAACTTTGCGGGTGTCGTTCACCCATAAAATGCACCCCGTGCATGCCATGCAGAAATCCGCCTATCGCATCGTCGAAACCGGGAGCAATGTCGCCGTGGAGCTGCTGAGCGTGGCCAAAAATCCCGAAGGCGAAATCGAA
>CAYNXV010000424.1:0-1536 GCA_964401245.1 uncultured Bifidobacteriales bacterium | reverse complement strand
CCACGGCCATGACTTCGGGGAGACGCAAAAGATCCAGAAGATTCAGCGATGCCGGAAACCCCAGGTGGGAATGCAGCTCCCTGGCCGCGGCGATGTAGGATTCGGCCGCCTGCAAATTGAATTTCCCCGCGGCTTCGGCGGAGTTCAGCGGCTCCCATTGTATTTGACAGGAGACGTTACCCCGGCTCACATGTTTCGACAGGATTTGCTTGAGTTTTGATTCGAGCGGCGCCAAGGCTCGGGGGCATCGATATTGGAATTCCAGGAAACGGCCATTCACCGATTTCAGTTCCACGGATATCCTCCCTTTTCCGTCCTGGATATCCGCGTTTCCGAATCCCGTCATGCTTTGTACCGCCATGCTCTCGTCTCCCTTTGCTGTCTTTAGACCCCATAAACCTAGCAAAACCCGGAAAATCCCTTGATCCAACCGCCGGATGATGCCCCAGACGGGGGAATAGCGAAGTTTTTTTCCAAACCGGAAAAAAAAATCTTGGAGAGCAATTTTGCCATCCCCTAAGATAAACCATCGAAATCGCCCATTTTCAACCGGAGGACGGAAAGTATGAGAACCGAAGAGCAACCCCTTTGTACCGAGCGAGCAGGCGCTCCCCACGTGCGCACATGGCTGCGCAAGGGTGTATTCGCCATACTCGCGATATCGACTTTGTTGGCTTACACCGGCTGCTCCAAGGCCAAGGATGCGGCGAACTCCGTCGATCCGGACGGTACGAATCCCATCGAGGATCCGACGACCAGCAAATTGCAGGAGCTGGTGAAATCCAATAAGGGTAAGGGAGTAATCACCGGTTTTCTCACCGGCGAAGGCACCAAGAATCTCGAAGGTTTGCGCAAGCAAGCAAGTAATGCGGCAGGACAGGTACGTTATCTGGAAAAAGAACAAATTCCTTTGACGGGCGCCACCATACTCCTGTTCGACGCCTTGAAGCCGACCACGGCTGCGGATACCACCCTTAAAACCGATAGCACGGGCGCATATGCCGCTGTGCTCGACGAAGGTCAGTATTTCGGATTCGCCGTTTACCTGGACCTGTCAACCTTTGAACTTGTGACGGCTTCCATTCCCAATATCAATCCCATCAAGGACAGTGTCGTTTCCGTAGATACGGCAACCGCCATCGAAGACGTAACGTCGCCCGTTGTGACCAGCGTATTCGATGCCACTTCGCCGAACAGCGACAATGTATTCCTGGTCAGTTCCGTTCCCGCAACCGGGGGCCGGATCAATATCGTTTTTTCGGAACCGATGAATCGTGAATCGGCCGCCGGCATAGTTGTAGGAAGAATCGACACTTCCAACAGCTCAAGCACAGTCGTTTTGGCAGATACCCTCTCGAACGTCGTGTCCTCCTGGAACGGCGATAGCCGGGAACTCACCCTGGTATTGCCCGAATTGAAAGTAGGCGGACAGTACGGCGCCATCGTGCCCGTTCGTCTCAAGGACTTGGCGAAAAACTCCTTGGCGAAAACCACCTATGCGACCTTTCTGTCGGTGGAAGCTTCGGAGCTGGCAAA
>CAYNXV010000423.1:0-1539 GCA_964401245.1 uncultured Bifidobacteriales bacterium | reverse complement strand
CGTGGTGTGCACCGACCTGCGCGGCTACGGCGACAGCGGCAAGCCGCGTGGCCTGCCTGACCACAGCAACTATTCCTTCCGCCGCATGGGGCAGGATCAGATCGACGTGATGTCCGCGCTCGGCTTCGACCAATTCTGTGTCGCAGGCCACGATCGCGGCGCACGCACCGCTTTGCGCATGGCGCTCGATCATCCGGAGAAAATCAGAAAATTCGCCAGCTTCGATATCCTGCCGACCCACCACCTCCTGAGCAACGCGACCTGGCAGTGGGCGCTCAATTCCTACCACTGGTTCTTCATGGCGCAGCCTTACGACATCCCGGAGAAGCTGATGGAAGGCAAGGAGGATTTCTATATCCTCAAGAAACTCACCAAGATGGGCATCGGCAAGGGCGGATTTTCCGAGGAAACGCTGAAGGAGTATGCGCGCTGCTGCACGCCGGAAAATCTGCACGGTGTCTGCGAGGACTACCGGGCCGGTGTTTCGGTGGACATGGCGATGGACACTGAGGACTTCGAGGCGGGACGCAAGATCCAGTGTCCGACGGCAGTGTACTGGGGCGAGCAGAGCCACACCGAAAAATTCTTCGACCCGCGCAAAGCCTGGCCGCAGTATGCCGAGAACATCGTACGCATCAAGCCCTTGCCCTGCGGCCACTATCCGGCGGAGCAGGTGCCGGACCTGGTGTACGGCGAACTCAGTTCATTTTTTCGCGACTGATGTTCAGGTGGGGTAAGGAAAAAGGGGCGGAAATTCCGCCCCTTTGTTTTTGAGATGAGGGATTTACAGTTTCCTGCGCCTGGTGACCCAGCCCATTAAACCCAGACCGGCCATCATCATTGCGTAAGTCTCGGGTTCGGGAATCGCGGTAGCTAAAAACATGGAATCCGTGCCATTGGTTGCGTTCGAGTAATGGGTCCGGAACTGTATTGTTGTCGAGTCCGCCAAGCCTTCCAGCGTAAATCCATTGAGCATCGCATCAGACCAACCGACGCCATTGGCGTTAATGTTGATGTAAGTGGGGCCGAAGTAAGATTGAGTGGCGATACCACCGACCAACATTTCGAAGGAATGCAATAGTTGGCGAGGTTCTGCGCCGCCCGATGATTGATTGGAGTCGATTCCAACCGAAAAAAGACTACTGCCCATGAGGGAGCTGATCTGGCTGACTGTATAAAAAGGAGATAAGCCTTCTAGCAAGGTTACTGTCCCATCGTTGTCGAAACCACTAACGTTCGTAAAACCAAAACCAAGTGGATTACTGCAATCATTGCCGCCGAATATGCAGGGATTATCGTTCTGTTGCTGGATACTTGGCGTCCCGCTATTGTCAAGAGTGATGACGGCTGCTGCATTTCCGGCCGTCCACAATCCCGCTACAAGCATAGAGGCGAGTAAAGGTTTCAATTTCATGAGGGTCTCCAAAAGATTTCAAATTCCTGCATGCATGTGAATGAACCAAATTTTCATCAACTGAGATTCGATAGATGATCTGGCGTTTGTGCGACGTGAAAATACAGATATTGCAGAAACGATAA
>CAYNXV010000422.1:0-1562 GCA_964401245.1 uncultured Bifidobacteriales bacterium | reverse complement strand
AAGCTCCTCCTTTTGCAAAACCTCCAAGTCCAGTTTGAAAAGTTCCTTCTGGTCCCATGTCAATTGCCGCCATCCCAGAAACTGCTGCCGTTGCAGCAAATCCTCCTGCAGCTTCATGCGCCTTCCCTTGGGAGTAAGCACGTCTTCCCAGTAAACCGCGCAAGGATTGAGCGAATAGATGAAGAACTCGGCCTCCTCACCAGGCAACGAATCGGAGTCGGCCAGCCGTCGGATCAGGGAACGATGGAAGGGGGATATTTGGGACAGTCCGAAAAGATGATAAACGGGCGCGTCCTTTTTTTGGGGAACGGGCCGCTTTTGTCCCAGAACCATTTCCGCGTATTGCGGCAGGGTATAGGCATATTGTCCGGATTGCGCACCCAGCGTATCACGCAGTCCACCTGCCTTGAAAATGGCATGGTATACCGCTTTTTGCCACCGCTCCAAGCGCTCGATTTGGCGTTTCGCCTCCCGGCCCGCCTTCTTGTCTATGAAAGGCAGAAAACAATCCTGACCATTCTTCCATAATTGCGCCAAGCCTTGACGACCATGTTCCGGAACCCGGCTGTATTCATATTCCCTGAAATATCCCGCGAGCTTGCGCGCCAACTGGCATAAGCGCTGGGCATGGGCCTGGGAGTCCGAAACGCCTTCATCCAGGTACAGACGAATCTCTTCGGGAGGATTCGTGAGGCAAAGGCTCAGGATAAAACCTTCCAAGCCCTGCTCGTCCAAAAGCCGCGCCGGCTTTCTATCCGCGGCTTCGCGATCCACGTCGAGCTCGGCCAGGCGGCGCCAAAGCAACCTCTCGAGCAGCATGAAGTCGATATTGGCGGAAATTCCCAGCTTGTCGGCCAGCCGCATTTGCACCCATCTGCGCATGCTGGGGCTGGGCGTGGCGATATGCGGAGAGGCGAAGGGATCGGTCCAGGCGAGATTCTCGGCCAGCTTGTCCAAAAGGACACCGGGGGAGTTGCTGAAAAAAAGTTGGGCCGACATTTATTTAATTCGTGCGTTTCCCGGAAAAGCAGCGTGAATACCCGCGGAGGACTTCGAGAAAAGATAGCAATGGGCCGGGACAGGATTTGGCCCGGGGGTAGGGGATTTCGGGGGATTTTGAAAGGCCACGGTCCCCGGTCATCCGGGTGCCCCGAAAGGGTGGCACGCCTTCACGCCTTTGGAGCCATCCTTTCTCCACCGGCCGAGATTTCCGGGCAAATGCCTCGGGGCCGAAGTCTCAGGGCCGATGTCTCAGGTATAGGGCAGGTTTGTTCTCCCGTAATTCGGATTAACAGATTAACAGTATCTGTTCATGTGTGTAATTGATATTAACCCATAGAAGCGTTGAACTGGGTACCCATTCCTCTCGCCCAGCGTGCCCGGCCAAATTCTGGTTCCTGGGGGAACCCCCATGCGTCTTCCCGCTTGATTTCTAACTTGAGGTTGGTAAATAATTCCCTTGCCCCACTAAGGGGCGGTTTTCCCAACCCTCTTCCGGAGAAGAATTCATGGCCAAAGAACGGAACACCAAAAAAGAAACCAAAAAAGCGCCCGCCAAAACC
>CAYNXV010000421.1:0-1571 GCA_964401245.1 uncultured Bifidobacteriales bacterium | reverse complement strand
CCTGTTTTGTCATAATGGGGATTTGGGGCCGTGTCAAATTGATTTTGGCATTTTCTTTGCGGTCATTTTAAGTATCTCGACAAAACGACGGGTGATGGGAGAGAGGTAGGCTCCTTCGCGGTAGAACACGTGAGTGCTCTGGCGCCCCGACAATCCTTTAACCGGGAGTTCCACCAAATGCTTTGATTTATCGCACGCGCGGAAAAATGTTCGTGGTCCGAAGCCTACCAAGTCGGTCATCGGCAAGATGCTGCGCCGGAACAGGACGGCATTTTCCTCCACGGTGATCTTGGGTGGAGGTAATCCGTTTTCCGCAAAGGTTCGATGCAGGCGCTCCAGTGACGGACTTGCCTTTGCGACCGCCCAGTGTTCCTGGGCAAGATCAATCAGAGACACCTGTTTTTTTTTGGCCAGCCTGTGTTTGCTCGACGCATAAACAGCCACCTCGTCGTCCGATAAGTGTTCAAGCACTAGACCGGAATAACCCGCCAGGGAATTCGAGGTTACGCCTAAATCCATTTCGCCTTGCGAGACTGCCGGTGCCAGCATATCAATCGACCCGACACTGATGCTCAGCGTCACCGCTGGCGCTTCCTCAAGCAGAGCCGCGCAGGCTGCGGGTATCAAATCAATTGAGAATCGCGCACCGGTGCCGATGCGTAAATGGCCTGCGCGCCCCTGACTTAGATCAGCCGCCTCGCGCGCGATATCGTCAAGCGTCAATCTAAGTCCATGTACTCGCGCAAACAGCGCAACACCGACGGCAGTGAGATCAACCCCTTTTGGGGTGCGCTGGACTAGTTTTTCTCCCACGGCTTTTTCCAGGCGGCGCAAACTTTTGCTGAGCGCAGGCTGGCTCAACCCGAGCTCTTCCGCGGCCCGTCTCACGTTGCCGCAAGCAGCGACTACGGCGAAATACTCGATGTCGCGCAGTTCCATCCTCATAACGAAATTCATCAAGCAATGAAAATCGGATCATTGCGGATATCAACTGCTGGTGTCAATCTAGGCGTAACTGGACGCCGCAATGGCGAAAGGAGGGATCATGCGAATGCTGCATTGGATGACATTCACCACCTTTATGGGCGTCGGAATATGCGCCTTGCAACCAGCATTAGCGCAAGGGCCGCAGACGTTTCCGTACAAACCCGTGCGCATCGTGGTGCCGTTCTCCCCTGGTTCGCCGTCGGACATCATGGCGCGCATGATTGCTCCAAAGTTGAGCGAAGTTTGGGGTCAGCCGGTCGTTGTGGACAATCGGCCGGGAGCTGGCGGCACGCTGGCAGCTGCCCTCGTTGCGCAAGCCCTCCCCGATGGGCATACGCTGCTATTTGCCGGAACCAGTTTTGTCATCGGCGCAGCGCTGATCCCGAACCTCCCATACGATCCCATCAAAGACTTTAGTGGAGTTACCCAAACTGGATTTCCTGCCGCCGTAATGGTGGTGGCTCCGACCCTGGGTATCAAGTCGGCCCACGACCTTATCGACTATGGCAAAGCACATCCGGGAAAGTTGATCCTCGGTTCTGCGGGTGCCGGCAGCGC
The DNA here is from genome assembly GCA_964401245.1 of uncultured Bifidobacteriales bacterium. Lineage (GTDB taxonomy): Bacteria > Fibrobacterota > Fibrobacteria > UBA11236 > UBA11236 > JBGTHM01. The sequence continues at coordinate 26 of CAYNXV010000421.1, read as the reverse complement.
CAGTCACCTGAACGGAGAGCGCATCC
>CAYNXV010000420.1:904-1577 GCA_964401245.1 uncultured Bifidobacteriales bacterium | reverse complement strand
CATTCGCCCTTGGAAACCACCATCGGGTACGAGCAGGTGGCCATCGAGGTCACCGCCGCCGTGGCGCAGCAGGAGCCTGATCCCTACTTGAGCCAGGTGTACCGGTTCGGCATGCTGGAGGATTTTGATCATCTATACCGCTATTCGGCCTTGATGGACAGGGTGGAAGGAAAAGACCCCAACAACATCCTGCAAAACTATACGGACATTCGACCCGGAAGACCCACTTCGCAGGAGCATAGGGATTCGGAAGACGATTTGCGGAATTGCTACGATCGGAAGAGCGCGGCTCCGATTTCCAAATTGAACGCTTTGACCATCATGGCGGCGGAGCATCAAACCCATGATTATTACATGAATGTGGGACCCCAATTCGCGGATCCCGTGGCGAGGCAACTATATGCGGAAATCGCCGCCATAGAGGAACAGCATGTCACGCAGTACGAGTCGATGATCGATCCCGATGAATCCTGGCTGGAAAAATGGATGCTGCACGAGGCGACCGAGGCCTATAACTATTACAGCTGCTACGAACAGGAAGGCAATTCAAAGGTAAAGGCCGTTTGGGAAAGATTTCTCAATTACGAACTAGGCCAGCTTCACTTCGTGATGGACCTGTTCCGGCGCATGGAAAAACGCGATCCCGCGGAAATGCTGCCCATGGTTCTGCCTG
>CAYNXV010000420.1:0-894 GCA_964401245.1 uncultured Bifidobacteriales bacterium | reverse complement strand
ATTGCCTTCAGCAGCCATCGGGAGTTCGTGCGGGAGGTCCTGGCCAATGAAGTCGACTTACGCGCGGCCAACACCGGTTTCATAGATAAAAGCCGGGAAAAGGATGATTCCAAATCCGTCCTTTATCGAAATCAGTTGAATTCACAAGGCTCTCCTTCCGAGACCGTGGCCGCCGGTTATCGTTGGATGGAAGGCACCGAACTCACCCACCGCGCCGCGGAATTGTCCACCGCGCAATAGGAGAAGGCATGAAAAAGAAACCGACGGAATTGGGTATGAACAGAACAGGGCGCGATTTGTCGCCCCTCGACAGCGAAAAAATGCGTGAAAATTCCCAGGAAGGGATTTCGGTTTCCTCCGGTGACGAAAGCGACTTGGCGCGGATGCGCTCGTTGTCGATAAGCGAAGCAGAGCCGCTGGGAAACGTGCCCCCGCCAGGTACGGCCAAGGGCATGGCAAAGTCGGCCTTGGATGCGCTTAAAGGAAAAAAGCCTAACGTATTCATCGATAAATTATCGGAAAGGCTGGCCTTCGAGCGCTCGGGAAGCCGTTTTTATCAGGCCCTCATAACCAAATGCGAGGCCCTGAACGAGAGTAACGGCAATCCCTCTCTGGATGACCTCAGGATGATACAGGAGGAGGAAATGCGGCATTTCAACATGCTATGGCGGCACATGGAAGCCTTGGGCGCTGACCCCACGGTACAAACTCCATCGGCGGACCTGGTCGGAGTGGAATCCATGGGGATCATGCAGGCGGTGTCGGATTCCCGCACAACCGTTCCACAATCCCTGCACGCCATTCTGGGAGCCGAACTTATCGATAACGAAGGGTGGCAGGATAACGTAGGTTTTGTTTCGCAAAAATGAGGAGGCTCCTCAGTCTGATTAGATT
>CAYNXV010000419.1:0-1589 GCA_964401245.1 uncultured Bifidobacteriales bacterium | reverse complement strand
CGGGTTTATGGGAAATCGCCGAACGTCTGCAAGGGGAGCACGGCATCAAAAGATTGCGGGTTCCCTATGAATCCCTGCGGCGGGGTATTTTCCACCAAGTCCCTTTCGGCTTCGCCTTGCAGGTTCTTGCCCGCATGCGCCTGCGGAAAGATTCCCATCGGTTTATCGGCATATTCACCAGCATGAAATTCACGTTGGATGCGAACCTGCGGGCGTTGGCCGAGGTGGGAAAAAAGCCGGAAGAATTTTTTGAGCTGATGGTGCATCCGGGGCAGTCGCCCCTGAGCGGGGATCCGCGCCTGGGTGCCTTGCCGGATGAGAAGGGCGCCGCTCCCCTGGATCCGGAAATGGAGGAACTCCGGCAACTCCATTTCTTTTTCCATACGGTGTGATTTCCTCCGGTTCCACAGTTGCCGAGGGAAGTTTTCCAGTCTAATTCCGCCTAATGGCCGGGCACGTTCCGCCTGCGGAATAGATGGATACTTTGCCGGCCGTACAAGGGTTCCCATTCCGGGGAGTTTCGGAGCTCTTCCAAGCGGTGAGGCAATTTTGTCCGTCCTTCCCACCACTCCGGTTGGTAAGCCATGTCGAGCAGAATGTAGTCGTAGCGTTCCCGGCGCGATTCGCCGTATACCCAGTTCGCGATTTCCCGGCGATCGGTGAATCGGCTGATGGCGGGCCCGTGCACGACCAGGGAGGCTTCGGGAGGTATCATGTCATGTGCGGTTTCGGTGAATTGCACACGCTGCCAATCGAATTGTTCAATACGGACCAATCCTCTCCAACTGGGATAAGACAGGAGCATCGCCAATAAAATCGCCGGACTCCACTTTTTCAGGCGCATCGGGTCGGCGAAAAGAAGGGCGGACCAGGCCATAACGCCGAAGCCCAGGGAATAATGCCGCCAGATATCGCGAAAACTCGGATCAGGAAAACCGGCATAAAAAAACAGGAATGGTAAAGGCAGAACAGCGTATTTCCACCCGGCGGCATGAAAAAGGGGGAGAAAGGGCAGTAGAGATTTCAGGAAATAGTCGATGTTACCGCTTCGGGCTATGAGCCGAAGCCACTCCCAGGGGCTTTGCGGCATCCATCCCGAATAGAAGTTGTCGCCTCCGATGGCAACCAAAGGAATGACGACGTACCAGTAGAAGCCGATTAGCAGGCTGCCAAGGCTGAGGGGATAGACTATCCATCGCCAGCTGCGTCTTTCGATTAGGGCAAGTAATACCAAGGAACCGATGCCGAGGACAAAAACCTCCTTGGAAAAAACTACCGCCGGGGTCGCCATCAGAAGTCCAGGCAGGTTTCGTTTCTTGTAGGCAATCACCGCCAGGACGAGGAAAGGAGCGCCCATGACGTCGGCATGGAAACCGAAAAGCATTTTGGCGGCAAAGGCGGGGGAAAGCGCAATGGCGGCGATAATAAATATTTTTTCAAAGTTCCAACCGGGGATGCTGCGTGTCAACAGGTGGAGAGTCCATGCAAGCAGCGCGGCCTGGGCTAGGATGAGCCCGTAATTGCCGAAAATGAGGAAGATGGGAATGAAGGCCACGCTCATGTAATTGGAATGGCCGGAGAAATAATTG
>CAYNXV010000418.1:0-1603 GCA_964401245.1 uncultured Bifidobacteriales bacterium | reverse complement strand
GCGACAGGGGAAAGATTCCCTCCGCCTTCACAGCCCATGTGGAACGGGTATCGGATCGGACCTTTTTGCATTTTTCCCTACCCGAGGCCGGCCGGCTGGATATTTCCGTATGGAACGCGCAAGGAGCGCGCCTGGGCAGTCTGGGCCGAGGCAAGGGTGAATGGCCGAAGGGAAAATACCGCATCGCGCTTTCCTCCTTGTCCCGGAAGCATCGGGCGGGTCAAGCTGCCTTCATCCTGTTGGAAGCGCACGGGAAGGACTCTCGCTGGAAAAAGTCCCTGCACCTACGGGAGTTTTAGGAAGTTTCGGAGCCCTCGAAAAATGAGCGTATTAGGCGGGAAAAATCCCCTTAAAACGCGAAATTCTGAGGTTTTAGAAGGCGAGAAGAAACTTTCGTCTTGTCAAATCACAATGCTATTTTGTACTATAGGCTGCCGGAACGCTACGGTAATCTCAACTTTCTCTCAATTGCAGAAAGGGAAGCAAAATGGCAATAATCGAAAACGGGCTTTTTCCTCGTTTATCAGGTGAGGATGCCGTTAAATTCCAGGAGCGGGCAAAAGCAAGAGAAGCCGGTACGAACGTCCAAGAGTTGCGGAAAATTAAAGACGGGCTGAAAGAAGCCCTAGAATTTTTCAAAGATGCAACCAGAGTCCACCCCTCGTCAAAGTGAATCGATTTATTCTGTCCCGACTCGATTGGGATGATGAAATTGATTTCGATTGTAAAGATCCGGAGATTGACGACTACTTCAGGCACGGCCGAAAGTCGTCGCAACAGAACCTAGCTTCGGTGTCTTATTGTTTAAAAACTCCCGACCAGACTTCGGTTGCGCTTTTTAGCCTGGCAAATGGTTACTTCCAGGGGTTTGACGAAAACACTATGGGACCGTCTGTTAATATTAATGCACTCGGTGTGCATAATCAGTACCAAAACCAGGGGATTGGCCGAAATATCGTGCGATTCATCCAAGCATTTTTCGTTTTAAATAACAAAACCGGTTGCCGGTATTTAACGCTCCGCGCATCCAACAATGCGAAAACCATAAAGTTTTATGAAAAGTACTGTCATTTCATCAAAACCGGAGAGCCAGGTATGGCTACGGTACCTATGTACCATGATTTGATGGACACCAAAAATGCATTGGAATTGGATCCTGTGCTCATGAGGAATTACGAAATTACCGCGAAGAGAATAATGCATACTGGCTCAACCCCTTTTGAGATGGCCACTGAAATGCCTGGCTGACCCGTCCCTCCTCCCCGGATTTGCTAATTTCCAGCCATGCCATGGAATTCGCTCCGACATAATCTCTTCGCCTACTTCCTTCTGGTCGGGCTGATTCTTTTCTCTTTCATGGTGGGGCTATACCGCCTCGGACAGGCGCGTCTGGCGGATGCGCTCGAAAACAACCTCAATGGACATCTGCAATGGATGCGTGGAGAACTGGAAGAAAATCCGGCGCTGCTCCTGGAGGCCGTCCCCGCCGATTCCTTTGCCAAAGCGGTTTCCGCCGTCAGCGGACACCGGGTCACTCTAATCGACAGTGCGGGCCGGGTTTTGGCCGACTCCCACATACCCACCCTCGGCTTATCCGAAGTAT
>CAYNXV010000417.1:0-1608 GCA_964401245.1 uncultured Bifidobacteriales bacterium | reverse complement strand
CAGCACTGGGAGAAGGGTTTGTTGCTGCCGCATGGGCATAGTTCAGTTGCCATTTTGGTTCTCGATTCAGGCTGAAAAGGGTTGGATAAATTTAATAATTCCGAGGGTATTCGAGGGGTAGGGGAGTTAAGCTGTTTAAACTGTCAGGATAAAGGGAGACGGGTCACCTTCGGGTCATAAGCCCCATCTCATTATTCGATATACCACGAGCATCGGAACTGGCTGCCCAGTTTCTTCCCATTATAAGTTCCAATGTCGGCAGACAAAGTCTCCCACCTCGAGCCATCAAAACCACTATTTTTCGATTAGGTGTTGTAAATGCTTAAAAGTAACGCTCTGGATAATGTCCTCAATAGCACCCATGATAGTTATTCTGGATACATCCGGAACCAAGATCAAATTTTCCTCCCGAAAGTAGGATCGATAGGAAAATTCATCACGAGCATCTTGGAGTAGGCGCTCTGGTGTGTAAAAGTTCAGATAGTACCGCCCCACGTCTGCAATGGTAAGTATTCCTTCAGTACAGCCTTTGGATATGGAAAGCTCTTCAAACTCTTCGTACCCTTCGACAAATTTGAAATCAAATTTTTCCATTTGCGAAATACTCCTGGATCAGAGGAATTAGTTCAATTGGGTAAAATAAAATTGGCTCACTTGCTGTCTTAGGTATCGCAGTACCCCGAAACCCCCACAATCATTCCAATCCGCGCCCGAAAGGAAATGTCCAAGTCAGAGCCTTTTATTACGATGAAATGAAAATTATCCTCCATCAATACTGATGAATAATCGATTAAGTTTTTTGTTCCCCACTCATTTATGGTTAATCCCTTTATCCCCTCGAACCGAATTTTAATCTGGGAAGTGTTAAAATCCTTGTGCCACTTTTTAGGAGGCCGCGCCGGAAATTCATTCAGATCTACTGTAATTTCCAAGGCCGGACCTTCCCTATTTAGAAAAATATGATGCACCAGTTTTAATGTTGGAATTGCATCAAAGAGAGACGTTATTGCTTCGGGATTTGCCACAGCGTCAATCCATCCAGGTTTTATATTACCAGGTGTAATGTTCATCTGTACCGGGAACCTTTCCTGTACGAGTATTTTCAATTGGGCGCACATTCATATGCGGTCCTTGATCTCCAACACCGCCTTCTCCAAAAAGATGTCCAGCTGAATGGTCTTGAATAACAACTTCACTCCCATCCGCTCGCTTGAAATGACTTTCTCTCGTCATAATGGGTTGGTTGCCCAGGCGTAAAACTAATGAACCGTCTCAGTATCCTCATGCTGCCCCGGGAGGCTCCTGCGACAACTCCTTGAGACCATTGCCTCCCGCCGCGGCACGCCTCCCTGGGCTCCCGACTCGGCCGGCGCCGACTCTTCGGAAACCTCTACGTAGTCCTCATTCTCCTCCACCCACTCATGCACCGGTACATCGCAGCCTCATAATCAGTGCATTGTCCTTTCCTTGAAGGTCTTCCCTAGACGTCGTCAAAATCGATCACGTTCGGCACCCTATTATTAAATTCTGGAAATTTTATCCGCGAACTTAGTTCTTGAGAGTCGGGTGTTTTTAAGTTCCCGTTAAGGCTTCAAAGCTTGCGGATTC
>CAYNXV010000416.1:0-1608 GCA_964401245.1 uncultured Bifidobacteriales bacterium | reverse complement strand
CCCCACCTCCTCCCCTGAAGTCCCCGCGCCCCTAGGCCTCCAGGGTATCCCCGCGGGGCGGCTTTAAAGAAATGGCTCTACAGTCATTCGTGTGGACGTAATTTAAGGCCGCCGCAGTGGAAAAGGATGGCCACCCTGAAGTTGGCGAAGTTCCGGAAGCCCCGCGCGCCGGCCTTGATGAGTTGAATCTTGGAGTTGAGCCCTTCCGCTACTGCATTCGTGATCCGATGCTGAAAGAAGTTGCTGATGTTCGCATAGTGCCGCCCGATGGTCCTGGCCGCCTCAATCATCGGCTTCAATCGGCTATGGGTGGCCCAGAAGTACCAGCGTTTATAGAATCCCTCCGCCGCCTTCGCATAGGTGAACCTCCAGAATCGGCGGAATTGCTCCTTCATCGCAAAGGCACGACCCACTTTGAGATTCTGATCCTTCAACTCCCGAAACTCCCGCCTCTGGTCATCGCTCCAATTCTCTCGGCTGGTGAGCCAAAGGTATTTAGTCCCCGTCAGCGATTGGTTTCCGTTTGCCTTTAGTTCCCAATGCTCCTTCTTGCGAACCTTGTCCAGGGCTTTGGTCAAATATCCCATGACATGAAAACGATCATGGACAAGGGCCGCATTGGGCAGTTGGGATTGGATCGCATTCCGGTAGGGGACCCACATATCAGCCGCCACCGCGTCCACTTTTGCCTTTTGCTTAGGGTCCAATACATCAAGCGCCGCTTGGGCCGCAGCCTCATCGCGACCTTGGGTGACCTCCAGAATGCGCGCACCGTTCAAATCCGAAAGTATCGTAGCGTATCGGTGGCGGGAAAGGAAACTCTTCTCATCGATTCCAAGTTGACTAATTGCCTCCCGCTTCCTTCGCAGCAGCCCCCGCTCCACACCTCGTCGTTGAATGGCCTGGACCCCGTTCCAGGAGATCCCCAAAAGTCCACCGACTTCGGTCAGGTTTTGACAGGCCAAGATGAGCTGGATTGCAAAGGTCTCAAAGTCCAAGGTGAACCGGCCATGGGGCTCCGCCCAAGGAGTTTGAATCTGGTGCACCTCATGTTCCGCACAGTCGGTCCTGGGAACGTCGCACTCGATGTAGGTGGCGAAGGACATCTGGGCAAGGTGCCGCCATTTCTTGCGTCGGCGATCCTTGATAGGACAAAGCACTCCGCATTCAGGGCAATGGGCCAATGTTCCCATCGGATAAACAACCGAAAGCGTAATAGCCTTGGCCTTCATATCCGTATCCACCGACTCAACCTGCCACGGATCGGGGAGAGTCAAAAGCCGCTTATAGTGTTCCAGTACAACCGTATCGGTCTGTTTCATTAGTGGAAAAAAGTAGCCCATTTTTCCCGAGGAAATCAGGCCCGTTCCACACACTTAGCCGTAGAGCCAATTGTTTTGGGGTTCTTGATGGGATCATGATTCCAAAATTCATATCGATACTAAACCAATCTATATTGATTTTTCGTCCTATAAATCCACCTCCAGAAATGTAGTTAAAACGCTCTCCTGTAAATTCTTTATTGAATTCTGTGTATCCGCCAGAAACTTCGAAGTAATACATTTTGGTCAGTGACAGGTAGCGTTTCCCGCTGATATTCGCCCCGTA
>CAYNXV010000415.1:0-1633 GCA_964401245.1 uncultured Bifidobacteriales bacterium | reverse complement strand
CCCCGATACCCTACTCCGAGGATGGACAGTCTGGGACGCAACCTATAAGCTGGCCCGTCCAGGCGCGAACTTCGGGTATGAAGCCCAGGGGTACGTCATCTTCATCATACCTGCGCTGTTCTTCGCTTACCTGCTGGCCCGCGAGTCTCCTTCCGCTTTGATGCGCCGCGTATTCGTGGCGGTAGCGGCGGTCCTTTTCGCAGGCTTGGCGCTTTCCCTGAGCAGGACCGGAATATTCACTTTCCTCATCTGCTGCCTGCTCTATGCCCGCAGCAAGCATAAGTTTACGTTCGCAGCGGGCGTTACGGCCCTGGTCGCCGTCCTAATTGTGGCCTTTCCCGACAATTATTTTCTGCAGCGTTATACCATGCAGGCCACCGACGCATATCCCCTGGCCGCCAAATTTGTCCAAATCGGAAACGCCCTCACGGCTTCCATCTCCAATCCCATTTCCCTATTATTCGGCGACCCGTCGTTGATGGACAAGTCCCAGGGAGGCTTCAATCCGCACAACCAGTTCCTGGCCGACCTCATGACTAAGGGCGTGTTCTGCTTCGCCCTAGGGCTCGCCATGTTCCCGTCCCTCCTCGCCCGTCTCAGGCCTCTCCGCCTTAAACACGTGGATTCGGAAGCAGGAGGCCAATACGCAAGCATGGCGCGCATTGTCAGAATCGGCATCCTATCGGTTTTCATTCAATGCTTCTCTACCGGCGTCCTCGCGAATTCCAATACCGCCATTATGCTTTGGCTGTGCGTGTTTTTCCTCCTCCACATCTCCCGGGAACCCAAGGCGTATCGGGTCAATTGGGCATGAAAATCGGAATCGACGCTCATTTCGTGGGGGTGCGCCACGGCGGCAACGAACATCACTTCGAAAACATCATTAAGGCCATGGCGCGCCAGGGGGCCGGAGAAGACGATTTTTTCATGTTCAACTACAGGGGTGCCGGCAAAGGACTCCTTCCCGACGGGGCCTTTCAACTTGTTCCTTTGCGCAAGCGGTCCGTATATATGCAAAGGGGCTGGGAAATCCCGGCGCTGTCGAGGCGGCTGGGGTTGGACGTGCTACACGTTCCCTTCAATGTGCTTCCCGTAGGCACCGCCCGTAAAATCCTCACAATCCACGACCTCGCCTTCTTGCACGTCGGCGATACCTTCGACTATCTTGAGCGTAAGCGCATGGCTCTTCTGACTGCATTTTCCGCCCGGCGCGCCGATCATATTTTCACGGTTTCTGAGTTTTCGAAGCGGGACATCGTCCGTAATTATGGCATCCGCGAGGAAAAAATCACCGTCACCTATAATGCGGTCGATCCCGAAGTGTTCTTGCCATGGGAGGAAGGAGCCAAAAAGGCATTCTTGAGGGCCAAAGGGATCGACTACCCTTTCCTGCTCTTCGTCGGCACTCTACAACCACGCAAGAATGTGATCAACATGCTCAAGGCATTCGCGGAAATGTGGGGGCCCGCGGAGGAGTGCCATATCATCCTCGTCGGGCGCAAGGGATGGAACTACAATGCCATCTTCCGCTTCTTGCGGGAACGGAACTTGGAGTCGCGGGTCCACCATTGGGATCGGGTGGATCAGGAGACTCTGGTAGGGCTCTACAATACCGCCCAAGCCCTGGTTTTCC
>CAYNXV010000414.1:0-1645 GCA_964401245.1 uncultured Bifidobacteriales bacterium | reverse complement strand
GGAAACGTAAAAGCACTCGAGACGACGTCCCGACGGGTCTTCACCATAGGGGCGCAAGGCGTCCGATATCATGGAAGGACCCAGGTCGGAACCTCCAATGCCTATGTTCACCACGAAGCGGATGGATTTTCCGCTATGGCCTTTCCATTCCTCCGAACGGATCCGGCGGGTAAAAGCTTCCATTTTTTTGAGCACGGCATTGATGCGGGGCATGACGTCCTCCCCGTCGACCATGACGGGAGCATTGCCGCGATTGCGCAAGGCCGTATGCAAAACGGCCCTTTTTTCCGTAATGTTGATGGGCTGGCCCGTAAACATGGCTTCGCGCGCCGCCGGAACCCGGGCTTCCATGGCCACTGCCCGCAACAGGTTGAGGGTTTCCTGCGTTACGATGTTTTTACTGAAATCCACGTAAAGTCCGCAGGCTTCCAGATGGAATTTCTGCGCCCGCCCCGCGTCCCGCTCGAAAAGATCGCGCATCCGCCATTCGCGGGCGGAGTCAAAATGGGTTTGGAGGCTTTTCCAGACATTGGACCGGGTCAATTCGCTCACGGACCATTCCTTCCATAAAGTTCGTTCGAAATATAGCTATAGCAACACGTTACCGTGATTTCCCGGTCGGATTCATCCATAGAGAGACGGATACCGCATGCGAGATAAATTAATTCCCATCGGTTTATCTTCCAGTCATTAACTAATTTTCCTACGCGAATCCAAGGAGGCTGCTATGGCGCGGGACATCATCGTCTCCGGAAAAAAGGTCATTCTCGCCATATTGGCCGGAGCGCTTTTTCTTTGGCTGATTCTTTACTTATTGGCCGATAAACAACGGCAGAAAGTAAAAGAGGAGGCCGCCCAATCCGGAGTTGGAGTGGAATACCTCAGACCCGAAGCATTGGAAGCGGTTTGGAGCGGACTACCTTCCGAATGGATTCGCATTTCGCGCGTAGAAGGCCAAGGCTACGTCAAATTCATTCCCTGCGACGGTAGAGAAAGGGCGATGGCTTTGGAAACCGAGGCCGGTAGAGCCTTTTTCTCCTGCCCGGCTTGCGACACAGACCATTCATCGTCCATCATCCGGGCTTTTCAACATGGCCCCGACTCGCTGATAGCCGTCACCGGAGCGCCCGCCGAAACCTTGAAAGTGCTCCCCGTAACCGGAGGCCTGTTGCAGAAATTTCCGGAAGCGCCTTTTCAGGACCGTTTACTGGTTTGGATTCGTGAAGGCGGCGCCGACTCGATTCTGTTTACGCCGCGTGAATACGAAATGGAATTCGAAGAGCTGAGAGCCGAGGATCAAAGCCCTGAAGGTTGCGTGGAAACGGGCGTGCTTCCTTGATACGAAGATATTTCTCCAACGCCGCGGGCGGGAATTAACCATGGGAGCCGACAATGGGAACCCTTAGGACCAAAATCCTTTCGGCGCGCGAGGCGGCTGAATCCTACCGGGGGCAAATCCGCTCCTTCACCTTCCAGACCATGCCCCGCACCAACGACGAAAACCAAACCGTCCCCCGCATCAGCCAATCCGCGCTGCTTCCCCTGGCGAGACAAATCCACCCCGTGGTTTATCGGGTGGAAAACGACTCGCCGGGCGAATCCCGCTGATCTGATTCCCGCTGATTCAAATCAGTAGCTTTGCCTC
>CAYNXV010000413.1:0-1646 GCA_964401245.1 uncultured Bifidobacteriales bacterium | reverse complement strand
AGTCCGCTTTCACCAAGCTGCGCGCCAAAGTGGTTTTGCCCACTTGCCGGGATCCTATCAGGGCGCAGACGGGAAACTGCTCCAGGCATTCCCGGACTTCGTGGATAAGCAAACGCTCTATCATTCCCATTTTATCCTTGTATTTTTAAATACTACCTTTAAATATACAAGGATAATTTGCAGACAAAGGCCAAAAATAGCTTAAATTAAGCATTTATAGGTATTTTAGTTTTAAACAGGGAGTCATTGATGGACCTACCCGTTCGCATAGCCAGCGATATCACCCTGTACAGCAAATACGCCCGCTACATTCCTTCGGCGGGGCGCCGGGAAACCTGGGACGAAATCGTCGACCGCTACGAAAACATGATGGCGGCCCGCTATCCCCAGGTAGCGGAGCCTTTACGGAATGCGGTGGACCTGGTACGGACGAAGCGGGTTCTACCTTCGATGCGCGCGCTGCAATTCGCGGGCAAGGCCATCGAAGTGAGCCATAGCCGCATTTACAATTGCAGTTATATGGCCGCGAGCTATCCCCGTTTTTTCGCCGAGCTCATGTATTTGCTGCTGGGCGGCACCGGGGTAGGGTTTTCGGTGCAAAATCGGCATATCGAAGGGCTTCCCCCTTTGCAAAAACCCGGTCCCGACAAGCCTTACCTCATCGGAGATTCCATTGCCGGGTGGGCCGACGCCGTAGACGCTCTCGTGTCGGCTTTTTTCATGGGCGCGCCGCTGCCCCGTTTCGATTATTCCTCCATCCGTCCCTTGGGCTCGCGCCTGGAAACCGCCGGCGGCAAGGCTCCCGGCCCCGGACCTTTGCGTCTATGCCTCGATAAGATGCTGCTGCTTTTGGAGAAAAGTCCCACCGGAGCAAGGCTGAGCTCGTTGCAGGTTTCGGACATCGCGTGTTTTATCGCCGACGCCGTGCTGTCGGGTGGCATTCGCCGCGCCGCCATGATTTGCCTGTTCGATATCGAAGATGACGCCATGCTGACCTATAAACAAGGTTCATGGTGGGAAACGCGTCCCGAAAGGGCGCGGGTGAATGTCAGCGCAGTCGCGTTTCGCGAGGAGGTGCGCGACGACGAAGGGAATATCCTCGCCCACGCCACTTCGCAATCGCAATTCGATTCGTTCTGGAAATCCGCACGGGAAAACCGCAGCGGCGAGCCCGGAATCTATTGGAGCAACCATCCCGACTGGGGTACCAATCCCTGCGCCGAAATCGGCCTAAGGCACCGGCAATTCTGCAATCTCACCACGGTTAACTTCAGCACGGTGGCAAGCCAGGAGGAGTTGGAGCGGCGGGTGCGCGCAGCCGCGGTATTGGGTACGTTACAGGCGGGGTTCACCGATTTCGCCTATCTCGGAGACGAGTGGAGCCGCAACGCCCGCGAAGAGGCGTTGTTGGGAGTATCGCTTACGGGTATTGCCGATAGCAGCGATTACCGACGTTTCGATTTCAGGCATGCCGCCGAAACGGCTCTTAAGGCCAACGCGGAGACGGCAGCCGCCATCGGCATCAAGCAAGCGGCGAGGGTAACCTGCATCAAACCTGAGGGTACGGCTTCGCTGGTGCTGGGCACTTCTTCGGGGATTCATGGACGGCATGCGCCTTATTATCTGCGCCGCTTCCGTTTCAAAAT
>CAYNXV010000412.1:0-1650 GCA_964401245.1 uncultured Bifidobacteriales bacterium | reverse complement strand
CGATGCCCGTAAAATCTTGATGGATGCATATATTTCCGGAACCTTGTCCATGCTGGAATTGGCGCGAGAGCAAGGTGCTTATTTCATCTTTCCTTCTACCGGACTGTTATATGGAGATCAGCCCGGCCCCCACCATGAGGACCTTCCCCTACTGCCCCTTAATTTCTACACGTTATCGAAATCCATGGCCGAAAGAATGATTGAACATTTTTCCCGGTATCTTGAAGTCAAATCCTTGGTATTAAGGCCCTCCCTCATTTATGGCCCGGGCCAGGGTGGTGGGATGTTTATACCGTCCCTGGTACGGGCACTGGTCGGCGGAGAGGAATTTCCCATGACGGCGGGCGAGCAGAAGCGTGATTTCATTTATATCGACGATTTTATCTCTGCTGTAGAGTCTGCCTTGAAGACGCAACTTACAGGCACCTTCAATCTTGGTGGAGGAGCGGCGCCCACCTTAGCCGATGCTGCGAAATTGGCGGGCCGAATCACGGGAAATAGCGATAAACTCCGAATGGGTGCTGTCCCCTATCGAAAGGTGGAATCCTGGGAGTACTTCCTCAAAATCGAAAAGCTGCAAAAGGCCCTGGGATGGTCTCCCCGGATTGACTTGAAGACGGGACTGGAAAAAGTGGTGGCATACGAACAAGACAGGAGGCGCCGCCTTGAAAAATAAGCACTGCTTCGCATTCCTTTTCAAACTGGTACCGGTCTTACTTTTCACTCTGAATGGAGTCGGTTACGCCGCGCCAACCCGGGCGAAAGTGGATACTCTCGATTCTATGCAGGTAGCGGCTACGAAGTACGAAATGCGAAAAGACTTCGGTAAAGCCATTAAAATCCACGATCGCATCCTGGCGTTGGATTCGACGGTCTATCTTTCCCAATTCAAAAAAGCCCAGCTGCTCTCCTGGATGAAACGGCTGGACGAATCCATCGCCTTATTCGAAAATCTGGTCCGCCACGACTCCGTTCCGCCTGGGATGAAATTAAATTCCCGTATTCGGCTGGCCGAGGTGAAATCCTGGAAGGGCGAATTTACCGAGGCCATCGACCTATTGGACAAGGTACTGGCATTAGATCCCAAAAATATCGAAGCCCGGCTATACAAAGGAGAAATCCTGGAATGGAGCGGTAAGTTCAAGGAGGCCAAGAATGTGTACCGCGACATTCTACTGATAGATCCCGAAAACCTTTCCGGAAAGGCCAGGTTGGAAACTCTGTTATGGGTCAAATAAGTTGCCATACCGGCACCAAAACCCTTAAAGTCACCACCACCGACAAGGTCGTATTCCTAATCCTCATCACCCTGGGGATCGAATCCGCGCTTTATTTCGCCGATTTCTGGTTCCTGGGGGATCATAGGAAGAACCTCATCCTTTTCCCCTTGCTGAGTTATGCCGTCTTTCGCGGGGTGTTTCGCAGTATTGCCAGTTGGTTCATTTTTCTGTTCGCTTCCATACCCCCGGAAAAAAAGGGAAGCCGGCAGCGAACGGTGGACGTGCTTACCACGGCCATGCCCGGAGAGCCGCTGGAAATGTTCGATGCCACTCTCAAAGCCATTTCCGAAATGCGGCACCCTCATAAAGCCTATTTGCTCGACGGCGGTGACAATGCGGACCTCAAGGCGTTATGCGTTAAATACGGCAT
>CAYNXV010000411.1:0-1657 GCA_964401245.1 uncultured Bifidobacteriales bacterium | reverse complement strand
ATCCATCGCATGGCCATGATTTTCGCGCAACAAGGGCGTTTGGATCGCGCCAGCCAGGCCGTCGAGGGGCTGATGAAAAATTATAAAGGGTATGATCGGCATTACGAAGTGGCGATGGAACTCGCGCTGGCCTACGATAGGGAACGAAAATTCGAGCAGGCCACCGAAATCAGGATGAAAATTTTCCGGCAATTCAACCGGCAGTCGCCATGGCGGGCCCGGCAGACGGACTCCACCGTGTTGGCGGAATCCGACGAAGCCGCCCGCAAGGCCATGGAGGATGTCGCCATGCATTTTCTCTGGGAGGCCAAGCAGATCAAGGAGAACGGAGGCTCGCGCGAACAGGAAAAGGTCCGCTTGTTCAAGGCGGCATCGGCTTATGAAAGTCTCCTTACCGTCTACCGTGACGATCCTCGGAAGGCCAAATACGCCTATAATCAGGCGGAGGCCTATTATGCGATGGAAGAGTATGCGCAAGCCGTCAAATTGTATGTGCAGGTATCCGCATGGCCGGACGAGGAGTTCCGCACCTTGGCGGCGTATAACGCCATTGTAGCGGCCCAGGAGATGGTGCGGAAATCGCAGGGTGGGGCCGATGAATAGACTCGGATACGGACTATCGCTGTCGGCGGCAATGCTTTGCTGGTCGGGATGCGCCGGGACGAAGAAAAACGTTCCGGTCCAAATCGCCGTGGCGGGACCCGACACCGTGGTGGCCGCTCCCAAAGGAGACGCGGCCGGCACGTTGTTATTGGAACTGGGAAAGCTGGATTCGTCGGCGCGTCCGGGAGAATATGCCGGTGACCTGTACGAGCTGGCGCTGGAGAATTTTCTCAGGGTGGCGCCCGGGGACGAGCGGATTCCGGAAATCCTGTTTTGGAAAGGCAACCATCTTTATAACCGGGGTAAATGGAAAGAGGCCGTGGAAGCCTACACCTTGTTGCGGGAAAAATATTCGGAAAGCGAATTTTTCCAGGAGGCGGGCCAGATGATGGCGCAGGCCTATATGCTATCCGGGAATAACCAGGAGGCGGAAAAGGTTTTTCGCGGCATACTGGACAGGGGAGAGGCCAAGGGCCCGGAAGCCCGTGAGAAGGTGGCTCAGGCGATTTATCTCCAGGGTCAGAAGCTGGAAAAAGACTCGCTTTTCGATCGGGCCTCCGAGGTTTACATGAGCCTGGCCCGCGAATTTCCCGAGGTCGAGATTGCTCCGGCGGCTTTGTATAACGCCGGCGTGCTGCAGGAAAAACGGGAAGATTGGCGCAAGGCCATATCCGTCTATGAAAGGTTTTTCGAAGTATTCTATTCCTCCGATTTGCTCCCCAAGGCCCTCTTTCGCGAAGCCAAATGCAGGGAGAGAGCCGGAGATTGGCCGGTGGCGGCTCAGCATTATCTCAATCTGGCGAGAGCCCATCCCCAATCTCCCGAAGCCGAACCGGCCCTTTACAACGCCGGATTCGCATGGTTGAACGGCGGAGAAAACGAAAAAGCCGCGGAAGCCTTCGGACACTATGCGCAGAAATTTCCCGATAGGCCCGAGGCCCCTAATATGTTGTTCCGGGCGGCGGAGGCCTATATGGAATTGCAGAATTGGTCGAGGGTGGAGGAATTGCAGTCCGAATTCGTCAAACGCTACGGGAATGATAAGCAAAGGCTG
>CAYNXV010000410.1:0-1658 GCA_964401245.1 uncultured Bifidobacteriales bacterium | reverse complement strand
ATAGATAAAGTGGAGCACTGGGACTATGCGTAGCCTGGTTGAGCACCACCAAGACGCCGACGACAGCCGCGAAAATATGGCCGCGATTTGAAAAAAACCTTCCACCGAGAGATTGAAAGGGAAATACGAGCGTTAGGAGGAAAAACGGAAAATAGGGGAAAAGGTACCTGTACAAGTCCTCCGGAATGAAGAATATGAAAGTGGGCAAAAGTGAAATCATAGCCGCTATCATCCACGGTCGTACTTCGGTATGCTTTTTCCACAGTAGGACGGCGCCGAAAACGGACCAGGCGAATACGGCCAGAACCACCAGGCGCTTTAAGGCATTCATCGCTACCAGATCGTAGAAGTGGGGAAACAGGGCTTTGGCGTGCAGGGAACCCGCATAAGACCAGGCATTGTGGCTGAAATTATTCCAAAGCTTCTGAATCCCGATTCCGGGATCCGCAAGCACTGGAAATTTTTGGGTGAGAAGGTTATCAGTGTAACGGATTGGGCTGAGGTTGTCGCCGAGCTGCGCCTCCCAGAAAAGCCAGGCTGCTACCATGGTAAACCCCGCCAAAACCAGCCGCCACTGCCGCCAACGTATTTTCAGCAATAGGAAAACCGAAAGAAAGATCATTCCTATCACACGGGTTCGGGCCAGAACAATCCAGCATAAAAGGGCCGACCAGGATTTGAACCGTTGCCGGTCTTCGCTTGCCAGGTTGTCGGGCCGGGTGCTGAGAAGCATGCTGGCATAGAGAAGGGGAACAAACAAAACTTCGGTAAGAAAGGAATTGGCAATGGAGATGAACATGGTGGAGGAGCCTATGGCAAGCGAAAGCAGTAAGGCGGAAAGGACGGATGTGTAGCGGCTCAGCCAGGAGAATATCAGCAAAACGCCGCATGACAGCAAGCCGGCATGCAGTACCTTGAGCCATGCCAAGTGGGGGTGCAGAACATGCCAATAAGAAGTCAACAACAGCGGATAGGCGGAGGGTACCCGAACCATGCCTGTATTTGAAATGGGTGAAGCCGGGTCCAAGTACCCCTTGCCCTTGGACAAGCTATGCGAAAGCGTCAGATATACTCCGCTGTCATTGTGAGAAGGCATATCCGGTCGGAAGCCCAAGGATATAAAAAGTGCGCACCATATCAGGATGAAACTGCAAATAAGTGTTTTCTGGTTCCGTTTGCATAGGGAGGTAATGGCCTCCTGGGTCCGGTCTACCGGATAGGGAATTCCGGGCATTATCAATTCCGGAGAGGCAAAAGTTTTTTATCTGGTATCATAGTTTCCATAGCGGTTTTTAGTCCATTCCCACAATTTTCCCCCATGACTGCTTTGGGAAAGTAGTAGTGCACCTGTTCATGGCTAAAGGCTTCCAAGACACGGAAGGCCTGCCTGCTCTACAGGGTTCCACTTTTGGCCGTTACGGCAATGAAGAAGCAGGTGGGCCGCATTGCTCCGATCATAGGCTTATTTAGTTCCGAAATCCACTTGATTGGCGCGGACTTGAGAGACTCATTTCCTTGCCGACTTGAAAAAGGTCGGCTTATTGCCGTTGGGGCGATTGAATCCTCCACTTTTCCAATCCTATAATGGGGTGTCTGTGAGTGAATCAAGGGGCGGTAGTACCGGGAAACAGTATGGCTGAAAATTCGGACGGCAAGGT
>CAYNXV010000409.1:0-1664 GCA_964401245.1 uncultured Bifidobacteriales bacterium | reverse complement strand
GGAGTCAACAAGCCGACGCCTCCGGTCAATCGTCTGTTTCAACTGATGGAGCGGGGTGGGCTGACTATTCTTGACAAAGGAAGCATCGCTCCTGTCGTAACGCTTCCTACCCGAACTTTCCCCGCCGCATTCCGGACTATAAGAACAAACCGCGCCAGCCCGCCGGAAGATTAGTGATGCAAATCGGGGAACAATCGGGTTGAGACTCCGCCACCATGCACATCCACCAGAATCAGCCCCATCTTTGCTCCTGGCAGGGGCACCGTATATTCGGCGGGCCCCGAACCCGAAAGCCTGTGCAGGACTCTGCCCTGAAGCGTGCGAAAACTCAAATCGAATGGACCAGAATCATTCACCCGTACCTTGATCTCTTTTTCTCCGGCATAGAATAAGGACACCCCCGGACCACGTACCGGGCGCTTGGCTGCCAGCGTGGGTCCCACGTACTCCACTCTTCGGATGGCCACATAGTTATGTTCCGCTCCATTGCCGTAAGTGTAGGAACCATACATGTGTCCATCACCTCCCTGGGTCAAGTGAATGCCGAATTGAGCGCTGGTAATAAAGGAGCCGTCATTATCGGCGGCAATAGGCGCCAGACTATCACGCTTTGCGCCCACCAGGCGGTACCGATGCACATTCCTTAACCAGCTGGAGATGTATAAGGTATGACCGTCGGCAACGCTGCGATCACTGAAGGCCCCGTTCGTGGCAATGGCTATACCTACTATGGAAGGCGGGAAAATGGCCAATACTTTGCACCTGGCATCCGGTGGGGCATAATAAGCACTTAGCGCACCGGCTCCATAGGCGGCCACGCTCCAGGCGCAATTGCCGCCCTTTTCCACTCTAACCACTCGGTCTTCCCGCTGGCGCTGTCCATTTGGGCCTCCGTTTTCCGATATATATATAGCGTCGGTGAAATCGGGATGGAAGGCGAATCGAAAGGGATTGCGGAATCCGAGAGCCCAGACGCGGCTGCGGACGGAGGATGCATTCCCGTCAAAATAGGGATTATCGGATGCTCCCAACCCTTCCTCTTTGCTAATACGCAGGATCTTGCCTTCGTAGCGATCCAGTAATTGGGTCGCATCCATGTCGTCGTCGTCGCCCAACGATACGAATAGGTGGTTGGGGTCGGAAGGATGGAAGGCGATATTGCCGGCATTATGGTGTGGCACTTTCCTGGGCAGGTTCCTGAGAAGGACCTGTTCCGAACCAGGCTCCATGGCCAGAAAGTCAGCATTGGCCTTTACGCGCACCACCCGTTGATCCTGGATTCCGGTATAGAACAAATAGACCCAGCGATTGGAGGAGAACTGCGGGTCCAGGGCCAAGCCTAAAAGGCCGGCCTCCGATGCGGTCGCTACGGAGTCGCTCAAATCGACGAACACCCGGGCGGGTTCAAATCTTCCGCTTCCATTGGGTTGGAAAACCAGTACCCGTCCCATTTTCTCGGTGGCGTAAAGGCGGCCCATATCATCCATCGCAAGAGCGATTACTCCGGGCCCGGCATGCACTTGCTGCATACGGTAGCTGGAAGGTTCCGAAAAAGTTTGGGCCTGGATGGACGCCGAGATTACGAATCCGAAAGCCAATCCTGCCACCCATTTATATGCGCGCATATGTTTAGTCCCTGAAGGAAGGTTCGTCCAATTATACCC
>CAYNXV010000408.1:0-1672 GCA_964401245.1 uncultured Bifidobacteriales bacterium | reverse complement strand
CCACTCCCCTCGAAGTGGAGCAATCCCTGACGCTTACCCAGCGATGGACCGAAAGAGCCGTCGAGTGGCTGGCCACCCACCCTTCCTTGCATGGATACCCCCAGCATTTTTTCGGTATCGTCCAAGGCGGCATGTATGCCGAAGCCCGTGCCGCCGCGGTTGAACATCTGGTGAAGCTCGATTTGCCCGGCTATGCCCTGGGAGGATTGAGCGTCGGTGAGCCGGCCGAAATGATGTATAAGGTGGCGGGCCAATGCGCGCCGCTCCTGCCTCCCCATAAGCCGCGTTATATCATGGGGGTCGGCACCCCCTCCAACCTGCTCAACCTGGTGGGACTGGGATTCGATATGTTCGACTGCGTCATGCCCACCCGCAATGCCCGTAACGGACAGGTTTTCACTTGGCAAGGCATTTACAATTATAAAGCCCGACGTTTTGCAGAAGATCTCGATAGTCCTTTGGATGCCGATTGCGGCTGCTATACCTGCCGTAACTTTTCGCGCGCCTATTTGCGGCACCTGTTCCACGCCGGCGAGAGCTTGGTGTTACAGCTGGCCTCCATCCACAACCTGCACTTTTATTGCGCAATGATGACAGCGGCGCGGGAACATATCCAATCCGGAGATTTTGGATCATGGAGTCGGGAGTTGCTGCTACGGTGGTCTTCGGGAGACAAGTCCACCTCCTAACCACCTCCATCCCTTTTCCCCCAAACCCCACATTTGCCGTTTTTCTTGCCCAGGGCTATACAAAAAACCCAAACAGTGATACAATTTCCAGTATGTCCGCGGGCGATAAGAAAATTATCCAGAAGCATTTCGAATTCGAAATCAGCCCCATGGAGCTGTGGTTGACGATTCGTCCCGAAGCCGGACTTAATCCGGGTGAGTTCGACAGGTTCGCGGTGCTTCGGCACATCCATGAACTGGGCGTAAACCACGGAATCCTGGAAGATGTAGTCGATGAAATGGTCAGAAAGAAGCTGTATAATCTTAAGACTCTGGTAGCCGAAGGCAAACCGGTTTTGAACGGAGCCGATGCTCGCATCGAGATCCTTTTCAATCAGGACGATGAAACCCGTCCCGCGGAATTGGAAGACGGAAAAGTAGATTTCAAAAACCTCCAGACCATTCAGATGATTTCCCCCGGAGACGTGCTCGCCCGTCGCTACCCCCCCACGCCCGGACAGGCGGGAAAGGATATTTTCGGGAAGGATGTTCCCGCCGTACCCGGAAAGGAGATGAAATTCCACCTCGGCCCCAACACGGCCATCAGCCCGAACGAACTCGAGTTGGTTGCCACCAAGCGCGGCCACGCTTACATGAATCGTGACGCAATCTGCGTGGAAGAAACCTACCGACTCAAGGGAGACGTTGATTTCAATTCCGGCAATATCGCCTATGGCGGGGACGTGATCATCGAAGGAAACGTCAAGGACGGATTCAAAGTGGAGGCCGGAGGCAAGGTATTCGTGGAGGGCAATGTCGAAGGAGCGGAAATCATCTCGCATGAGGGAGACATAATCATCGAAGGCGGGGTTTTCGGTGGGGATAAGGCGTTTATCAAGGCCAAAACGGATATAACCATAACCATGGCGCAAGCGACGAAATTCGAATGCGAAGGAACCCTGCAATTTTTAAAGTCTCTTTTGAACTGCCGCGCAAAGGCCGGC
>CAYNXV010000407.1:0-1676 GCA_964401245.1 uncultured Bifidobacteriales bacterium | reverse complement strand
ATGTCGGCCAGGGTATCGACGATGTAACAGGTATCACCGGCCAGCAATTGCACCAAGCAGACCTTAGCATAATAGTGGTACATGGAGTCGGCTTCGAGATCCAGGAAAATAGTCTCGACTTCACCCAGCTTTTTCAGCATGCGGTTGAATTCCGCATTGTCGTGCACGTGTACAACTGGGTAGTCGGTCCGTTGGGATTCTGGATGTACTATCGGAAGCTCCATTCGGGAATTCACGGGTAATCACCCGTCACTCGGGAAAGGTAAAAGCGAAACGTGGGACGTTTTCCGCTAATGTATTAAATTTAGCGGCATTCTTCCCATTTACACCCTGATTAGCTCGTGGAGCTGAGGATGCGCGCATGAATTTGAGGGCCTTGACGGGAATCAAGCCCACCGGCGATCCCCACCTGGGAAATTGGCTAGGAGCCATCCGTCCGGCCCTGGCCTTGGAGGGAGATTTCCAATCTTTTTATTTCATCGCGGATTACCATGCCCTGACGGCGGTGCACAATCCCGATGAGATACGGGAACATACCTATGCCATAGCGGCTACCTATCTGGCCTTCGGATTGGATCCAAGCAAATCCATTTTTTACCGGCAAAGCGATGTGCCCGAAATTTTCGAGTTGGCGTGGATTCTTGCGTGTTTCACTCCCAAGGGTTTCATGAACCGCGCCCATGCCTATAAAGATGCGGTGGCAAGGAATACAACTGAATCCCGCGATCCCGACCAAAACATCAATATGGGCCTATACTCCTATCCGGTCCTCATGTCCGCCGACATTCTCATGTTCAAAGCCGATGTCGTACCCGTAGGCCAGGATCAAAAGCAACACGTGGAATTCGCCCGTGATATCGCGGAACGCTTCAACCACAATTACGGCGGTCCCTTCTTCACGCTACCGGAGCCCCGCATCGAGGAGAATGTGCGCACGGTAGTGGGATTGGACGGGCGCAAGATGAGCAAAAGCTACGGAAACACCATACCTCTTTTCCTGGAGGGTAAGGCTTTACAAAAAAAGGTGAACCAAATCGTCACCAATTCGCAAAGCCCGGAAGAACCAAAGGATGCGGATACCAGCGCAGTTTTTGCCCTGCATCGCCTCCTGGTCGACGCCCCTGAAGAGCAAAAAGTGCGGGAGAAATATGCCGCCGGGGGTCTGGGATGGGGGCAGGCCAAGAAGGATTTGGCCGAAGTCTTGAATGCACGACTGCAAGGCCCGCGTAATGAATATCTTAGACTTATGGCCGATAAGGGTCATATCGACGCGGTTTTGCGGGAAGGAGCGCTGAGAGCGCGGGCGGAAGCAACGCCTTTTCTCGCAACCCTTCGCCAAGCGATAGGAATCCGCTGAAGGAGGTAAACATGAGTTTGACATTGAAACCCGGTGCGAAAGCACCTGACTTCGACCTTCCCGGGCATGACGGGAACACCTATGCATATTACGGTTCTTCATCCGTGCGCGGTAAAAAAGGCACCTTGGTATTCTTTACCTGCAATCATTGCCCTTATGCCAAAGCCTATGAAGAGCGCATCATGGCGCTGCCTGGTGTGGCGAACGTGACGCTGCATGGCATGTCTCAGCGGCAATGGCAGGTGGAAGTGCCTGGTGGGGTGCTCAGCCAGCACGGCCTCACGGCCAGCAGCGTAATCGGCCTCGCCATGCTCGGCGA
>CAYNXV010000406.1:0-1676 GCA_964401245.1 uncultured Bifidobacteriales bacterium | reverse complement strand
GACGGTGATTCCAAATTGCCCGTTTCTGGAGTAAAATTCTCAATAGGTAAAAATAGGGTGGAGATCTTGTTCTACGTAGTATGAAAAGTTGATCTTGGCGTATCAAAGTTTAAAATGGGCGTCCATGGGTTACATTTAAGTTACGGTACCACACCGACTTAGACACAATTACCATGGAGCCCACGTCATGAAAGTAGAAACCCTTTTGGATCTTGCCACAGCCGCATTTCGACAAAAATTTCAGGAAATTTGTCCCGATTCTCAATTTGCGGAATTGGATCCCAAAACCTTTTCCCATGTTGCCGATGCATTTAAGCAAGCTCTATCCGCATGCGGAACGGCAGGTATAAAGGCCTATTTGGAAAGTTTTGATGAGCCGGGGGACACTTTGTATTCCGATATGGGTCGGGTTCGTTTCAAAATGGTCTCCGAAAAGGAGTACCTCACCCCCTTTGGATGGGTCGCCGTGAATCGCCGGCTTTTCCAATCCGATAGCGGTGGAACTTGCTTCGTTCCTTTGGATGAAAAATGGGGTATGCGCGGAGAAACGTTGACTCCCACGGTCCGCGAAGCGGTTCATTTTGCCAGTGGCCATGATACTCCCGCTGAAGTGGAAGCCCTTTTGGCCAAGTGCGCTTTGTTCAATCCTTCGCGGACGGCGATTCTCCACGCTAATTCCCATTTCGGCTCGTTTTGGGAAACCCATGGGGAAAATATTGTGGCTGCCATTCGGGAAAGTGAATCGGTTCCTACGGAAACAAAAGCCATGGTGGTCAGCCTGGATGGGGTCAATGTCCTCATGCGTGAGAAGGGGAAAAAGCAAGGGCGAAAGCGTCGAAAACCCATGGATAACCCTTCCGAGGAAACACCGACCTCATATCAGAACGCCATGGTAGGCAGTGTCAGTTTATACCGCAAGCCTCAAGGTGATGAGGAGGGCCCGCAGCGGATTTCGAGCCGCTATGTAGCCCGGATGCCGGAAGAAGGATTTCCGGAATTCCGAATGGCTCTGGAGGCTGAAGTTTTGGCTACGGTTCCGAAGCTGCCTGCCCGTTGCCACAAAATACTTCTTTTGGATGGAAGTCGTGCTCTTTGGAACTATGTAAATTCCGAACCCACCTACAAGCGCTATTTGGCAGTGGTCGATTACTATCATGCGACGGAATATTTGGCAAAGGCGGCGGAAGCGGCTTATGGAGCTGCAACCTATGACAGTCAGGGTTGGTTCCGGAAATGGAAGACGCGTCTATTGACGGAAATTGGGGCGGCCGGAAAAGTCATACGGGCCATGGGGTATTTGCTGAAACTTAATGGGGTCAATGGTGAGCGAAGGAAACAGCTTCTGTCGGCCCGCAGGTTTTTTCGGAACAACGTTAGGAGAATGAACTACGCATGGTTCTATAGTCGAGGACTACCAGTGGGTAGTGGGGTTGTGGAAGCGGCCTGCAAATCCATAGTTAAGTCCAGGATGTGCCGCAGCGGAATGCGGTGGACGAAAGAAGGGGGCCAGACCATTTTATCTCTGCGAACCATTATCAAATCAAACCGCTGGGACTCATGCTGGAATAAGTATCAAGCTCTCAGGCTCGCTGCATGATACGTAGATCCAAGTCTTCACCCTTTTTAAAGCGTCTCATCCGTTTACATTTTGAATTGGCCACAATCAAAATGTAATT
>CAYNXV010000405.1:0-1688 GCA_964401245.1 uncultured Bifidobacteriales bacterium | reverse complement strand
AGGATAGCAGTCCGTAAAAATTGGAACTGAGAAGCTGATAGCGATAGAGCAGGGCCATGGCCGTTTGGGTGTTGCCGGTCAGCAATTCCGGAAGGAAGTGCGCGTGTTGGATTTGTAGGAATTGCACGTAAAACTCGATGGTGCGAATGCCTCCGGGACCGAGCTTTACCTCCGAAGTAAGCAGGTTCTCCTGCCTCAACTTATCCAGCCCCATGAGCCGCACTTTCCGCATGCTCTGCTCAATTTTGGCGTGGTTTTCCGGTAAAACGGAGCCGGCCTGGATGGAAGCGACGAGTTCCCGTCCCATGTCCATATTTCCCGCAACCGGCCGGGCTTTGAGCCAGGCCTGCATTTCCCATCCTTCCGCCGCTCCGCGGAAATAATCCCGGTAATGGCCCAGTGTGGCCGTAAGCGGTCCTTGGTTACCGTAGGGGCGGAGGTTGGTGTCGACGCGAAACATTTTTCCATGGGCGCTGGGAGAAGACAGAACGTTGATGAGCCGCCGGGCGCATTTTTCCAGCAACTCCCTTTGAGCCTGGTCGGCTTTATCCGGATCGAACACAAAGACGATATCGATGTCCGAACTGTAATTCAATTCATTGCCGCCCAACTTCCCCAAGGCGATGACGGACATGGCATCCATCAGATTTTCGGCGCCTTCGATTCGGAATGCCAGGCGGTAGGCATGGGTTATCAAGGCATTGGACAGGTAACTGATCTCGGCGGTGATATTCGCCAGGGGGGCGTGAAGGTAAATGTCGCGCAATCCGATACGGAGGTATTCCCGGTTCCGGTAACGCCGCAGGCGATCGGGGATTTCCTCGGGTAGGCCCGGTCCATCCGCCAATTCCATCACCTCGTGGTCCGATTCCGCGGCCAGCTTCGGCTTTTCCAAATATCCCGGATGGGCCAGGGTGAGGACATAATCGGGTTGGAGCAGAAGAATTTGCGTAAGAAATTCGCTGTGGCTGAAAATCTTGATCATCACTCCGAGTAGGGAGGGGTGATCGAGCATCTGGCGGACGAAATAGTCGGCATCGGGAAGGGCTTCCAAAAATCCGCATAGATGTTGGAGCACAGCGTCGGGATCGGGACAATTCCGGAGCTTGGCTTCAGCCACCACCAGCACCGCGCAGAGAATGCCTTTGTCCTGGGTAAAGGAAAGTAGGTCGCGTATCATGGCGGCCCCCCGGCGCACGTCCTGGATGCCCAACCTCCTCAGCGCCTCCGCCATCGCCGGTTCACCGACGACTTCCAGAAACGCCGTGGAGAGCGAGCTCTGCAGGGACGCTGGAACGGGGCCTCCGAGAAAGCGATGCGCGTGGATGGCATGGACGTCCCGCAGGGTTTTCTGCAAATCCCAGTCCAATTGCGAATCGGCGGAAAATTTATCGTTGGAAATGTAGCCCATGCGTTTGGCCAGGTAAAAAAATCCGTGAGTGTCGCGATCCGGTACCCATAAATCGCGGGAATGGCCGCGTACCATACGCAGGGCGTCGACAAGCCTGCGTAGAAAAGCATAGCCCTGAAACAGGATTTCGAATTCGCCCGCGGTCAGCAATCCCGCTTCCATCAAGCTTTCCAAGGCCTTGCCGGTATGGGGTTGGCGCAATGCGGGGTAGGAAGCTCCATGCCGCAATTGCAGATATTGCACGGTGAATTCCACCTCGACCAGTCCGCCGGGAGCA
>CAYNXV010000404.1:0-1692 GCA_964401245.1 uncultured Bifidobacteriales bacterium | reverse complement strand
TAATTATCCCAAATACTTTTGCTCCCGTTGGAAAATAATTGTTCAGGAACAAGGCCACAGGAACGCGAGCTTAAAACCGGTACCGCATCCGCACCACCGCCCCGGCGGTCCGCGACGCGCCGGAAGATGGTAACACGCCCATGGCAAAACTCACATTCTCCGGCGCCTGCCCCTGAGCCTCGGGCTGGGGTCTCATCACCTTGCGAATGAGGAAATAGGTTCCGATTCCCGCGGCCACCAGGGAGGCGCCGCCATAGGTCAGGGTACGGACATCCTCCTTTTCTATGATATCGCGAAGCTCCTCCCATCTTTCCGGGTCCTCGGTTTCCCGCCATTCCGTCATATGGCCTTCGGCTCGGTCAAAAGCCGCATAGGAAAAATATCCCAGGCCCGCCGAGGCGGCGAAGCACAGACCGGCCATCCAGCCCGAAGCGCCCGGGCCGGACGAGTGCTGGAGGGTAACCGGAGGAGGTGCCGCAATTTCCCTTGCTTGGAAACCTGCGCGCACCCTATTGTAATAGGCGTAGGTTTCCTCATTCACGAAAATAGGATCCACTGAAACGGTATCCGCCAATCGCAGAGCGGTCTCGTAGCTGTCCTTCGCCCCGAGGCTATCGCCGCGCATGAACCGCGCCACCCCCTGATAATTCGCAAGTCGGGCCCGCTCACTATCGGAAAGGTCCGCGCTGTTTTCCCATTGGGGAATTTTGGTCGTCAAGCTGTCGTATTCGGCCCATTCGAAATGCTTGCGCATGACTTCCATGCCGGAAGCCGTTGCAGCGGCAACCGGCTTGCCGAATAGAAACACCAAAAGGAAAAAGAGGCGCATGCTGCAAATATAGGCAAAGAGGGTTCGGGTCGCCTGTCACCGATTGCGTCGGGGCAAATCGACGGCCAAGCTTAAGGTTTCGGCGGCCACGATAACGATTCGTTGCGTCACGGTTTCACAACCTTCCTTTTCCATCCGCAATTCATAAGTGCCGACGGGCCAAGCCAGCGCTTGGGCGAAGGGAGTCTCGCCGATTTCCCGGCCGACCAGGTAGGCTTTGGCGAAAGGAGGGCGTGATTTGAGATTCAAATAGCCGAGGGCCGTCTGGGGAGGAGGTTTAGGTATTTCCGCGCGCATCGGCTTCGCCGAGGTCTTGACTCCCAAGGAGGATTCGCCAACGGCTTTCGTCGGCTCAGAAAAGGTTGGCTCTACGTCGGGAATTGGAGTCGGAGTTGAGGAAGCAGCTTCCACGCTCGGCGGCGTATGTGTCTCCCCCCACCATCCATTGAGGCCCAAGACCACCATTATCCCCACCAGAATCACCGTCAGTGCCAGCGAAAGCCTATGGGTTCGAACCGGAGGATTTTCAGTCGGCTCCGGGATGCCGGAGTTGACCCCGCACAATTCGGCCCGGTAACGATTGCGTTCCGCCTGAACCTTATTCCCGGCGGCGGCGGCATTGCGCGCCTCTTCGAGAAAATACGCGCCCAACACCTTGTCTTCTTCCCCTGCATATACCGAAGGGTCGTTGAGGAAGGCCGACAACCTTCCCTTGCCCAACTTCAAGCGGCTTTTCACGGCGAACTCTTCGATATCGGTTTGCAAAGCGGCCGCCTGCGGCCTTTCCTCCGGAAGCTTACGCAAGCACGCCAGGATGATATCGTTCAGCAGAGGAGGCATTTTCGCAACGACATCACCGGGCG
>CAYNXV010000403.1:1047-1699 GCA_964401245.1 uncultured Bifidobacteriales bacterium | reverse complement strand
GGAAAATTTTCAGACGGCATGCTTAACTCCAAACCGATGATTTACCATAACTTGCCGAATGGGTTGATTAGAATCGAGTCCAAAGGGGCGCCAATTGCAGGAGTTCAACTTTTGAACCTGCAAGGGAAACCGCTTAAATCATGGGATGGAGACTATCGGAACAGCATGACTGTGCAATTGAAGAGTTATCCTATCGGTACCTATATTTTGAATATCACCGATAATAAGGGTATCGTTTCCAATCATCGGGTTACCAAAATTTGGTGACTGCCCAGGGAAGATGGTGTCGCCGCCGGAAATTACCTTGCATTGGTCATTGCGCGGTGCCTGACTTCCGGGAAGTCCCGAATCAGTTCTGTCAGGAGCAGAATGATTTTGGGGGTGGGCTTTACCCCCTCCCATCTCTGCAGTGTTAAGTATGAAGGCCAATTCGGATTGGGAAAGCCCTATTACAGGCGGGCTTCCCTGATGAACATTCCTACAATGACGCCATTGCCCTTCTGCACCGTGGCCTTCATCCGGGCATCGCGCTCTCGGGCTTCCTCAATCTCCCTCTTAACTTCAGCGACGTAATCCCGTTTCATTTTTTAATGATATGTAGGTTCCGGTACCGGCAATGTGACAGAGGCTACAGACCTGAATGGAGCAGGAC
>CAYNXV010000403.1:0-995 GCA_964401245.1 uncultured Bifidobacteriales bacterium | reverse complement strand
GGTGGCCCAATGGAAGCTGCTAAGTGTTGATTCCTCTAGGTTCGGGTCAGGTAATGATGACTTTAGTGCCATACTTGTTATAACTTGTCTTCATCGGTTTCATGTCGGCAACCCTCGGCTCGACACAGCTCTCCGAAACCGCAATTAGAGTTCAGGTCTAAATTTTTTATCGAATCCAAGGATTTGCCCCATCAGCCATACCTTGTGGAATCTCATGGGTTTGCCGGCGATTTCGGGGTCCGGGTTCCTTAGCTATTCAGCATTAAGTCGCTGAGGCTGAAAAAGTAGGCCAGCAGATAAACCAGCACCGATCCCAGGATTACCTTTCGGTAGACATTGGTTTTGAACCCTGGTGGAAGCTTAGGATCCATGCTCGGTGCTCGTTTGAATTGTCTTTCCCATTCCTTCAAAATAATTTTTTGCGAAAGGATTTGAGCCAAGATGGGCAGGATAAAGTTGAATACCAGCCATAAATCAATTCGGGCATCGGTAGCGGGGCTGAAATCCGCCAGTAATTTTCCGAACCAAGTGGTAAAACCGGAAATCAACACTGTTAGAAACCAACTGCCCTGGAACATTTCCCATCTTAAATCCACGCTTAGTACTTTCCACAAAAAATCAGTGCGCTTCGGATCTCCATTGAAAAGGGGTTGATTCAAGTAATGGAAGAGGGAAGCGAACAGCTTGCAAGAATTTTCAAACTCCGGAACAATCTTAATCCGCCCTTGCGGGAATTCCAGGACGAGCAGCCATTTATTAAACCAACCATTGCGGAAATGAAGGGCTTTCAGGGATTGGATCGGATACTCCCTTTCCAATCCGTTATGCCCGAATCGAATGCTGTGCATATTCAAGGCCAAATACCTATTTACGTACCTTTGTAGGAAGAACCACCCTACAAAAGCCAGGTAGATGAAAATGAGGCTGGCCATCGCCAGGGACAGCCATGCCACGGTGGCAGCCGTTCCTTCCAGGCGCGGGGCCTGGCGAAACTG
>CAYNXV010000402.1:0-1708 GCA_964401245.1 uncultured Bifidobacteriales bacterium | reverse complement strand
CGAGGGTTGTCACGGCAGTTCGGCAAACAGTTCGCGCTGCGCGACGTCAGTTTGCAAGTTGAAAAAGGGGAGCTGCTAGGGATTATCGGCGCGAATGGCGCGGGTAAATCGACGTTGCTCAAAGTTCTGGCCGGGCGGGTCAAACCGGATTCGGGTTCGGCGCTGGCCTGGGATAAGCCTCTTGATTCTAGGCAGCGCTCCTTCCATACAAAACTGTCCTACATACCCCAGGAATTGGCTTTGGATCCGGAAATGACGGGCCGGGAAATTCTTAAGCTTTTCTGCTCCCTTTTTGGAATCCATCGGGGAGAATCCAAAAAAGTTACGGAAGGATTGCTGTCCCAATTCGATTTGGAAGGCGCGGCGGATAGGCGAATAAGCGGTTATTCATCGGGAATGAAGCAGCGGATTCACATAGCGGTGGGAATCGTGCAGGATCCCGCTGTGATTCTACTCGATGAGCCGACGTTGGCCCTGGACCCCGCGGGTCGCGCGCTGGTGTGGAAGTTGATGAGGGACTGGGCTGAATCGGGGAAGACGGTATTGACCGTTTCTCATGACCTCCGGGAAGCCGCCGCCAATTGCCACCGCATAGCTTTTTTCAATAATGGAACATTGGCGGTTTGCGCCTCCCCGATAGAAATCATTGCGGAGCATGGACGTGCCTCGATAAAGGCGGTGCTGTGCGGTGAGGAAAAGGAAAAAGTCTTGTTGTTGAGGGATCTGCAATCCTTGGATGAAGTGGAGCGGGTCGATGCCAAAAGCGAAGAGTTGTTGATAGTAATGCGAGGGCGGCCACAGGCCGAAGGCGCCATAATTAAAATGCTGGAAAATCACTCGCATTGCCTGGAGTTGTATGAGTTCAGGCAGCCGGATTTGTTGAGCGCTTATTTCAATTTGACCGGAAAGACCATCCATAAAGGGACTGGAGGCGGTGGCAAAGGGCGGATGAAGGGAATGAAATCCCGATGACGGAGATGCTTTTGCGCGGAGAGGCGGTGTTTCGCCGGACGCTTCTAAAAACGATTCGCCGCCCGGTGCTGCTGATTTTTTCATTTTTGCAGCCGCTTATGTGGATGCTTTTTTTCGGATTTCTCTTCAGCCGTTTCGGGGAAGGGCATTTACCCGAAGGTGTTTCCTACCTGGACTATGTGATGCCGGGGATTTGCGCGATGACGGCCTTGTTTGGGGCGTCCCAGTCGGGAGTAGGGCTGATAAAGGACTACCAGACTAGCATGTTGATGAGAATGAGGTTTACTTCGGCATCGCCCCTTTCTCTTATCGGGGGCAAGATTATGGCGGATGCCTTTCGAGTTTCATTGCAGGCATTGGCTATCGGCGTATTGGGAATCGCACTGGGAGCTCATTTTGAACCTCGTCTACTTGTACTGGCTACCGCAATAGCGGCTCTTTTCGTTTTTTCATGGATGTACGCATCCATTTCCTGTTTCATTGCTTTAAAAACGAAATCTCAAGAGACGATGGCGGTTTTCATTCATGCCTTCAATATGCCCATTCTATTTACCAGTACAGCGCTGGTGCCGGAAAAATTGATGCCGGAATGGATGGCCGGAGTTGCGAAGTATAACCCCGTATCCATACTATCCGGTCTTTTAAGAGGCGCTGCGATTCCGAATTTAGATGCGCATTCAATGGGTTCGTTGGCGCCTATAATTGTCTTTGCCGCGGGAATGTTTTTCCTTTCGGT
>CAYNXV010000401.1:0-1711 GCA_964401245.1 uncultured Bifidobacteriales bacterium | reverse complement strand
CATCCAGCGCAGCGCGCATCTCTCCGGCTTCACCATCGCGCCCCAGGTAAACCTTGCCCAGCGGAAGGGACGGCGCCTTGGTTTCCCAGTAATAGATTAGAGCCTTGCGGAGCACTCGCGTTACTTCGGCACCCCGTTCGCGAGCGGCATTCAGCCCCACGGGCAATTTGACATGCGCGCGCAGCTCCCCACCGGCCATGAACAGAACATGTGTTTCGTCCTGGTCGGGCCAAAGCAGGGCGCAGGCCTCACGCAAGTCCTCCGGTTCCAGCGCGGTCAGCAAGGGAAGCGGACTCAAGGTCAATTCCCACAAACTGGAAAGTGAAAGAGGCAATTCATCCTGAAAATGCCGCAAGGCCTCGTCGCGGCACAGGGCTAGAAGACGGCTTTCTCCCAGGTTGAATACCTGGGCCTCGAAATCCTCTCCCCGGGTTCCCGGCGGCAGAAAATACCCGGGTTCCACGTCTTCGCCTTCCCCTTCGGGAGCGGGACCCAGATCATGCACGCGATAGGGCAAATGGGAAACGGCGGCTACCAAGCCTTCATAGCGTATGCCATGAATTCGAGCGAAGGCTTCAGCCTCCACATAGGAGCCGCGGAAGGAAGGGCCCGGTACAGGGGTGCTTGCCTCCGTGATTTTTTTTTGGGAATCGGCTACCGGTTGAGTTCCCGGCGCGCGCACGGAGAACAGGCGTACTTCGTCGCGCAGAAATTCCGCTCCCCAGTGCAGTCGGGCCGTGAAGGCGTCATTAATCCAGGTCCGCATTACTCTTCATGTAGGCGCTGGGACTCACATTGGCGTCGGATCCGTAGTAAATATGCGGCGTCACGAAAATAAGCAGCTGACTACGCGTCTTGACGATGTCGCTGTTCTTGAAAAGCCAGCCGAGAATGGGAATGGAACCGAGAAAGGGCACCTGCCGCGAAACGCGATTATTCGATTCCTTGACCAGCCCACCCAGCACGATGGTTTCGCCGTCACGCAGCCTCACCTTCGATTTGAGCATGCGATGGTTAAGCGTGGGCGGCACTCCCGAGCTGAACGATCCCTCGGGTTCGGAAAAATCGGGCACGATTTCGCAGGTGATTTCACCTTTGCCGGTGACGAAGGGGGTAACCGTGAGGGTAACATTGGCTTCGATTTTCTCGAAACGCTCGGTGGAACGCGTGGTCACACCATCGCCTTGACTGTAATCAGTTTCGGATTTGAGCAGAAAATACTGCGTCTGCCCTATCTTCAAGGTGGCCTCGGACCCATTAAGAGTGCTGATTTGCGGCTTGGAACGGATTTTGAGAACCTTTTCCTGCTCCAAAGCCTCAACGCGCGCCACGAAATTTTTGGGGAGGGAAATCACGTCGCTCAAGCCCGGAATCGCGTTCAGTATATCCTGGCTGCGCTTCTTGTTCAGCACCTGCTCGAAATCGGGGTAGATACTTTCTTTGCTGGGAACCTTGCGATAATCGCCGTAGCGCCGGATTTTATCCATGTCCACGTCGACAACCAGAGCTTCGATGAGGATTTGCGGCACAGGCAGGTCGATTTGATCGACATAATGGGCAATGCCATCGATGGTTTCGTAGGTCCCCAGCACCATGATGGCGTTCTGGCTTTTGACCAGTTTCAACTGGGCGTTCTTGACCAGGCTTTCGGGCAGGATTTCCAGGGCTTCTTCGGCTTTCAAATGCTTGAGCACGATGAGCCGCGAATTGT
>CAYNXV010000400.1:0-1729 GCA_964401245.1 uncultured Bifidobacteriales bacterium | reverse complement strand
TCGCCTCATGCGGGCGCGGGTATTGGAAGACGGCCGATTGCGTCCGCTGGCAGCGACGCATTAAGGCTATGAAGGGAAAACGCCCATGACGAATGCATCCATATCGATAATCGTGGCTTTTTGCGTTACAGGAGCGCTTTTCGCTTCTCCCACGCATTTCTCGCTTTACTCCGACAAAAAAGCCAAGCGTGTCGAGGACGTGGTGACGGTGATAGTGGTGGAAAGCGCCCGGGCCAGCAACGACACCAAGACCCAAACCGATGAAAAACAAAATACGGCCGTTCAGGTAAGCGCGGGAACCGGCCCGCTCAATTTCATTCCCGGCATGGGCGCCGGCATGGGAACCGACAATGCCTACGACGGACGCGGCAAGACCTCGCGCGTGGGCGAAGTGAAAGCCACGGTTTCGGCCCGCGTGGTGAAAGTATACGACAACGGAAACCTTCTCATAGAAGGCAATAAGGAAGTCGAAGTCAATAATGAAACCGAAATCCTCAAAGTCTCCGGCATTGTCCGTTCCGAAGACATTTCGTCGGATAATACCATTTTCAGTTATAAAATTGCGGATGCGCGCATCCAATATTCCGGGGACGGCACCAATTCATCGGCCTCGAAACCCGGGTGGCTGTCCCGTTTTTTCCACTGGATTTTCTGAGGGAATCGCTATGCTGAAGCATGGAATCATCGCATTGTTGTTGTTCTCCGCAGTCGGCGCCTATTCCGCCCGCGTCAAGGATGTGACCCGCCTGGAGGGTGAATCCGAATTGCAACTCATCGGTTACGGTATCGTGGTGGGTTTGCGAGGCACCGGCGACGGATCCCGCACGCAATTCACCATCCAAAGCACCATCAACATGCTCCGTAACCTGGGGATTGAAGTTCCCCAGTCCCGCATTCAAATCCGCAACGTGGCGGCGGTAATGGTCACTGCGAAGGCCAGTCCCTTCCAGAAACGAGGAAGCAAGATAGACGTTACCGTATCGAGCATGGGCGATGCGCGCAGCCTGGAAGGCGGAACCCTATTGATGAGCCCCCTGCAAGGACCCGAGGGAGAAATCTACGCCTTGGCGCAAGGGGCCTTGAGCGTCGGCGGAGTGGCCTTTCAAACCAGTCGCTCCAGTTTTCAGAAAAACCATGTGCTCGCGGGCGAGATTCCCGGCGGCGGAATATTGCAAAAGGAAATCGAAGGCGGGGATATTCCCAATGAACAATTGCATTTGTCGCTGCGCGAGCCGGATATCGGGTCGGCGGTCAATCTGGCGGCCGCGGTGAACGCCAAATTCGGAGCGGCTTTGGCCGAAGCCGTCGATCCCGTGACGGTGAGGGTGAATGTACCCGCCGATCGCAAGGATAGTCCCATGGGATTCATCGCCGAGGTCGAAGCGGTCGAATTCGAAATGGCGGGGATATCCCGGGTGGTCCTCAACGAAAAAACCGGTACGGTGATTGCCGGCGGCAATGTGGGAATTTCCGAGGTGGCGGTGGCTCACGGCGGCATCACGGTGGAAGTGCAGCGCGATCAGCAAATCCAGGTGCAAGGCGCCGTGGCACCCGGCCGCGCGGCCCAGCAAACTACCCGCAACGATAGGGAAAACATGGATGTTACCGAGCCCAATACCGAAATGCGCGTGATACCGCGCTCGACCAGCGTGGCGGAAATATCGCGCTCCTTGAACGCGTTGGGAGTGAGCCCGCGCGACATCATCGCCATCTTCCAGGCCATTCACAA
>CAYNXV010000399.1:0-1733 GCA_964401245.1 uncultured Bifidobacteriales bacterium | reverse complement strand
TCATACCATGCGTCGGTATTCCTGAACTATTATCCTTAAGCGATTATCCGACTCAGGGTAAAAACCTCTCCCTTTCCTTGGCTGTCGGCAGGCGGCAGGATTCGAGCTTGTCGAACCATTTGTATCGGTTCCGGGCGACAAAGTCGTAGGCGGCGTCACGTAGCACCCGCGGGAACACGTACAATAGGCGAATCAAAAACCATGCTCCTCCTAGACCCACGAGTATCCGGAGAGCTGCATCGGATTTCCAATGTGTTCCCTTCTCGTCCACTAATACCACGCTGGTGAAGCCCTCCTTTTCGGAACCTTGCCGCCCCTTCAGGTATTCCGTCGCCGTTTCCCCTTGCAAGGGCGCGAACCGGTATATGGCACGCTTGTCCCGGGGTATGATGAAATCCACGAAGGTATTGCACAGGCCGCAAACTCCGTCGAAAAAGACTATGGGGGCGTGCTTCATCCGGTTTTTTCCCTTCCTGGTCGACCAAAACGCGTGCGGATATACTCACCGGTGCTTTCGGTTGTCAAACTGATCCGCTTCAATGCCGCATAACTTTCCGTCGTCCGTCACCCTCTGCAGCAGGTCACCTCCGTCGGTATTCAGGAAGGCAGCGATCGTTTTCTGCGCGCCTTGGGTGACGCGAGGATTCTCTTTGTTCTCCATGTGGCTCCAACGCAAGCTGGACTTTAATTCCTAGGTTTTTTTCGTCCACGGCCAAGGGCCTCCCGGCGGCCACTTACCGCCTTTTCCGTTATGGTTCGTCAATTCATTCCATATCGGTGTCAAAAAGGCCCGCAAAATTTCGCCCACGCTATTGAAATCCTCCGGCGCTCCGGGAAGAGAATTCCGATTCAAGTAGGCTCGCCATTGATTCGCCCTCATTGGGTCCGAGTAGAAGCGCGCCGCAAGCCCTTCCGGCAATGATCCTTGCAACTGCGTCTTGCGTCGCCGAAAGGTGGAAATAATTCCCCGGGAGAGTTGCTCGGACTCGAAGGGAAATTGCCGGGCCAGGATGCAAAGGTCATAGAAATCCTTGAGGCGGCTGTTTCTCTCGCCGAGAATAACCAGCGCATGCAGCTTCTCCGCCACCACCGCCTCCTTGGGGTAGCTGCGGATATTCGGCTTCGCATCTCCCAGCAGGGTGGGGTAATCTTCATCCAAAGGTGGTGGTTCGATGTCATCACCCAGGCCGATATCGATTTGCATGGGAATGCGGGAATGACCCAAGGTTCCGTGGAAGCGAATGCGGAATCCCTGGTATTCGGCTTCGTCACGGATGGGTTCGGCCGAGAGGGATTCCGAAGGGAAGGCCAACCCGTCCTCATCCACCAGGGTTTCCAGGATTTCCCGGATTGCGGCCAGGGCTTCCTCCATGGTGCTGATACCGTAGCCTGTGAAATCCAGGTCGCGGGTCGGCCGGTAAAGGCTTCCGCCCCACAGGGCGAACAGCGAGGCTCCCTTGAGCACGAAGCGGTTGCGATGGACGGACTTCCCCAACCGGAAGAGGATACGCTCCATGGCATAGCGTTGCAGCCCGAATTGGACATCCTCACCGCGTTCGCGCAGGCGGTTGTTCAACCTCTGCCGGAGGGACTCGGCGAGAGGAATGTCCCGATCCTTCATAGCGAAACCGTCTCCAGGTAGCGGGCCACCACGGTCCGGATTCGGCAGGCTTCGGCGGCCCGGGCGATTTCACCGGCGGTGGCTTTTCTGGAGCGCAGGGCGTCTCGCAGTG
>CAYNXV010000398.1:0-1739 GCA_964401245.1 uncultured Bifidobacteriales bacterium | reverse complement strand
GGGCGCGCGTTACAGCGGCGCGAATTGGATTTTGATATAGGGATTTTCGACCAGATCGAATTTCATCGGCTGGATCTTTTGGTGAGCCCGATCGAAAAGCAGGATGATTATCGGTCTTTCCTTGTTATCCGGATGGACTTGGGCCACGACTCCCGAATAACCCAGGGTGCGGTATTTGGGATCTTCGGAAACCACTATGCGCGAACCCACGGGAAAAACCGGAATCATCGAAATCATCAAATCCACTATGGCCGTGTTGAGGCGGGTTCCGGCCAGAGTGATGAGATCACGCATGGCCGCTTCGGGAGATTTCGGCAGAAATGTTCCCGGACGGGGAGATAAAAGCGAAATGTAGGTATCCGCCACCGCCGCCACTTCCGCGTAACGGTGGATGAATCCCGTTTCGGTGGACAAAACTTTTTGGGGCAATTCATTGCGCCCCCTGAGGCCCCGGGGATAACCCGTTCCGTCCTGATTCTCATGATGCTGATAGGCCACATGGGCGGTATTGATGGATATGCCTTCGTTCTCCTTGAGAATCGCGTAGCCCATGGAAGGGTGCTCCCGCATCAATTCCTTTTCCTCCGGGGTAAGCGGTCCGCGTTTGTTGTATACCGATTCGGAGAGAAGCACCATTCCGAAATCCATGAGAAAGGTTCCCAGCGCCAGTTCCTCGATATCCTTGACGGGAAAGCGCAATCGCAGCGCCAGCAGAATGGAGGTAATGGTGACGTCGAGGGAGTGCTGGAAAAGATATCCGCTTTTCGATCGCATGGTGGTCAAATTCACCATCAAGGGTTCTTTGCCCAGCAGGGATTCGATGATTTCGGAAACCATCGATTTCGCCTGCGCCACCGCGATGATATTCTTGAAACGCGAAGCGTCGGTGAGAAACCGGCGCACCGATTCCGCCGTGGTTTCCTTCATTTTGCTGGCGTTTTTCAGGAGTTCCGCGTTCTTTTGCAGGGTGCCGATGGCCTGCAATTCCAATTGCTCCTGGATGAGATTTTCGGGAAGTACGTCTACGCCTTCCTGATAAACCCACAAGCCGTTCAATTCCATCTTACGGCATTTTCTTATGACGTCGGCATTGAGCACGAACCCCTGGGAAAGGAGAAGGTTGCCCCTATCGCCGAGAATGGAGCGGGCCAATACCATTCCAGGCTGAACCTCGTCTAGGGAAACCTGAATCATACTTTCCGAAGAAAATGAGGGTACAAATTACGGATGGGAATCCGAACACAAGCCATTTTCAATTTTCGCAGCTATCCCACCCAAAGTCAAGACCTGAAACCCGCAGGAATCGCGGCATTATCTCCACGTGGCATGTGGCCGGCATTTTTCCTATGAAATCCAGGCTCCGTCCCGGAATACCACCGTATCGTCCAGAACGACGGAGTCGGCCGCTACGAAAATATCCACATGGCTCCGGGCTTCCTTGCGTCTGATTTCCGGCTTGGGAAAAATGGCATGCTTGGCTCCCAGCGAAAGGTGGACGCCGCACATGCGCTCATAGGTGCCCACGTCGCTCACCATGCGACTCGGAGTAAACGCGCGGTTCATTCCGAAGCCGAGTTCGCGCACCCGCACCTCGCCTTCGCCCTGGCGGATGTTTGCCAGCACCCTCTCGAATTCCTCGGTGGAGTCGATGGTTCCGGTAACCCTGCCCTTCTCCACGATAAGGGTGATGGGAGTTTCCGGCCTGTTCACCCGGAAGGAAGTGTCAGCGAAGGCAAATA
>CAYNXV010000397.1:0-1741 GCA_964401245.1 uncultured Bifidobacteriales bacterium | reverse complement strand
CAATGTCGCCGTGGAGCTGCTGAGCGTGGCCAAAAATCCCGAAGGCGAAATCGAAATCAATGCCAGGCCGCTGCGCGAAGGCGCCACCTATCGGCTGGAGGCCCCCGGTGCGCTCGATTTCCATGGCCGGCTGCCGGACTCCGCGGGGGCATCCATCGAGTTCGTCGCCCAGTCCATCGCCGCCTCAGCAGACGGAGAAGGAGCGATGCCGGCCTCTCCGCAAACCCCCGCACCGGTCCCGACCGAAGCTTATACCTTCCTGGGCCCCTACGATATTTTCGGCGAACGCCAAAAATTACCCGATGCCCCTTTCTTCCCCGGTCGGGAATTCCGAGTTTATACTCCGCGCATTTTGACCGATTCATTGCTCAAAATGCTTACGGACAGTTTGGCCGTTTTTGAAAACGATTCGATTCCCGTCGCCTACAAGGTCATTCGCCTCAACGCCCATGAATTCACCTTGGAATTGCCTCCAATGCCTCTCCGCGGTCAATCCCTGACTATTTCCCGGCGCAGGCCGCCGGCTCCATTGGCCGCGGCTCCGAACGCCGCTCCGGCGGATACGACCTTGAGTCCGGATACCTCCGCGGGCGATG
Organism: uncultured Bifidobacteriales bacterium; assembly: GCA_964401245.1. Lineage (GTDB taxonomy): Bacteria > Fibrobacterota > Fibrobacteria > UBA11236 > UBA11236 > JBGTHM01. Next base: position 1,145 of record CAYNXV010000397.1, on the reverse strand, counting down.
CGGCAAAGACCGCCGGGTCTTTGGACACTCCCAAAGAGAGACGTCAGGTTCTGAAAACCTTCCGGATTCCCGATGCCGAAGAGCTGGGAACGGTACGTTTCACCTGGGGCGACGCCGCCCGAGGGTGGACCGCCATAGTCCGCGATCTCGCATCCGGAATATGGCATGCGAAGGTTTTGCCCTCCACGCCCGGGGGTGAAGCCGGTAATGTGATGGGAGGGCTTCCGGCAGGCCGCTATCGCGTCGATTACTTTCAGGACGACAACGGAGACGGCGTATGGAACCCCGGAGGACTGGAGCCTTGGCGTGCCCAGGAGCGATTCGGAGTGGGCGTCGACACCCTGGTCATCGAAGCGGGAAAGCAGGCGTCTTACCCTTCCCGAAATCAAGACCCTTCGAATCCCTGAAAGGGATTCGAAGGCGATACCGCCATCCGTCCATTGCCGTATCTTCCGCATAATCTACCTTTTCGTGCAATTTCCTTAATTCCCTATTCCCTGATTCCATGATCGCCTCCATCAACGACAATCGCTACGAAATCCTGAAAATCCTCGGACAGGGGGCTTCGGCGGACGTGTATCTCGCGCGCCATAAAACCCTCAATGAATTGCGGGTGCTCAAAATACTCCACCAGGACATGATGCTCGACGCGCGGAGCCGGGCGAAATTCAAACGCGAAGCCCAGCTCGCGGCCAATCTCAAGCATCCCGCCATCGTGCGCATCCATGATGTTTCGCAAACCGCCGCGAAGCTGCAAATCGAAATGGAATACATCGAAGGCCAGAGCCTCAGGCAGCATCTGGAACAATGCGGCACGTTCCCGGTTCCGATTTCGCTGGCCATCATCTCTGGAATCCTCGACGGCCTCGCCCATGCGCATGCGGCCCGCCTGGAGTTCGACGACGTCGTCTACGACGGAGTTATCCACCGCGACCTCAAACCCGAAAACGTCCTGATTCGGCTGGACGGTCAGCCGGTCATCTGCGACTTCGGAGTGGCCAAGCTCGGCGCCGATTTGATGAGCCAGACCGCGCACATAAGCGGAAGCGTGGCTTATATGGCCCCCGAGCGGCTGCGCGGAGAACTCAGTACCCGCTCCATCGACATCTTCGCCTTGGGAATCATGTTCTTCGAATTGATCAAAG
>CAYNXV010000396.1:0-1741 GCA_964401245.1 uncultured Bifidobacteriales bacterium | reverse complement strand
ACTGATATCCAGCTCTCGGGCCGCCTGGGCCACGTTTTTCCGTTCCTTGGCCAAGCGGCTGGATTCAGGCAAAATGTCCGCTGGTTGATTCAATTTATATCCTTACGAAACTATCGTCATCGAGATCCTATGCTTGAGTCGCACTTCGTTGGGGATCCCGAATACTTTGGCTCTACCTCCATGTCGCGAGGGATGCTTTTTCCGATTCAATTCCAGCAGCCTATTTCGAGCGGAAAATATCTCGGGGTGCAATCCATCATGCACGCTTTGCGGCGTCACAAAATCCAGACTCGAATGCTGGTGGAAGCCATTGTACCAGGTGAAAAACTCCATGCAAAAGTCCCGGGCCGACTGCACGCCGGCGAAGAATTCCGGGAAGGAAATTCGGCCTTTGAAGGTGGCAAATAAACTCTCAGCAAAGGCGTTATCATTGCTGGTATAGGGACGCCCATAACTGGCGGTCACGTTCAGGATATCAAACAAGTCACGCAGCTTCCGGCTTCGCATAGGCTTTCCGTTGTCCGCATGGACAAGGAGAGTTCCCGGCAGAATTCCTTCCGCTTTCATGGCTTCTGCGAACAGGTCCCGCGCCAGCGTCCCATCTTCCTTGGCGTAAACTTCCCACGCCACCACCTTGCGGGAGAACATGTCGATGGCCATGTACAGGTAGTAATAGGTGCCCTTGAGCGGCGCATCCAACCAAGTGATATCCCAGCACCACACTTGACCGGGCCCGGTGGCCCTAAGCTCCGGACGCTTGGCTTTGCCTGATATTTTGGGAAGTCTTCGCCTGCTTACAACCCGCTCCGCCAAAACTCTTGCGCAGGTAGATGGAGATGCCGCGTAAATCCCTTGATCCATCAGCGTCGCACAGGCGACCTTCACGGGAAGATCCGCAATTTCCGGCCGATTGAATGCGGCCACAACGGCATCCTTTTCGGAATCGGATAGCCTCTGGCCCACAGCGCGGTAACCGCCTTTGCGACCATCTTCTTCAGTTTTCCGCCAACGCCTGAGCCTACGCTGACAAAGTTGAATGGTCTCGCAGGCTTTGAACAAACGGGCGCCGGACGCAACTGCAATGTCCAGGGCCATGATGATGAGTCTCCTCAATTCCGCCTTCACTTTTGTCCGCCCAACAACCCCGAAATTTTTTTTTGAAGGATAATCAGGGCGGCGGCCTCGGCCAAGGCGTCATTCTTGCGACGCAATTCCGCCTCCAGATCCGTAACCTTCTTGTCGTGTTCCTTACGTGTCGAACCCAAGCCATCCCGGTCGGCAACTTCAATGCCGGAAAGAGCCAAATCCCGCCACGAAAGCAGTTCCTCGACGGTGACTCCCTTCTCATTGCAAAACGCCACCAGGGCGTCTCCTTTGAGGCCGTGGCTATCTCCCAACAGAGCCAATTTGACGGAGGGGGAGCGGGCTTTTGAGCGTTTAGACATAAGGAGGCTGCCTTTGGTTAACCGGTCTACTCGGCTCAAGCGCCTCTCGCTTGCAAGCCAGGCATACAAGGTAGCTTTCGGTACTCCCGTTTCCTCCGATATGACCGCAATGGAAGGCGCACCCGGCTGACTTAACCGATGAACCACTTCAACTCTGTTATGATATTTCTGTCTCATTCTGTCCGTTCCTTCGCCCCAATTCAGGTGAGGTTAAGCGGACATTTTGACCTGACCCAGGGGGGGATTCTTTACGCTTCGACTCCACAGGAATTCGAAAAATTCCGTGCCTACATATG
>CAYNXV010000395.1:0-1750 GCA_964401245.1 uncultured Bifidobacteriales bacterium | reverse complement strand
TAATCTGGACCCGTGAATTCGGAGAACAGATTCTGAGCCTCACCGGCAATGGTCAGGAAGTATTGATGGCCACCACGGCATCCAAAAAGCTGATTTGCATGCATGCAACCTCCGGAGAGGTCTTGTCGCGTCGGAACGCGGACACCTATCTATTCAACAAGCCCCTGGCCGGCCGGGACGGATACTGGATCGGCACAACCGAACCCGCATTGGAAAAACGCAGTTACGGGCATATCCTCAAGGCGAAATACCCTTTACCCCACATTCCCGGCACTCCCGTATTCTCGGAGAAACAAGTATGCGTAAGCACCCTGGATAATTTCATCCTGTGCTTTCCCGGGACCTGATTTTGGGGGTATTTCCACATGCCGGTAGACCCTCCCGAGGTACGCTATTATTTTAAATTGCATGCGCACCCCAAACGAGGAGTTGAATTGACCAAAACGCGGTTCCTGGTACCCAACTTCTTTACCAGCTTCAATTTCCTCCTGGGAATATTCAGCATTCTCATCATGGCGGAATCCTTTTCGCCCACGACCGGATTGATTTTCATGAGCAGCAAGCAGCCCTTGGTGCTCGCCGCCTGGATTATCATCTGGTGCGTTCTATTCGATAAACTGGACGGATTCACGGCCAAGGTATTGAAGGCATCCAGCGATTTCGGAGCCCAATTTGACAGCCTGGCCGACCTTATCGCTTTCGGAGTGGCGCCGGGATTCCTCGTCTACTTCTACATCCAGTCCACCGACATGCAATGGTTCATGGGGCACAGGCCTTTGATGCTGATTTCGGTGGCCCTTTATATGCTGTGCGCGTCGATGCGTCTGGCCCGCTATAACGCCGTGGACATGGAAGAGCAAACCCTCTATTTTCATGGTCTGCCGTCCACTTTCGCCGGCGGTTTCATGGCCCTCAACGTAATTCTTTTCGAAAAATACCTGGTGGGAACCCATCAGCAGTTTCTGGTCGCCTTGCCTCTTCTGCTCATCTTATCCGGGCTATTGATGGTCTCGCCCCTGTATTTGCCGAAGCTCATGCGGCGCAATAACAAAGCCATCAATCTATTCCAGATCATCAACGTCATCGGCGGATATATCGTCGGTTTCGGCATGATTTTCCCGGAATACCTGTATGGATTGTTGTTGGCATACGGTGTCGTCGGATTCAGTTACGGGTACTTCAAAAAAGGCCTTGTCTCCGGCAATACCCCTGTCGAAGCTCCGGGATCGGCCTGACCCCAATTCCCTTCTCCGACTTAAGGTCCGCAATGAGATTCGGCCTCCCCGGGACCGGCGGTGGGTAGGCCATCGCGGGCCTTCATGGTGGTAAGACACCAACTCTCCGCCCGGTCTCTCTCGTCGAAGCGATTATGCCGCAAAGTGGAAACCCTTCCTTCCTGAATTCGGACACCCGCAGAACCTTCCGGTAAGTCCGCATTATAGTAAAGCGTGTCGAGGACCAAGCTATCGGACCGGCATAATATCAGGAGAGTGGATTGGGTGTTGACCAAGCTGAAGGATTCATACCGTCTATCCGCCTTGACCGCACCCGCTCGGCCCAGCACATAGGCCTTGCCGGGCGGCAATAACACTTCGTCCAAACTTACGGTGCGGGTTTCCGAGGCGCTTCCCTCCCTCGATATCCGGCATCCCGCCATATTCAGGGTATCGGTAGAGCGGTTGAAAATTTCCATCCATTCTCCGTTACTTGCCGAATCAACGACAGAAGGCGCGGCATAGAATTCGGAAAA
>CAYNXV010000394.1:0-1760 GCA_964401245.1 uncultured Bifidobacteriales bacterium | reverse complement strand
GCCAGATATGGAAGGATGTGGTTAAGGAGATGCCCTCTATGATTCTCTTTTTGAAAAGCTCCTTGAATGGCAGCCGCATGAATTTCATAGACGTGGGAAGGGATCGCCTTTAGCCGCAAATATTCGTTGATGCTCCAAGGGAAACCGCCTGTGAGAAGGTACTCCTCGAACCGCAGCCGCTCTTTTACCATGGCATAGGGAATGGGAAGTAATTCGAAGTCAACGGGATGGCGACGTCCTCTCCTGCCGGGAAGACGATCCGCGCCGTCGTGGAGGTCTACGGCTGAGGAACCCGTGCCCAGCAATAAGCTATTGGAGGCTTTGCCCGAGTCGGCCAGGACCTTCAATGCCAGCCACCATTCATCCAAGGCCGTGATTTCGTCGATTAGAAGAACCGTAAATCCGGATTGCTCCCCGATAAATGCTTCCATTTCTCCCAGGAGATGGTGACGGTCGGCGAACCGCTCAGCATCGAAGAGGACGATATTTTCCGGAGCAACCCCTTGGTTTAGGCAACGGGCGGCAAATTGTCTTAGAAAAGTGCTTTTCCCGATTTGCCGGGGGCCTCGCAATAAAAGGATTCCCGGAGGATGTGGGTCTAGCGACTTGACCAGTTGTTGTGTGTGGGGGAGATAAAGAGGCTGACCTTGGGCCTCCGCCAGCTTAAAATCGAGCTTTTCCCAATCGGGAAACTTAAGCCACGGTTGATATCGCATTGCCTAATTCCTATCTCCAATTTCCCAGTTATACCTCCTTCACCGAATTGGAAGCAATGGACTCCAGAATCCGGAAGGTGGTCAGAGTGGTGTTCGTGAGGGACTCAAAAGGAATGGGCAGAGGCGCCTTACCCAGCACGGCAGCGCGGAAGGCCGTCAGCTCCGCCGCAAAGCCCTTGTCCATTCCCGAAGACTTGAGCTTAGTGCGTTTGCCGCCCCGCGCAAAGGTGGAGACGAAATAGTCTTCGCAGGTGGCCAGGCCGTGTCCGCAAAATACTTCGAGGAATTCCTTAGGGCATGCGGGGTCTCCGTTGGCCAGGTAGTCGATGGAGGAGCGGGCCCCGTCGGCATGCTTCAAGGTGATGCAGACATTGTCTTCGTGGTAATCGCCCGGAGTTTCCAGCACGGTGGCATAGACTTCTTCCACCGGCGAGTCCGCCAAAAAGGAACACGTGTCTACGAAGTGGCACACTTCTCCGATGATGCGCCCGCCTCCGATTTCAGCATCCTGAACCCAACTGGTTTTGGGTATGGATCCGGCATTGATGCGGTAGCGGATAACCGGTCTTTCGCCGGAGGTCTTAACCCATTGCCGCAGCTTGGTCGCATGCTCGGAAAACCGGCGGTTGAAACCCACGGTAATTACGGGAAGGGATGCATTCGAAGAGGCCCCCTCCGCGTATTTTGACTTGATTTCTTCGAGTTCTTCCTCTTTGAGACAGAGCGGTTTTTCCACGAAGACATGTTTGCCCGTTTCCAGGGCCTTGAGCACCGCAGGTGCATGGAGGTTGTGTCGGGTAGTGATGAACACCGTATTGACTTCGGTATCATCCAACAAAGCGCCGGAATCACCAAAAATTTTGCCTATACCATACTTTTCCGCAGTACCTCGGGCTGAGGCTCCGGTAGCGGTTGCGATGGCGTCAATGCGAACGTCTTCCATTTTGGCCAGCTTGGGTAACAGCACAGACTTGGCAAAGTTTCCCGCGCCCACCAATCCGATTTTTATCGAAGCGGATTTCTTCGGAAGCCCTTTGGTCAAGG
>CAYNXV010000393.1:0-1769 GCA_964401245.1 uncultured Bifidobacteriales bacterium | reverse complement strand
CGGGAGAAATGTTCAATCATCCTTTCGGCCATGGCTTTCGATAACGTGTAGAAATTGACGGGCAGTAGGGGAAGGTCCTCATGGTGGGGACCGGGTTGATCTCCGTATAGCAGTCCGGTAGAAGGAAAGATGAAATAAGCACCTTGCTCTCGTGCCAATTCCAACATGGACAAGGTTCCGGAAATATTTGCATCCATCAGGATTTTACGGGCATCCGAGGAGTCATGGGCATTCAAGGCCGCCGCCAAGTGGATGATGGTATCGTACCGACTCGATTTCAGGGAATCGGAAGTAGCATGCAAATCCGCTTGCACGTATTCGCATCCCGCCGGCAAAGCTCCATGGGAATAGCGTTCCTGGCGGCCCGTCAATACCAGGGACCGGTCGGGATTTGCGGCCAAGGCACGGGCGAGGTGTCCGCCCACGAAGCCGTTGGCTCCGGTTATCAGGATTCGTCGGACCATGGGATTTTTCCTTCCTTGGCGGCGGCCACATAATCTTCGAGGTTGGCCTGGCTGATGACCTTGCCGCTGGTGTAATACTCACGATACCAGTCAATGGTCCGGACGAAGGTGAGGCTGTTGGGCCACGCCGGTTTCCATCCCAGTTTGGTATAGGCGAACGAGGAGTCCAGGGTAAGGGAAAAAGCTTCGTGGGGTTGATTGGGATCCTGTTCCACCACATGCTTGATTTCGGACCAGCATTCGCCCAATTGTTTAACGACATGGCCTACGCTGTATATTCCGCCCTCCAACGGACCGAAATTCCATTCCCGGGCAATGGCGGCTTCACCGGCCAAAAGCCTCTGGCCGACGGCTAAATAGCCCGACAGGCATTCAAGCACGTGCTGCCAAGGCCGTGTGGCCGAAGGGCTGCGGATAACCACGGTTTCCTTGCGGCTGGCGGCGCGCACGGCATCGGGAATCAGGCGATCGGGCGCCCAATCCCCGCCTCCGATTACGTTGCCGGCCCGCACCGACGCTATCAGCTTATGATGCGATTTACCGAAATTCTTGAGATTCAAAAAGGCGTTGCGATAGCTGGAAATAACCAACTCGGCGCAGGCCTTGGAGGCGCTGTAGGGATCGAAGCCTCCCAGCCTGTCATTCTCGCGATACCCCCAGGCCCATTCCTGATTGTCGTAAACCTTGTCAGAGGTTATGCATACAATCGCCCGCACGGAATCCTGTTTCCGGCAGGCCTCGAGTACATTGGCGGTTCCCATCACGTTGGTATGATAGGTTTCCAACGGCTGTTGGTACGAAAGCCGCACGATGGGTTGGGCGGCCAGGTGGAAAACGATTTCCGGTTTATGATCGTTAACGGCCTTTTCCACCGAGGCGAAATCCCGGACATCACCCTGTAAAGAGATCATGTCGAGTTTCAGCAAGGGTAGATGACTGGGTTCCGTGGGAGGTCCCAGTGAGAAGCCTACCACCTTGGCGCCCATGCGGCATAGCCACATGCACAACCACGAACCTTTGAATCCCGTATGACCGGTGACCATTACGGTTTTCCCTTTGTAAGCGCCTGAAAATAACTTTTCCATGTTTTGCTCCTTGCTCATGCTTACCAGATTTTCCACGGGGCTTTTTTGTCTTTCCAAAGCTGGTTGAGATTCTGATAGTCCTTGTAGGTATCCATGCAATGCCAGAAGCCTTCGTGACGGAACAGGGAAACCTGTTGGTCGCGCACGAGTTTTTTGAAAGGCTTATCTTCCAACACCGTGTCGTCACCCTCAAGGTAGTCGAAGAGTCCCTTGTTGAAAA
>CAYNXV010000392.1:0-1771 GCA_964401245.1 uncultured Bifidobacteriales bacterium | reverse complement strand
TACGAAGCGTCGCCGAACATGGCGTCGAAGGTAGGCATGCCGCCGAAACCGAAGGGGTTCCACAAGGGAATTTGAAAATTGCGCAGCGAATCGAAATAGAATTTCCACGCAGAAGAACCGATTTGATCCGATGCGAAAAGCTGCTGGTCGGAAAAGAGAAAGGAGAAAAAGGGAATCAGTCCGAGCGCCGTAAGCAGGGCCAGCCATTTGGCGCGTTGCGGCCATCGGCTCGCCCGGCCGTGCATAGTGCTTTTTACCATGGATACTCCAGGGGCTCAGGACACATCGAGCCGAAGCGGTGAAAGTAGGAAAATACCCCACCTTCATCCATGCAAGGAGGCTGGAGAGGGCCTTTCAAATCGCAGGGAAAATAAGGTCAGGCAGCGGGATAATCCTTCCCGCCTTCGTAATAATTGGTTTCAAAACGGCGATTGCGCAATACCTCCATGAACAACCCCGGTTTTTCCGTGCGTCGCAGCCGGAAAAAGAGAGAGGTGGCCAAGGTGGGAAAGAGACGGGCCAGGATTCGGCTGACGGCCACGGGAAAGGGAAAGAATGCGCTGCCGGCATAGGCTTCGAGCCGGAAGAAGCCGTCACATTCGGCGAATTTACGGAAACCGGGAAGCGTGAATCCCCGCACATGAGGTCCGAGTACCTTCATGCCCGACGGTTGCTGTCCCAACATCAGAAGCAGCCTATCGTGCCAGGCCGCGAGATTGGGAACTCCGACCAGGAATAATCCATTGGGGACAAGCACCCGCGACACTTCGGACAAGATGAAGAACAGGTCCTTGGTATGCTCAAGCACCTGATTGATGACCACCACGTCCAGCGAGCCGTCCGCGAAGGGGAGTTTGTCCCTCTCGATGTCCACCGCCAGGGTTTCGATTCCCTTGGCGGCGCAGATTTCCCGGTAAGGGGCGTAGCTTTCCACCCCGAACAATTTGCAGCCGCCCGGAAGCGTATTCCCCAGCATCTGGAGATCGTCACCTTGACCGCAGCCCAAGTCGAGCACCCTCAGTAGCGGCCGGGTTTCGGGCGGAGAGGAAAGGGAGGCGGCATAATCGGCGAACCAGCGCCGTAACACGGGTCGGCCATAGGTGAGATGTTCGGTGCCCTCTTTCAGGCGGACGAAAAAATCGTAAACGGATTCGAAAGCGGACAAAGGCGACTCTCCGGGCCGGGGTTTTGAGCGGTGGACGTCAGGGTACGCCGAAAGCGCGCAGTCCCTGCACCAATATTACCGTCAAAATATAGGCGCCGCCCGTATAGATTACCAATTGCAGCATCGGCAATTTCCAGGCGCCGGTTTCATGGCGCGCCACGGCCACGGTGGGAAAGCATTGCAGGGCAATCATGAAGAAAAGTGCCATGCCCAGCACGGACGAAAGGGTGAAAATCCGCTCTCCGGTGTCCGTGAAGGTTACCTCCGACATGGTGGTCAGCAGCCGACTGGTAAGCCCCTCCTCGTCCTCTTCTTCGATATGGTACATCAGCGCCAAGGCGCTCACGAATACTTCGCGGGCGGCGAAGCCGCTTATAAGAGCCACGCCTCCGCGCCAGTCCAAACCCATGGGCCGGGTAATCGGCTCGATGAACTTTCCGATTTGCGCAGCGTAGGAATTCGTCACCGCCACGTATTCGCCGCCGGCTTCCCTTTCGCTCATCGACGGCGGCGGAGTATGGGTCAATACCCACAACGAAAGCGATATGACCACGATGGTTAGCCCCGCCTTGCGGATATATTGCGAAGCCTTATGGTAGGTGGAGG
>CAYNXV010000391.1:0-1784 GCA_964401245.1 uncultured Bifidobacteriales bacterium | reverse complement strand
CGTGCTACCCTTCAATCTGGAGCTTTTTTTTGCTTGCCAACTATAAAGTTTAAGGACACCGTTGGGATTTCCTCCATGTCGAATCCCATTTTGCAGCCCACACATCGATTTCTGGTAGAGGATCACAAATTTCATTTCCTCTTATACTAACGTGAATTGGGTTTAGGTTAGTGATTTCAATTGGCAAGCTTTTCAGGTTATTATTGCCTAACAACAATGTTTGAAGCTTCGAAAAACTGGAAATTGAAGGGGGTATTGTATCCAAATTCATTTCACTGGCCGTAACGTCCAATATATGGCCCGATTCACATCCCTCAACATCATATTGGCTTGCAATACGATTCGGTCTTATCGAATCCAGCCTGTTTAGTGTCATTAATTCCTGTACCGCAGCTTCTTCGGCCTTCGGCAGCGCCTTCTCTCCACATCCCCAATTAACTGTGCAGCTGGAATTTAAAGCTGCAACAATTGAGAAAATGACAATTCGAATATAGTTTTCTGAGAGGATAGCGCTTTTCATATGTCTGCGAATAGTAAAACTATCTTGATACTAGGAATCGCAATCCGGTGTTTTTTCTTTTGCATTTGGCCTCATCGTCCGTATAACACGGCACTGAGCCGCAAGCACGGCCGGAGGCTTTGGCCCTTGGGACAAAGCCGAAGGGAACAGGCGCGACTTTTGCAACAGGGAGCAGACCCAAAGCAGTAGCAAAAGGCGTGACTGCCGCGCGCCGTCGGATCGAGTGGCTTGTTATGCGGCTGCCCGCACTGGAGATGCTTTTCATCCTTCTACCCAGGCTCGTGTATTAAAGCATCTCATAGACTCTACTTTTGGCATTACCACTATCTAATTGGCATTAATTTCACATTTTGAGCGCGTTGTCTCATTTTTTGTTCCATTTTTGAACCTAACCTATCCCATTATTATAATGAGCCTGGTTTTCAATCCTGTAAAAAAACGGGCATGGCTAGAATCGAATCGCAAATTATTTATCAATGCTGGTTGAACTGAACGCGCTCACTTCCAATACCCTAGCCGTGCTTGCAACTCCACTACCAAACCGTAAGTAGCGCCATCTCTTGTGTTTACCCCATTATTCCCGTATCCAAGAGCGGCGCCAAGGGTGCCACATATATTTTCTAGAAGCAAAAATCGTTTACCAGCTTCTCCGAAAACGCGAAATGTATTCCCATATTCTGCCTGGTTTAAAAAGTACGCCTTCCCTCCCCAATATTTCCCTCGCAAACCAGTATCTATTTCGTGAACTCCGAAGCCCAAACCAACACCCCATCCGCCTTGAAATTCGAAATCCAATAAATATGCAGCTGAAATAGAAATATTCTCTTTGGCTAGAATAGTCAGGATGGGTATTGGGGAAAGGGTGGGAAATTCAACTTCCTCATTATTAAATGGATCATTTATTGAACTTGGGTCAGCTGGTTCTTCATAAGCGGCGTAGGCCCACCAAAAAGCTGTTCGTAAGGGTTCTAATTCTAATGAAAATTGAGGCTTCGCTTTTTTAAATGCAGGCTGCTCCATAAAGTCATCCGGAGTTAGGAATTCGCCACCGGATGCTTTGACGCATACAGTCCCAAGCAGAATAGAAGCGATTAACCAAGTCAAGTTTCTGGATATCATTGAGCCTCATCAAGAATAGTATTCACCATTTCCAAATCTGAACCTACTGTGGGTTTGGGGAACGCCATCGTTTCCATTCCCCACCCCTGTTCCTGTAGGAACTGGTGGAAGTACCACTAGCGCGCATAACGCCCGAGTGAGCAGC
>CAYNXV010000390.1:0-1791 GCA_964401245.1 uncultured Bifidobacteriales bacterium | reverse complement strand
CAGATCCGGGAAAAATAGTTGTCGCCAAACCGGAAAAATAGTTGTCGCTGATCACCCTGGACCAGTGTATACATTGACGGAACTTGATAACGTAGGTTTTGTTTCGCAAAAATGAGGAGGCTCCTCAGTCTGATTAGATTTGAAGTTACCACACTTTAACCCTAGTTCAGAAAGAGGAGCACATGGAAAATATAATCCAAATCAACCAAGACCAAATCCGGGATCAGCTGGGAGAATTGGTTCGTGGCACAGTCGAGGAAACCTTGAACACCTTGCTGGATGCGGAAGCAGACGCTTTATGCGGCGCTCAGAAGCATGAACGGAACCTACTCCGCAAAAACTACCGAAGTGGGCATTACCAAAGGAAATTGCACACAAAGGCCGGCGCGGTCACCCTCAATATGCCCAAATTGCGGCTCTCTCCCTTTGAAACTGCCATTGTAGAACGCTATAAACGGCGGGAAAGCTCAGTCGAAGAAGCCTTGATTGAAATGTATCTGGCAGGGGTTTCCGTGCGCCGAGTGGAAGATGTCACCGAGGCTCTGTGGGGCACCAAAGTGTCCCCATCGACCATCAGTGATCTCAATAAAAAGGTCTACGTTAAAATTGAAGAATGGCGAAAACGACCCCTCAAGGAAGCCTTTCCGTATGTCTATCTGGATGGGATCTTCCTGAAACGCAGCTGGGGAGGGGAAGTCGTCAGCGTTTCCGTTCTGGTGGCCATCGGTGTTTCCCAAGATGGGTATCGGGAAGTCCTAGGAGCCATGGAGGGGGCTCGCGAGGATAAGGCTTCTTGGAAGGCTTTCCTCTTGCACCTGAAGGAAAGAGGGCTCTCAGGCGCCGCCTTGTTCATCGCTGATAAGCATCTGGGTTTCATCGAATCTTTTGGAGAGGTTTTCCCGGATGTCCTGTGGCAAAGATGCATGGTCCACTTTTACCGTAATATTTTCCCCTTGGTTCCCAACTCCAAAATTCGGGAAGTGGTAGCGATGCTTAAGGCCATTCATGCCCAGGAGGACTTGGCTGCGGCCCGATCGAAAGCGAAGCTGGTTGTATCCAGACTTCGGGAAATGAGGCTGCCTGAGGCCGCTCTTCGAGTGGAATCGGGAATTGAAGAGACGCTCACCTATATGCGATTTCCTCGGGAACATTGGGTGAGAATCCGCACGAATAATACCCTGGAGCGATTGAACCGGGAAATCAAACGACGGACACGGGTGGTGGGAAGTTTTCCCGATGGCCATTCCGCTTTGATGCTGGTATGCGCCCGGCTCAGGTACGTAGCGAGCCAAGAATGGGGCTCAAAACGGTACCTGAATATGGATTTGCTAAAGGGACACGAACTCCAGGCGATGGTCGCCTAGTGAGAGTCAGACTCGAGGAGCCGAAATCAATTTGCGAAAGAAACTTGACACTACCGAGGCTCTCGGAAAAAAGTGGTAAAGCGTTCGCAAAGGCGGGAGCTTGCGGAATTTTTCCGCGGCAAAGGCCTCAGCGAACGCATATCTGCTTCATTGGCTCAAATGTCGCTGGCTGGTTTGCAGTATAGGTCCAAGCCGAAGGATGACCAGACGGTTGCAAATGAAATGGTTAAGATTTCAGACGATTTTGGCTATCGATTGGGGTATCGGACTTTGTGTGACCTGGTGCGGAAAAAAGTCGGTGCCTTGAACTATAAGCGGGCGTATCGAATCTATACCGCCATGGGATTGACGCTTAAACGACGCAGACGCAGGTCAAGAAAGGTTCGAAACAGCTGCTTACTCCCTGCAACGGCCCCCAACCAGCGGT
>CAYNXV010000389.1:0-1798 GCA_964401245.1 uncultured Bifidobacteriales bacterium | reverse complement strand
GAAAAGCCAGGTTGACGATGCCCACGCCTCCGTTCTGGCCACGCGACTCTTCGTAATGGCTCACCTTGAGGGCGGGCAGCGCGTCGAGCAAATAGGCGTTCTGGTCCGCCGCCCCTCCGCGTACGATGAGCGTGGTCAGCCAATCGCTGGGGCGCCCCACACCCGGCAGGGTTTGCACCACGCGTGAGGGATCGCCCAGGGCCGACACGGCTCCGTCCAACTCGTCATGCGACAGGCGAAAGGTTCCCACGGCTTCGTGGGCCTCCGGCATCAACCCGTGGGTGCGGGTGGCGCTGGCGAGAATGCCCGGCAATTCCGTGGGACCGTTCCAGGGTTCGGGGCCGTCGAGCCACTCCTGGTAATCCGGGGTTTTATTCCCGTCTTGGCGTCCGGGGTGGCGGCGGGGGTGATTCGTCTCCTCGTCCCAAGCCGGTTCCTGCGCCCCGGAAGGAACGACCAAGGTATCCAGCGGTCTTCCCAGCAAATAAGCCCATTCCCTCGCATGGGCTGGCGCGGTCCCAACCAGGACGAGGGCCAACAGGGGAGAGAGTCTGTCTGGGGTAGGGAAGCGCATTCATGGTGAGAAACAAATCTCCCCGGAGCGCATGGGCAAGGAAAAGGCGGTAGGCAGAAAAAATGGGAAGGGATAATGGCCAGGGAAAATGGACTGAGAAAATCCCCAGGGAAAATGGACAAAAAACATGGACGTCGATTATTCCGGCCTGGGAGAGCCGGGGAGAAACGGGTATGTCTTCACCCGAACTTCGCTCGAGGCCTCTTTTGTGGCCCCCGGAGGAATCGACCCCGGAGCAGGGGTCCCAAGCACCCGGGTATATTCAATCAAATTCAATCAAACCCCCAATTCTATTTCTCATTGTTAGCATAAATGCTAACTTAGCCAAATGGATTGGCAGATATTCTTGCAACGAGTGGGCCCCTACCCTTTAACCCCTATCCTCGACTCCGCCCAGATTTACGACCTCTTTCGAAACCCCGGGCCCCAGGTTCGGGTGCAGGTGCACCGGTGGGTGCGCGCCGGCAAACTGATCCCGCTCCAAAAAGGCCAATTCATTATCGCCGATCTTTACAACCGCAAGACCCCCTCCGCGCCCGAAATCGCCAATGCCATGGTCAAACCCTCCTACCTCACCGGCCATTGGGTCCTCTGCAATTATGCCTTGGTGCCGCAAGGGGCCAAAGCCTATACCAGCGTCACCACCCAAGGAACCCGCACCATCGAAAACGCCTTCGGACGCTTTACCTATTCCCAGCTCAAACCCGATTTGTTCACGGGCTTCACCTTGCACAAGCTCTGGTTTGCGCCCATATACATAGCCGACCCCGAAAAGGCCTTGCTCGATTTTTGGTATCTGGAAAAAAAAGAGTGGGATGTTGAAAGGCTCAACTCCGAGGGCTTCCGGCTGGCCCATCGCATCGACGCGCACAAACTGGCGGAATATGCGCGCGCCTTCCCCCTGAGAGTGCAAAGAGCCGCGGCCGCCTATCTTTCGCTGCCCCGGCTGCCCAAACCCTACTTCAACGGCCGCGTCATGGTCGGATTTCAGTAACCGGTTTTATTTCGCCCCGTAATATCCCGTATACCAATCCAGGAATCGGGAAATCCCCGTTTCCACCGAGGTATCGGGCCTGAAGCCCACGTCTCGCACCAGGTCTTCGACATCGGCATGCGATTCGGCCACATCGCCGGCCTGCATGGGAAGCAGGTTCTTTTTCGATTTCTTGCCCAGCTTCTCTTCGATAAGCTCGATAAAGCGCATCAATTCCACCGGTTTGCCGT
>CAYNXV010000388.1:0-1799 GCA_964401245.1 uncultured Bifidobacteriales bacterium | reverse complement strand
GCGAACAAAGAAGTGATGCAGTATGGCTCCTCCCAGAAACAAGATGATCCATCCCAAATCAACTGTTCGTGACCTAAAATCCTGATAAGCTAATCCGATAGATAGCAATCCTAAAAAGATTAGGCTGAGTACTTCCATTAGTCCTTTTGTACTTCTTCGAGCTTACCGTTTTGGTCAATCTCCCAAATATTCATTTCTCCATCTCCATCAAAATCCACTACGGCAGTAGCTCTGGCTAAAAAAGAAGTGGGAGTAGCCTCTACCATTTCAATCAAATAATTCGCATTTCCCGCCTCCTCACTTACTAACCCTTCCTGTTCAAATCCCAACGCGTCCAAATCGTCACTAAACTTGGAATATTCAAAATAATATGTCTTTTGAAGAGTATGCACATATTTAAGTCCCTTCTTGGCTTCCAAGGATCTGGTTCGCGTTATGAGCGGCATTAAGGACGGTAATGCCAAAAGGACCAAAATCCCCATTATAACCAAGACAACTAGCAATTCGGAAAGAGTAAAGGCTTTTAACTTCCTTGAATTCATTTGAAAATCATTTTTTAGCCAGCAAATATAACGCATTGCACCTGCTATTTCCTTCACTTACATGTAGTTATGAAAGCATTTATTTCCCCGTGCTCACAAAAGTGAAACCAACGGAAAGGTTATTCAATTCTGCCTGATTCGGCCCTTTACCGGGGACAAATACCTCATTCAAATCATAAGATGCGAATACTTCAAACTCTCGGAAACCCACTTGCATTTTAATGCCGTACCGAGTGTTTTCCAAAAAGAAGTGATCCTGTATTTTATCCTCATCTCGCTTTCCATCATTTCGAAACACGTATTTAGATCGGCTCCCAATCCTATATCCGATGTATGGACCCATACCCACTCTCAACCCATCTCTAAAACCCTTTCGAGAAATAGGGTCATCCTTGAGCTCATTGGCACGTACCTTTCCCAAGTCAAACATGGGTATGACCTGAACACCCACATAGGTTGCTGAAAGTTTGCTCTTCACAGAACTAGCACCTGCTGGTAAATTATTTACAAACTCCACCTGATCTGCCCCCTTTATTACCTGATAGGTAGCATCTTCAAGTTGCCAATTGAACCAAGACACGCCTCCACCCCAATCCAAGTAGAGACGTTCGCCAATTCTAGCATTGTGAATCCAATTAAATGAAATATGCCAGGATCCCCAAGGACGTGTAGCATAGTTCGCATTCGCCTCACTCGGAGACATTCCTTCCTCTAACCAAATACCCGTACCAAGATCCAATTGGAAAAATGAAGTCGATTTCATTTTATCACCCACTTCCTGCCCAAATGAAAGCAGCCAAACAAATGAGAAGAATCCAACAAACAGAAAACGATGCAATAGGCTACTCTTCATTGTTCTCTTTCTTTTTTCTAACCCTCTTCACTTGCGGCTGTTCGTCTTCAATCTCATCCTCTAAGATCACACGTATTCCGCCTTTATAGACTTCCACATAACTCGTATCCTTATCATAGGTAGTAAATTTCCCATTCTTCAATCCGTCACTGTACTTGCCCTCACATCTCACGATTCCGTTAACCAGCTCTTGATATAGCCCGTTCTTTTGGCCATTCACATATTCCTGACGAATCACCCTATCTCCTTCCCATTTCGTCCAGATTTTGGTTTTTAGGCCATTCTTAAAATACCCTCGCTCCATTAAATCACCTGCAATCGAGTAAACAGAAAATTCCTGATCCAATAAATTCCCTGAATAGGCACCTATTGTATTAGAGATTTTCTGTTGCTTAAACCAAAAA
>CAYNXV010000387.1:0-1816 GCA_964401245.1 uncultured Bifidobacteriales bacterium | reverse complement strand
TGGCCGGCTGCGACGGAATCGGATGCTTAGGAGGCCCGAAACCGGGACTCTGGGGGCCGGGATTAGGCTGGAAGCCGCCGGGCGCGGGCGAAGATCCGAATCCTCCCTGGCCTGGGAAACCCTGCCCGCCCTGGGGCGGAAATCCGGGTTGCGGCGGCATGCCTGCGGGAGGCGCTCCCATGCCCGGCGCCGCCTGCGCAGGAGCCGGCCGGGATTGCCCCGGCTGTAAAGGTTGCGGACGGCGTCCACCCCCTTGGTATCCGGCGTATTTGGCGTTGAACCTGTCGATTACGGATTTACCGATGGCTTTGAGAGTGGTGAATACGCCCACGCCCGTCGAGGCCACCGCTTCGAAGTAGGGGGAGCGATACTTGTTCAGGAAGCTGCTCAATTCCTCCACCGGCATGGCATTGGGCAGATCGCGTTTATTGAACTGCAACACCATGGGTATGGTATCCAGCGAGTGACCGTATTCCCGGAGATTCTCCTCGAGATTGGCGAAGCTTTCGAGGTTTTCCTGCAACTTGTCGGCCTGGGAATCGGCCACGAAAACCACTCCGTCCACGCCGCGCAGCACCAGTTTGCGGGTGGCGTTGTAATAAACCTGTCCGGGCACGGTATACAGCTGGAATTTGGTGGAAAAACCCTTGATGGATCCCAAATCGAGGGGAAGGAAATCGAAAAACAGGGTGCGATCGGTTTCGGTCGCCAACGACACCATCTCGCTTTTTTCCTTATTGGGAACCTTGCGATGGATTATCTGGAGATTGGTCGTCTTGCCGCTCAAACCGGGACCGTAATAGACAATTTTACAGCTGATTTCTCGGGTCGCGTAATTTATGGATGCCACAGCGTTATTTCCTCGTTTACCTTCTACGATTACTTGATGAGAGGCGCCACCTGCGCGATTTCGACCCGTATCAGGCCCGTATTGGCCTGGCTTTCCGCCAGCACCACCAGATATCCGAGCTCCACAGCCTGAACGAAAAACTTGCCTTCGCTGGCTTCAATCAGGGTTTGGACGAGCTTTCCCGTTTTGGAAGCCTCGACTATCCTGTCCGCCACCTGCTGTGCCGAAACGATGAGCGCTCCCACGAGCTCCGAGGCGACGGGCGTGCGGAACAACGAAACGATCTCGATGCCGTCCGTGCTCACCACGCTTGACCCCTTGACTCCCTTAATCTGATTCAATCTTTGCAATATACTTGATAACATCGCTACTCAGCCTTTGGCATAACCTTTTGTTTGCAGGAGAAGCGCGACGGCCGACGCCCCGCGTTCGATCCTTAACTTAAATAATTCGTAACTGCCTTTAGTCCCCGAAACCACAAGAAAAAATCGGTGGGCCCTGTCCAGGTTGAGGATCTGATAGAACTTATTATCGCTAAATGCGAGCTGACTTTCCAGGCCTCCGAACCCTAAGTCCTTGAATTGCCTTAAATTGGAAATATAATGGTCCAGAAAATAGGGCCATTCGATAAGCATGCTTTCCTGGGTGTTTTCCCCCAATGCGACCACCAGGCACTCATGGCTGTATATCACGGCTCCGTCGATTCCGTTAACCAGGCTTAAATAGCCCAGGCAGGCGTCCAAATCCTGGGAGTCGACCAGATTGGCGGCTCCTGCCGCATTCGAGTGGGCGCTAGACATGGGACGGAGCCGTCCTGGAAGCGGCGGACTCAAGCCCTGTGAGCCGGCGGAAAATTTTTTCCATGCGCACCACCGAAAGTCGGGCGCTCTGCTGGTTTTCCGAAATCAATGCCACGCCATATTCGCCTCCATGCAGGCTGAAAACGGCGAATTTCTCGAATTGCAA
>CAYNXV010000386.1:0-1818 GCA_964401245.1 uncultured Bifidobacteriales bacterium | reverse complement strand
GGAAGAAAACCTAGTTCGGCGAGTTTATGTGCAAAGGAGAGATATCCGCGGGGGTCGGCGTTGAACAAGGCCCGCTCCACCAGCAAAAAGAGCGTAGGGAACAGGGCGTTCAACGTAAATACGGACATTATCCGCAGAAGTTCACGCGGGGTGAATGACTGCCGGAAGGCAACGGACAAAAAAAAACCGCTGCCAAGACCCTGATCCCGTTCTTGGCGGGCTCGATTTGACCGACGGCAACGGGCATGAATTGGGTGAGTCCGTAAAGGGCCGGCAAGAGCAGGGCCGAAGGCAGTAACACGGATTTTTCGGCAATTACCCGGGAAATCAGAAACGCAAGGGCGAAAAGAAAGAGGTAGAGTTCCGTATGGGTGAGAGCCAGCCCGCCGATATTAAAGTAATACTGGAAGGGTACGGTGACGATAACCCAGACGATGCAGTCCTTCCACCGCGATTGGGCCGCGAAATAGAAAAATGGCAGGGAAAGAACCAGAGCCACCAGTGGCGGCGGCGGCGCAACCAACGCAGCGAAGACGAAGGCCAGGAGACCGACAACGGGCGAAAGCACCTCCACCCGGCCAAGAGTGGCCCACTTACGCGGCCAGAACCGCATATACGTCCTCGATCCGCTGGCAGCAACGTTCCATGGTATAATATTCGGAATATGTTTTCCTGGCTTCCATTCCAAGACGGGCGGCGAGTTCGCGGTCACCGTCCAGTCGCTCGATTGCTTCGGCAAGCGCACGGTCATCCTCGGGGGGCACCAGAAGCCCGTTCACCTGGTCCCGAATGGCTTCGGGAATGCCGTTGACTGCGGAGGCGATTATGGGCTTGCCAAGGGCCATGGCTTCCAGCAGCGCGATGGGAAATCCTTCGTAGCGGGAGGGCATCACAAAAATGTCAGCCGCCTCCAGTATCCCCAGCACGTTATCCTGGTAGCCCATGAGATGGAAATTTCCGGCCACTCCCAGGGAAGATGACAATTTTTCTAGCTCCTCCTTGAGCATACCCGTGCCGGCAACGGCACCATGCGGGCGCCGATTGGCGGGAATGGCGGCGAGGGCGCGGATAAGCAGGTCGTGACCCTTTTCACGCTGTAATTTTCCAATGGCGACAACGACAGTATCCGTTTGCGAAACCCCCAGGTTCTTTCTCAGGTCAAAGGGGCGCGGCTGCGAGGGCGGTTCGATTCCGTTGGGCACGCTCACGACTCGGGAGCCATCGAGACCGGAATCAAATTCAAGGATCCCCTTGCGGAGGTTTTCGGATACAGCGATGATTCGGGCAGTCCGGCGGTTGAGGAAGCGCTCCAAGTTGACGTAATAGCGCCTGCTCCAACCCGGCTGGCGGGAAATGTGATCCTGGATGAGAAGGTGCATGGTCCAGACAACCCTTCGATAGCCGGAAATCAACGCCGCCAGACGAACCAGCCAGCCGGCTCGCGCGCCGTGGACGTGGACGACGTCGAAACGCTGGCGGCGAAGCAACCAAGCCAGCTTCAGGACGCTCACCAGATCCAGCTTGCTCGCATAAGAGACGTTTATGCGTTTGATTCCCTTCAGAGAGGAGAGTTCTCGGCTCCAGGCCGATTTCCCCGGCGCGGCCACGTATAAATCCAGTCCAGTCCGGGTGGACAGTCGGGAAAGCGTGTCGAATACATGCTTCTCTTCTCCACCCCGGGATGAGAACCAGTTGGCTACCAGGACCTTCATGACCGCCCGCGCAAGCGGTCCGAGACCGTGAAAACCAGGAAAGCCAGAGTGAAGGAGCCGACCAGGGTGGAAATCATTATCATCCAGCGTCGCGGCTTATTCTTCT
>CAYNXV010000385.1:0-1821 GCA_964401245.1 uncultured Bifidobacteriales bacterium | reverse complement strand
CCCGAGCGGTCACCTGGATGCGGTGGCAACCGTTCCATTTCGGGGTATAGGTTGTGCTTCCGAAAGCTCCTTCCGCTACGTAAGGCAACCCTTCCGGAAAGGAGAAATGGATGTCCTTGACATCGTTATTCTCGTCGGTTGCATTAGCCGTGATGGTTATCGGCTGGTTGAGGGGATAGTTCGATTTCCTAGGAGACCAGGTGACGTTGAGTTCGGGAGCAACTGGGATGGTGGCTCCACTGCATGTCGTTCCTTCAGCCTTTCGATTGCAAGCAGCCTCATCGGTTTCGCTTTTCTGGCATTTTATTTGAGTGCCTTCGAAATCGATGATATTAGCCAGCGTGCATCCCGACGGCGTGCAGGTTTTTTCTCCCTCCTCCGTTGTGCAGAGGCACCCTGTCGACATGCCCTCATCACTTCCGTAGCAGCCTTTCCTGAAGCATCCCCCATCAGTTGCGCCGCAGCCATTGAGCAATAAAACCGACAAGGTGAAGAAGGCGAACAAAAAAGCATGCAGCTTTTTGATCTTGAAAGGGAGCATTATCGGTTCCTCTTTGACTTGATCGATTTGAACCCATTAAAATATTGGATGGAGAATACCACCGCGCCTACCACCATTGCGAAACTGACCCATTGATTGTAGGTCAATAAAAATGCTTTTTCAGAGCCTGCATAGAAGCGGGTATAATCCTCAACCGTTCTGGCCAGGGCATACAGGACAATGAATCCGATGAAAAGCCCGCCTTTTATCCGTGTTTTTCGCTCGATTAGGAGAAGAAGCGACATGATAAGAAGGCCATCGAATGCGGCCAATAACTGGGAGGGGAACAATCCCGAAAAACCATGCCCCACCTGGAACATGCCCGCATAAGTATGCGCCGGGAAGGAAAGTGTGGGTCCGAAATCCCCTTTTCCCCAGCAACAGCCGGCAAAAAAGCATCCCAGCCTCATTATGAATACGCCCAGACCGAGGGCCGGAGCATAGGCGTCGGCGTAGGCCAGGAAATCCAAACCTTTCCTTTTCATGTAAAGGGCCGCAGCGAGAATTCCTCCGATTACCCCGCCATAGGCGATTAACCCGCCACCGGAAAGGAGAGACAGCCAGAACCGGAGGTTATTATAGGCCACGCCTCCCTGGCTGAAAAAGTGTATGATGGAAAATAGCTTGGCGCCCGCCAAGGCGGCCGGCAAGACCCAAAGCAACAATTCCGGGCAAGCATTGGGATCAAGCCCCTTTGCCCTTGTTCTGTATCCCGCCCATAAGGTCACGGAGGCAAAGCCGAGAATCATGCAGACGGCAAAGGTCGTAATAGCCATGGATTTGTATGTGAAAAGAACCGGAAACATGGATCGAATCTGCGCCTCACGAAAAAAAATGCGCGCGACGAGTGAAACCAATAGCCAAAGAGGGAGCCCGCGCTGAAGTGAAGCTAAATAATTTGGGATCTACAGTCATTGAAAATTTGATACGGAAAGCAAAAATGATATACTCATCATGCCTTTGAGTTCTTTGTGTTGGCTCAATCTTTGGCTTGTGCCCTCCAAAATACCTCGGCGCGTTAGGTCCGAAAGAGCGGCGTCGGTCTACTTCATAGGAGGAAAAGGCAGCCCTTTTTCCTTAGGAAATCAGGTTCATTTCGCACACTTGGGGCCGGAGTTTTTTCCGGTTAATAACCGAAATCAATCCTTACGACCAGGCGAAGCTCGTTCCAGGTTTCATGTCGGTCACGATCCAGGTTGTACCCATAACGCAGGGGGAACAGCATGGGAGTAATGATCAAGGCATCCCTGATCAGGAGCGGATATGAAAGGTACCCGTTT
>CAYNXV010000384.1:0-1832 GCA_964401245.1 uncultured Bifidobacteriales bacterium | reverse complement strand
GGGCGGAGCAGGAGAATTTCCTTTCGCTCCATCACTACATCCGGAATCTGGAAAACCGGCCGCGGGCACTTCTTTCCCCGGACAGGTACTACACCCATTTGAAAACGGATTTGCCCACCATGTCATTGCATAAATCCCAGGAACGACCATTGCTCCGGGAGGTTCAGGCCCAAGGGGAGGTCCTGGCCCTTTGCGGGCCCGGGAAGAATAATTTCTGCGGATTTCTGGAAAAATACGGAGTCCAGCCCGAGTATCCCCCGCTTTTCAGCGCCGGATCCTGGCGCTTGTACCGGCTTAGTCCCTTGCCCTAGACGACGGTAATGTTGCTGGCACCCACCGTAAATTCTTGGTAAAATGAAAATGTCCGTCCCTGTAGTCCCAGAATCCGGGGGGTTGGATCCTCTGCTCATGCAAAAAACAGCCATCATCATTCCGGCCAGAAATGAAGCCAGTAATATTCATCGTGTACTCGAATCCGTCAGGCAATGCATGCCCTTGGCCGACATAGTTGTCGTGGACGATAATTCCGTGGATCGCACGGCGGAAATCGCCCGGATGTTTCGGCGCACTGTGATACTGCAAAGTCCTATCACCTTGGGAATCGGAGGTGCAGTTCAACTTGCTGTCCGGTACTGCCTCAAGGAGGATTATGACCTTTTTCTGCGCATTGACGGTGATGGGCAGCATCCGGCGGAAAGCCTTCCCGAGATGGTGAAAATCTGGCGGCCCGGCGCCATGGTGCAGGGCTCCCGGTCCCACGGAGATTTTCTCGGGACCAGCAGCGGCATCCGGAAAATCGGCTCCCTTTATTTTTGGATGCTTTTCAAAATTTTCACCGGCAGGAATCTGCCCGACCCCACCTCCGGTCTCGTCTGTTTCGGGAGGGACATCGCCGAGCGATTCGACAGATTTTTCCCCTCGGATTTTCCGGAAATTGAGAGCGAGGTACTGCTCCTCCGCGCCGGATTCGAAATCCTCCCGCTGCGCGTGTCCATGCTGGCCCGGCAGGGTGGGGTGTCCAGTATCAATTTTCCGCATGCCGTCATGTATATGTTCTCCGTGTCGTTGGCCTTCCTTCTTTCCTATCTGCGCAAGAATCCTTATTCTCCTCCCGCTAAAGGCGCTGGCATCGCATGGACTTAGAACTTTCCGCCCGCCTCATCTTTGCGGGTTGCGCCTTGCTCGTGACGGCGGGCATACTCGTGCCAATCCGGAACGGGGACATCAAGGAGAAGTATGCGCTGCTTTGGCTTCCCTTGGGAATCTTCTTTATGGTTTTCGGGAGCTTCCCCTCCATGCTCCTGTGGGTATCGCACCGGGTGCACCTCCATTACATCACCGTGGTTCTTCTATGCGTCATCATTGTGTTTACCTATATACTGCTCTACATCACCATGAGGCTCTCCCAGATGAGGGAAGACATGAAGCGATTGGCGCAGGAATTGGCCTTGATCAAGGAGCGTCAATTCTCCGCAAATGAACCGGCCGACGCGTCAGCCAGCTGGAGCGTTGGAAGTTTGGAAGGGGGAGAAGCCTCCCCGCTGGTCCACCCGGGAGAGAACCCCGACCATCTGACTGATCGGGCCGCATGAAATTGTCAATCGTCCTTCCCTGCTTCAATGAAGAAGATGTTCTACCAGAGACTTCGAAACGACTGACCCTATTGCTGGAGGATTTGTCGAATAAAAGTCTGGTGTCCGGCGACAGTGAGATTATCCTAGTCGACAATGGTAGCAAGGACGGTACGTGGCCCTTGATAGTGAGTTTGTCGGAGGCAAAACCCGCGATCCGAGGAATCAAACTACCCCGGAACTACGGGCATCAGGGAGGCC
>CAYNXV010000383.1:0-1837 GCA_964401245.1 uncultured Bifidobacteriales bacterium | reverse complement strand
TTTTTAGTGTATTTTTGGACAATGATAGCCACCAAAGCCGAGCTTTTCACCGTCCTACGGCAGTACAACCCCTGGTGGCATGGGGGCCAATTTCCGGAATTTCCCACTTGGCGGCGGGCGGCATTCCGGGAGATTGATTCCTGGCTCAAGCAGCCTCCGGCTCACCGTGCGCTGTTGATATCGGGAGCAAGGCAGGTGGGGAAAACCACCCTCATGCTTCAGGCTATCCAGGAGTTGGTATCTCAAAATGTTCCGCCCACGAACATTCTGTACGTCACTTTCGACCACCCGCTTTTCAAACTTGTGGGGTTGGAATCACTGCTCAGCCTGTGGCGTGAATATGAACCCGCACAGCCCGGGCCTGAATACCTGTTCCTGGACGAAATCCAAGTGGCCAAGGATTGGCAGGTTTGGATAAAGCATCAGGTTGATTTTGAAAAAGGCAGAAGGCGCATTGCGGTTACCGGGTCGGCCATGCCCCTTGCCACCGATTCCCAGGAATCAGGAGTAGGCCGTTGGCATACCCTGAAATTAGCCACCCTTTCGTTTTACGAATATCTGCAATTGCGAAAGCTACCCACTCCTCAACTACCGCGGCTTGATTCATTGGCCGAGGCCTTTGAGTGGAACGAATCTCAGTGGGCAAAAGTAGGCCATGGTGCCGAAGTGCTTACAGGTCTGTTCCACGAATACCTTTTGCGCGGAGGGTTTCCACAATGCGCGCTGGTGGATAGTCTCTCCATGTCGCAAAAACTTTTGCGGGAAGACATCGTGGACAAGGTTTTGAAAAGAGACATGACAGCCCTTTTCGGCGTTCGCAATGTGTTGGAGTTGGAGCAGGTGTTCCTGTATTTGTGTCTGCACGATGGGGCCCTCCTCGATATACCCGAGTTATGCAAGGCACTGGAGTTGAGCCGGACTTCGGTGAGTCATTTCATCCAGCTTTTGGAGTCCACGCATTTGATCTATCGGCTATTGCCGTTTGGGTATGGCAAACAAGTGCTGCGCGGCAGGGCGAAAATCTATCTTGCCGATTCTTCCATCAGTCCCGGCGTTCTTTTGAAGGGAAAATCCCTGCTCGCAGACCCGAAAGCTTTAGGCTCGGCGGTTGAAACCGCTTTCTTCAAGCACCTTTCGACGCGTTACTATGCGCGCAGCGTCGGGTTCTCCTATTGGCGGGGGAAGAATGATAGAGAAGTGGATATAGTCGCCGATCTGGGTAGTGAGTTGGTTCCGTTTGAAGTGAAATACCGTTCAGCAACCAACACGGGCGCCCGGGAATTGAAGGGCATTCTTGAATTTTGCGCCCATCATCGGGTAAAGCGTGGCTATGTGATCACCCGTGATGCGAGCGATTGCGGCATTATTCAAGACGGCCAAGCCAATCTTTTAAAAGTTCCCGCCCCCTTGGCCTGCTATTGGCTGGGACGCTCCGAAGTTGAGACTACATTGTCCTAAAATCATCGGAGTAACCTCATGCTAGCAGCCACCCGCACCCAATACGGCCCACCCTCGCTCCTCACCGTCAAGGAGATCGAAAACCCTACCCCGAAAGGCAACGAAGTGCTGGTACGAGTCCATGCCACCACCGTCAACCGCACCGATTGTGCCATTCTCTTAGCCAAGCCCGCCATCATGCGACTTGTCTCGGGATTCCCGAACCCCAGAAAGCCCACGCCCGGCACCGACTTCGCCGGAACCGTCGAAGCCGTGGGGCCCGACGTTAAGAGATTCAAGGTCGGCGACAGGGTTTGGGGATTCAACGACAACGGCAATACCGCTTCGCATGCGCAATACCTGACCTTTCCCGAAGACAAGGGCATTGACCTCATGCCCG
>CAYNXV010000382.1:0-1844 GCA_964401245.1 uncultured Bifidobacteriales bacterium | reverse complement strand
AACCCCGGTATTTCCTGCCGCATCGGTGGAATCGATGGAAATGGAATTGGGACCTTCCACCAAGTGGATGGTGCGGGTGCGCGGCTGATCATCCACCGTGTAAAGCACGGTGAAGGGGGAAGCCGTGACGGTGGTATCGCGCCCTGGTCGGGTGATTTCAACCAAGGGAGGCTGAGTGTCGAGGGTTACATGGACGGTATCTTTCCCCGTACCGCTCGCATTGGTACTGGAAATAATGACTTGGTTCGGACCTTCGGTGAGGGCTTGCAGGGAGGATTGTGCTTCTCCGTCAACCGTGTAATTGACCAGAATAGGGCTGAAGTTGTAAAGGGCGCTTTCGAGCGGGTGGGTGATGGTCACAACGGGGGCATGAACAACTGGGCCAAGGGATACGGTGAATTGCACCTCATTTTGGGCGATATTCCCGGCGCGATCGGAAATCGAGGCGGATAAGGTATAGGACCCTGCCTCCAGCGCCTGAGTTTCATTCAAAGTCCAACTTGCGCCATTTGGCCCAACCGTGAAATCCTGGGTCCGGTTTACACCAGCGAGCAGGATCTTAAGACTGTCAAGCACGACTCCGGAATGGATATCGGAGTATTCCAGCGAAAATGTCGGCTGACTTGTAGTGAATACTGCGCCTTCAACAGGGGAGGTTATGCTCAGCGAGGGGGGCGTGTCATCAATTCCATATACTTGCGCCCTGATGGCTCTGCCGGGGCCGCTGGCAAGTCGGACTTGGAGCACATTTTGAGAACTTAGGGTTACCTGCTTCTCCAGCCAAACAACTTCGTTGTTGAAATCCTTCGGGAAAAATAGGGCGTTGCCATTAAGCGAGACGTTAGCGCTGTTTATCGGATTATAACTATCGGGGCCATTCTCAATTTTCAGGAAAAAGGGCTGGTTTGGGTTGAATGGCTTGAAGGTGAGCTTTTCATTGATGGGAGCACCGGTGGAGCGAACAAACAACTTCTCCGCTTCAAGGAATTGTCCCCCAAAGGAAAAACTAAAAATCAGCGCTCCAAGCGCTGTGGCTTTTGTGCCAAATCTGACCACTTACGGCCCCCTCTTGGATTAGCGCGGCAAAAATCAAATGTAATTAATTACCTGCACGCAAGGCGGAGGTTATTTTCCCCCAACATTATTTTTCTTGCATCCCCCCTACTTCCCCGGCTATTTTGCCACGGGAATCTCGATTGATGGCAACCTCTTACGACAATAAGAACTTCTCTCGAAGCCGCTTTCCATTGTCGGTGAAAATATTGTTTTTTGTGCTCATTGTGATTGCGGCCTTGCTATTGGCCGCCCGCCTCTACCTCCCCCACTTCATGCAAAGCTATGCCAATGAAACCTTGGACAGAAATCCTAATTATGACGGGAGTATAGGTGAAGTGGATATTCGCCTTCTGGCCGGAGCCTATCGCATCAACGATATCGAGTTGCGTCGCGCCGACTCACCCGAATCGTCGCAGCCGCTTTTCACTGCCAAAGGATGGGACTTCAGTATGCAATGGAGCGAGCTTTGGAGGGGAAAGTTGGTGGCGAAAACCACGATTGATAAACCCGAAGTCCATTTACGAATAGACCAGCTCGACCGGCAAACCGAGGATGTGGACGCTATCTGGCAGGAGCAGGTGCAGGAGCTTTTTCCTTTCGAATTGAACCGTCTGCGCATCAACGACGGCGTCCTGCATTTCCGCGATCCAACGGCCACACCCGAATTGAACATTTCCCTGACTGGCCTTACCCTGGAGGCGAACAATCTCACCAATGTCGAAACCGAAGGCCAGCCGCTTCCCGCCACGTTGGATTCCTGGGCTTTGGTGGAGAACCAGGCTCCGCTG
>CAYNXV010000381.1:0-1852 GCA_964401245.1 uncultured Bifidobacteriales bacterium | reverse complement strand
TAGTCTTGATATCATCTCGACCTTCATACTCAGAGCCCCAAAGGTCCCCAATGGCTCCACCGAAAAGACTCCCCTGAATTTTATCTTCAATACCAGTCATTGAAATTTGGCTCTATCCGGAATTCCCAACGTTACCTGTAACTGTGGGGGTACAGGAAGGTCCGGGATTTCCCAGAATGGAAACGTAGGCAAGTCTTGGAGTGGATTGCAGGGATAAGTATGGTCATAGGTGCGGAAGGGACCAAGCTCGCTACTTTTCCCCCTCCCGCCCTTTTAGCCTATGACCATCTCCAAATTTATCCGCAAGCTTCTTGGACTCCAAGACCTTATTGTGTCCGCTTTTGAATTTCGCGAAAAAGACCTGGCCCTGGTCTTGGACGTCAAACCCTGGGGCCAGTTGGGCCTGTGCCCGGAGTGTCGGCGTCGAGGGGACCTGGTAGCCTCTTCCCCGTCCGTCCGGGAGTGGCTGGACGTCTCCGTTTTGGACACACAAGTCATTTTGCGGTACGCGCCCCGCGAGATCCACTGCCCTTCCCACGGGCGACGGCAGGAGTGGATCCCCTTTGCGGCGCCCCACTCCCGAATTACCCATCGTTTGGAGTATCTCCTGGTCCACCACAGCAAGGCGATGGCCCAGAAGGAGGCTGCCAAACTGCTCCATCTGGCCCCTTCCACGCTGTCCGATCTCCTTCATCGCGTCATCAGCCGGGTCCGGGAGGGACATAGAATCCGGGGCCTTCGCAAAATCGGCATCGACGAGATTTCCTATCGGAAGGGCCACAAGTACGCCACGGTCGTGTACGACCTGGAAAAAAGGTGCGTTCTCTGGGTGGGAGAAGGCAAAGGCCGGGAAACCATTGACCGCTTTTTCAAAGAGGCCCTTTCCGAATACCAGCGGATGGCCATTACCGAGGCCAGCTGTGACATGAGCGAGACCTATATCGGCGCCATCAAGGAGCATTGTCCCAATGCCACCTTGACGTTGGACCGGTTTCACCTCGTCAAGGCATTGCAGGATGCGGTGGACGAAGTACGTAAGGAGGCTTGGCGGGAAGCTGAAAAGGAGAACAAGGGGTTTTTCAAGGGTCTACGATGGCTGCTTCGCCGACATGCAACGACACGGTCCAAGGGCCAGACGCGCACGCTCAATATCCTGCGAAACCATAATCGGCACATCTGGCGTGCTTGGGTACTCAAGGATGAGTTTGATGCCATCTTCGACTATGTCTATCCGGGCAGTGCTGAGAAGGCGCTTCGAAGTTGGGTCACTTCAGCCCGAAAAAGTCGCTTGGAACCGCTCCGCAGATTTGCAAACACGGTCATGGGGCATTTCGAAAACATCGTCAGCTTCATAGAGACTCGCCTGACCAACGCTGTGTCTGAAGGGCTGAACCGCCTCATTCGAATGGCCAAGAACCGAGCCAGCGGCTTCCGGAATCTGAACGCCTTCTCGGATATCATTTACCTCATTGCCGGCGATGTGAATATCCAGGGCAAAATCCCGGTCAAATTCCGCACATTCTAAGGATGGGCCGCAACCCTATGAAAATTGCCTTATGTCAAAATTCCCCGTTGGGAATCCCGGATATAGCCTATTTGAAGACCATCGAGACTAAAACGCATAAGGCGACCTTCCACCTGAATGATCCCGATAACCAACCGCGAACCGATGGACGTGGTTGGGAATTCAGTTGGAAAGGAGTGGATACCGACGTTGGCGGCGGAAATCAGGAAAAGCAGGGCGGAATTCCCGTCATGATCGCAGCCCAATTCCCGCTGGAGGTTCTGGGTGCGGGTTCACCCGTATCATCCCCTTCCCTTCCCATCTACAACAAGCATTTTGAGGGTGCTA
>CAYNXV010000380.1:0-1855 GCA_964401245.1 uncultured Bifidobacteriales bacterium | reverse complement strand
GGCTTGATATTAAGTTAGGGAGTCGGGAGACGTAGAAGAAAGTAACCATGTGAATCTTGGAGGGGGAATTGGGAAAGAATTCCAAAATAGCGAAAAATGAAGCTGGCCATCCGGAAGGGGAATGCGACTCCACGAAAA
This sequence comes from uncultured Bifidobacteriales bacterium, assembly GCA_964401245.1. Classification (GTDB taxonomy): domain Bacteria; phylum Fibrobacterota; class Fibrobacteria; order UBA11236; family UBA11236; genus JBGTHM01. The sequence goes on along the minus strand of CAYNXV010000380.1, from coordinate 1,717 downwards.
TGTCGAGGCGTGATTTTATGGGGGTCTCCGCCGCCTTCATGGCCTTTGCGGGATTCCACTCGTTTATGACCAAATCCGCCATCGCCGGAGGGCTGAAAATGGCCACCGTCAACGCCTACGGACCCTTGGTGCCTGATCCTGACGGCGTGCTCGACTTGCCGGCGGGTTTTAAGTATAAAATCTTTTCCCGGACGGGCGACGAGATGGATGACGGCTTGCTTGTCCCTACTCGCCACGATGGCATGGCGGCCTTCGAGGGACCGGATGGCAAAACCATCCTGGTGCGCAACCACGAAAACGTGTCCGGAGACGGAGCCTTCGGCCCCAACCGATCGCGCCTCAGCCTGATCCCTACCAACAAGATCTATGATTACCCCAACGTGACGCCAGGCGGTACGGTGACTCTGGTCTACGACACCAAGACCGGCACCCTCGAAAAGCAATTTCTGAGCTTGGCCGGCAGCCTCTACAATTGCGCCGGGGGACCGACTCCCTGGGGCAGCTGGATATCCTGCGAAGAAACCACGGCTGACAGACATGGCTACTGTTTCGAGGTTCCCGCTACGACCGAAATCGGGCTCGCCGATCCCGTCCCGCTTAGGGCCATGGGCCGATTCAACCACGAGGCCATCGCGGTGGAGCCCGAAAGCGGAGTCGTCTATGAGACGGAAGACCAGGATGATGGCCTGCTTTATCGTTTCATTCCTACCACACCGGGAAAATTGGCCGAAGGCGGCCGACTCCAAGCCTTGAGGATAAAGGGTAAATCGGGAGTGCATACCGGGAAAGACTTTCCCAAACAGGAACCGATGGAAGTGGATTGGGTCGATCTGGACAATGTCGAAACCTCAAACCTCCGTAAGCAGGGGGCCGACAAGGGAGCCGCCAAATTCGCCCGCAACGAAGGGATTTGGTATGACAATAATGTCGTCTATATCATGGCCTCCGGCGGAGGTTCCAATGGCAAGGGCCAGATGTGGAAATATTTTCCCAGCCCCTTCGAGGGAACCGCCGGCGAAAGCGCTCAGCCGGGAAAGCTCGAACTTTTCGTGGAACCCAACGATATCAATAAATTAAATATGGGAGATAACATCACGTTGGCTTCCTGGGGCGATCTTATTGTTTGCGAGGACGGGGGGGGTAACAATTTCCTGAGATCCATAGACCCCGATGGGAATATTTCGAGTTTGGCGAAGAACGCGCTGTCCAGCTCAGAATTTACGGGCGCCACTTTTTCGCCAGACGGCAGTACCCTTTTCGTCAATATCCAGACCCCGGGGCTAACCTTGGCCATCACCGGCCCCTGGCCTGTTCCCGTTACTTCTCTCCGAAATGAGGTCGGTAAAGCCGGGGTTTCGCAGTTCCAACTGCTTCCGAACCATCCCAATCCCTTTGCCTCGGAACCCCGGATTCCCTTCGCGCTGGGTAAGGACGCCAAGGTTTTGCTGGAGATTTTTAACGCAGAGGGCTCGTTGGTAATGAGATGGGATTTGGGTCACAAACGGATGGGTAATCACCACGTGGTCTGGAATGCCCAAGACATGTGGAAAAGACCAGTCGGGAACGGCGTCTATTTCGTCCATATGCTGGCAGGCGGGTACGTGAGCCATCGCCGGCTCCTCGTCTCCGGGCGTTAGAGGAAGATGCGGACACAGGGGATTCGGATCGCAATTCCCTTGTCTGCCGCCTCAAAATAGAGTTACATCCAATTTTTCCG
>CAYNXV010000379.1:0-1865 GCA_964401245.1 uncultured Bifidobacteriales bacterium | reverse complement strand
GGCAACGCCCCTAAAATTTCCAATCACTTTGGATATCTTCTTAGGTATTTTCTCAGATGGGAAATGGGTGCTCTTTCCCAAGGGATGTGGCTGATTTTTTTGATTAATATGCTTAATCAGGATTTCGGGTGAGGAGGCTATCGAATCACCGATTGCTACCGTCCCGAATCGCTCCAAAAGATAAAGGTCAAATGGATTTGCAGAATGTCCGATATTGTTTTCGGAAAACCCATACTTTCCCAATATTTCTTTTTGGTTTGCGTAAAAATCGATCTGAGCTTCTTCGATCCCTTTTAACCATTCTTCCACTGAAGCAAAATTGCTTTGCCTACTTCCTGCAATTTCGGAAAAAGTAGGGTTAATTTTTGGACCTTTTCCGGTCGAATGTGAAGATGCGGTGGACGAATTCTCCATGTTGCAGCCGAATAAACCTAACAATGCAAGGCTGAAACCAATGGTTGGAGATAAAGATGTTTTTTTCATTTGAATTTCCTTTGAAAAAGGTTTTCCAGCATCGTATTTGCGGGAAATAGACAACCTATTCAAAACCACATCACCCCGTCAAGGACCAATTTGGGTGGTACATTCCAGTCATATATTTTTTTTAGGGGATTTGTGACGATCAACTTCCAGCGGTATTTGCCGGAAGATTTGGGACGGGTTTGTCTCGCCATACTCACGGCTTGGCAAAAGGGATATCGGCCCTACTCACCGCAACTCTCTTAAACCACGCCGTGAGGGCCTCCCGTTTAGAAACCTGATTCCCAATGTTGTACGGAAAATTTGAATGGCACGGAGGGCGAAGCCAGGCACTTGGACGAATTCAATGTTCTAGGCAGCAACCAGGGCTTACCAAAGTCCGGGCGTCCCGGATAATGAAAACCAGCCCCCGTTCCTCCAAGGATTGGGATCCGGGGGGTATTCCTCCCCAGGCGCAGACATGGGTCTAATTCGCATTGCGGTCGGGGTGCCGGAGGGTTCAGATTACCCATAGAATGCGTTCCTGCTGCTCGAGTGCCCCGAAGGGGCTTGCTACCAGCAGGCCCAGCATCACAAAACGGGACCAGCCCACCTCCGGCCGTGAAGGCCGAAAATTCCACTCCACGTCGTCAAAAGCAAGCAAACCGGTAAACACGCCGCGCCGGGACCTAGGAGCTATCCCCGACTCTCGAGAGTAAAATCCTTTCCCAATTTGGAGGTGCTCCTGTAATGGTCGGTGCCCCAACTTTCCCTAAGGTGGTTGGCGCAGATTCCGTATTTCCTCGCGGAGACCCGCCATTTCGTTTCGAAGCGCAACCAAATGTTTTGCCCCAGCCAATTCGGCTCCATCATCGCCCGCGTCACGACCGACGAAGAAGGTTGCCAAAGCCGCAGTGACGTAACCAAAAATACCAAAGGCGTAAAGCGCCAAAAAAACGCACAGGATACGGCCTTCGATTGTGAGGGGCCAATATTGCGAACCCATGGTGGTCATAACCATGGCAGTCCACCATAAGGCTTCTCCATAGCTGTTCAGACCTTCGGAGTGTCCGCTTTCAAAAGCGTACATTCCGGCGGCGCCGCCAAAGGTAACCAATACGGTCAGAGTGATGACATAGCCAAAGCCTCTACGACTCAAACTCGCGCCTAGCGCGCGCATGCCTCTATTCAGGGAACTTACGACTCGAATCAAATGCAAACTACGCCCGGCGCGGGCCAACCGGATAAATTGCACAATCCGAAATATCCGGAAAAGCCTTAGGGCGGGTATCAGCAGCGACAGAGCGGTTAGCCAATTACGCGTAAGGTAGGCGATTTTTTTAGGAGCTAGAATAACTTGAGAGTCGGGTGTTTTTAAGTTCCCGTTAAGGCTTCAAAGCTTGCGG
>CAYNXV010000378.1:0-1869 GCA_964401245.1 uncultured Bifidobacteriales bacterium | reverse complement strand
GGGCCGCTACTGTGGGCGCCAACGTATGGCTCAATCCCTGGACCCGTTGGCAGGTTAATCTCATCGGCGAGTACAATACCCATTCCGGCGAAGGAAATTCCGGTCTTGACGACAGCGCCGTCCGTCCCACCCTGCTCACCCAATTGCAGGTCAAATTCTGAGGAATGTTAAAATGAAAACGAAAAAAACTTTGTTGGCGGCGATAACAGCCTTGGCGGCTACCTCCGCCTTCGCCGCCAAGAAAACCGTCATCCAATACGACTGCATACCCAATTACGCCAATTGGGGCGGAGTGACGGCTGCCTATGAAAAGAAAACCGGTGTGCGGGTGCCGCCCGATATGAAAGGCAGCAGCGCGGCCATGGCGGCTTTATTGGCTGAAAGAAAGAATCCCCAGGCCGACGTTTCCTATTACTCGGGCGCCATCGGCTTCCAGGCGGCGGAAAAGGATTTGCATGCGCCCTATAAGCCCAAGGGTTGGGAAAAGATTCCTGCGGGCCTTAAAGATCCTGAAGGTAAGTGGTTCGCAGTGCATACCGCGGCCATCGCCTTTATCGTCAACAAAAGCGCGTTGGGAAACAAACCCGTTCCCAAAACCTGGGACGACCTCCTCAAGCCCGAATACAAGGGATTGATCGCCTATGACGACCCCACCTGGGGAGGCACCTCCTTCACCTTGGTGTATGGGCGCAATATCCTTCTGGGCGGAACGAAGGATAACTTCGCTCCGGGTCTGGAATACTTCAAGAAGCTCGACGCCAATATCATGGCCTATCCGCAGGAATCCATCTACAATGACGTGCTGCGCGGCGAGGTGCCCATCTGGATCAACGCCGACGGCAACGGTCTCAAGATGAAACATGTGGACGGCGCCGACATCGAAACGGTGATACCCGAAGACGGATCGGTGTCGATGCCCCTGGTGATGGGTTTGGTGAACGGAGCGCCGCGCGCGGCGGAAGCGAAGAAATACCTCGATTGGCTTTTTACCGAAGAGGCTCAGGCCTTGTTCGCCGAGGCGTTTTTCATGCCGGTGATAACCGAAGCTTTGCCCCCAAGGCTGGCGGAGAAATTTCCGCCCCAGGAGCATTATGCGCGGGTGAAAAACCTGAGCCTGGCCGACATGTCCGCTTCCGCCGATGCCTTGAAAAAGGCTTGGCTTAAAGAAGTGAAACACGGGAAGTAGAACATCAAATTCCCCGATAAATTACTGCTATTGCCTTTACTGGCATTTCTGTTCGCCTTGCTGGGCGCGCCTTTGGCGGTATTGGTTTATCAAAGCTTCACTCCCGGAACGGGAACGCTTTCCGCAGGGGTAACCGATAGGGGACTTACCTTTTCCCATTACCTGGAATTGGTCACCGACCCGCTTTATCGCCGGGCTCTGTGGAATTCTTTTTCCTTGAGCCTTTCGGTAGCGGTTTTTTCCGTGGCGATTTGCCTGGCCCCGGCCTGGCTTTTCGCCACCCGGGAATTCCGGGGTAAATCCCTGCTGCGCGCCATCTATGCCCTACCCATGTCGTTTTCCGGCATCATCGTGGGATTTCTGATGATTCTGCTATTAGGCCGCATCGGATTCGTGCCCCGGCTTTTCGAGCGCGTAACGGGGGAGGCTTTCTTCTCCGGCGTCGCCTACCAATTCAGCGGACTGTTGCTGGCCTATATCTATTTCGAAATCCCCCGCGCCACTTTGACGTTGGAATCCGCGCTGCGCAAATTCGACACCCGCCTGGAATCGGCCGCCCGCTCGCTGGGGGCGGGCCGTTGGCAAAGACTATTCTGGGTGGTCCTTCCCAATTTGTGGCCCGCATTTTTGTCCACCCTGGCCGTCACCTTTTCGGCCTCCCTGGGCTCCTTTGGAGTAGCCCT
>CAYNXV010000377.1:0-1894 GCA_964401245.1 uncultured Bifidobacteriales bacterium | reverse complement strand
GACCCCAGCGGCCCCGTAATGTACCAGTTCCGCGAAAAGTCCGGAAACCCCGGTGGAACCTCCAGTGCCTGGCAAAGCAGTCCGACTTACAAAGATGACGGGCTTGTGAGCGGGACCACCTATATCTACACCGTCCGCATGCGGGACGCCCTGGGAAATACCACCGCCGCGTCGGAGCCTTGCAGCCTGGTGGCAGGAGTCACGTCCATCCGAAATGCGCCTGCCCAGGATTTGATTGTTTTGAATGCCCAAGGCATCCAGATACATGAAGAGGGCCCCCATAGCGTTATGGTGCACAGCCTGGAGGGACGGTTGCTCCTATCCAAAACCGGCCGGGGTTCGGCCCGCTATTCTTTCGCGGACCAAAAAAGGAGATACGGACGCGGAATGTACTTACTGAGCATCCGTACGATGAGCGGGGAGTACAGACGGATATTGCCTGTGTTTTAATCCCTACCGCAAGCAAAATATGTGGACCTGAATTTATGCTTTTAATAATTGCTTTTCAGGTGTTTCTGTTGAAATTTCCTTATTTATTCCTAAAAACCCTATTAAGACATAACAATATGTGGACCATTTATTTTAATAGTCCATCCGTAGACGCCTTGGATATTTGCAGCTTCGGCCATATCTTATGGGCGATGGTTTTTATGTCTGATTACTCCAAAAAGGGAGGCGGTTACTGCGATGAAAAATATGAGGATACTGTTTTCCGGCCTTGTCGCAACTTGTTTCACTGTGTTCGGTCAAGAGACCGCCAAGCCCAATATTCTTTTCATCATCTGCGACGATTGCCAGATTGAGAGTACCGACCCCCGGTTTCAGCATCAGCTGTCAATCAACCATTTCAACGACGCCAATAATAGACCCTATACTCCCCGCCTGGACAGCTTGGCCGACGCGGGGCTGGAGTTTACCCGGGCCTATACTTCATCCACGATATGCACCCCGGCCCGCTATACGGTCCTGACCGGCAGGTACGCCGGGCACAATAAGTCCAAGTATTTCCTGGATTCCCATAACGAACATAAGTTGACCGGCGAAAAAACCCATCTCGCCCGGATTGAGAACATCAATACCGCCATGGAAATTGGCGCCGAAGAATTCGCGGGCATGAACGTTCAAACTCTTCTCAGTAAAGCCGGCTATCTCACGGGAATAACCGGCAAATGGCATCTGGGGCCTCATGTAGACAATAACCTTCAGGCCTGGACCGCAGTGGGCTGGCAAAAATACGACCGGAGCGCGGATCCGGCTGTTGATAACACCGTAAACCAGCAAATGAAAAACAATCAGCTGGTCCTTCAGAATATTATCACAAAATACGGATGGGACATGGCCCGGAGCGTTTATGTAGCCAATACCAAGGAACTGGAGAGCGTTGCGTTGGACGTGCACAATATTGAATGGACCGTGAAGGGTGCTTTTGAAATCATGGATTCGGCCGTGGCGGCCGATAAACCCTTCTTCTTGTACTTTGGAACCACCCTGCACCATGGTCCCGATCCCTGGTCCCAAAATTACGCTCCATCCACCAATGCCGATATCCGGTATACCGGAGGCGGGTGGTATGCCGAAGGTGTGCAGCATAAAGGCAAGAAGGTGATGCCCAGCCGGCAGGATATCGTGGCTGAGGTGGTAAGCGCGGGAAAAAATCCGGGAGACGCCTGGACCGCGCTTTTGGACAAAGGCGTGGGGGCCATGCTCGACAGGTTGGATGAGCTGAAACTTTCGGAAAATACCCTGGTTGTCTTTACCTCCGACCACGGGTTTGATCGCTATGGAAAAGCCTCTTTGCTCGAGGGAGGTATTCGGGTGCCGCTTTTCATCACCTGGAGGAACAAGATTCCCCCACGCAGCAAAATCGATCAGCTGGTGCAGAATATCGATTACG
>CAYNXV010000376.1:1531-1901 GCA_964401245.1 uncultured Bifidobacteriales bacterium | reverse complement strand
ATATTTTTTCTTGGTATACCCTTGGAACCTCCACGTGCCGGGATAACGCCTAAAACCTTCATCAGTAGGTAATTACTTTCTGGATCTTGGGTTCGACATTGGCAAGAATAGCTGCGATTTGCGCACCGGCGGTACCGTCTCCATAAAGGAGGTCTCGAGGAAATTTACCGCACTCTAGCTGTTTATTGATTCCACGATATATCGACTCGCTGGAATATTCCGCGTCATATACGTTCCTGGACCTTTGACGTCGGTTTTGACGCGTACCGATATTCAAAACAGGGGTACCGATAAAGACGCCCTCGCGAATGCCGGAGCTGCTGTTTCCTACCAAGCAGGCTGTAGTGTTCATCAGGTGGATGTATATGGC
>CAYNXV010000376.1:0-1521 GCA_964401245.1 uncultured Bifidobacteriales bacterium | reverse complement strand
CGGTAGATTCTTAAACACATGCAGCCATTCCGGACGATTGTTCTCCCGAAAGGTGCGAATACCCTTGGATATATGGTCGCTACCCGCGTCTGCATTGGGCCAAAGCATGATAGTAGGCATTTTCAGACGTTGCAGGGCGTCAAGGGTCTCCTCAACCTGTGCCCTGTTGCTGCCGAATTCGGTTGTGACTGGATGTTGGGACACAAGTAGAAAGGGTTGCCTCAGATTAAATTCCTTTCCTACCCCCCCATAGTCGGCAAAAAGGGAATTCAGTTCCGCAAAGGAATCTTTTTGAAGTTCTTCTGCAACCAAATCGATTCTTGGACAACCAACATTGAAAACGAATTCCGGCTCCTCCCCCATCTTAATGATCCTCTGCCGGGCGTCTTCATTTGCCGGAAAGTGAATGTGGGCAAACTTGGTGATCGCGTGGCGAATGCTTTCGTCGATGGTACCTGTAACCTCACCTCCCATGGTATGCACAACGATGATATTCATGTATGCTGCGGCGATAGTTGCCGCCATCACTTCAAACCGGTCCCCGACCACCACAAGAAAATCAGGTTTTAGGTTATCGAGTACCATCGCCATTTCAATGGTGCCCAAGCCGGTGGACTTGGCCATGGTTGTGGGATTTTCACCCTCGACAATGTTATGGAATGTATAATCCGGTTTGAATCCATCCTTCCGGACCAGGCCGTCTATGTTTCCAAACCGCTCCAATAAGGCTGAAGCTCCCAAGACAAGTTGCAGTTCCAGGGAAGGGTGAGCCTGGATCGAACGCATCACGGATTTGATGCTGCTGTAATTAGCCCGGCTGCCAACAAATACACAAATCTTCCGCATCGATTCCTTCCCTATTCCATTCGCCTCAGTCGAGGTCTTCTTTAGAAAATTTATGATCCCTATCCACATTTCGCAAAAGGCGCTTACCCACTAATTTTCGGTATTCCTTGGCGGGAATGCCGTCACCTGGTTTTTTGAAAGCCAAATGACCCGTTTCCAGAATCGTTCCCTTTATTAGGGGCGTATCCGATACGATGGATTATTCGAAAGTATGTTTCATTACGGAAAGCGACTTGACCTTCTCATCCTTGGAAATCACGGAAGCCATGGCTTTTTCAGCGTCACGTATAGAATCGACTAGGATTTTGAACTCTCCGGGCTCGGTTGAATTGCGGGCATCGCTTCCGTACATAAGCCGCGACAAGGTGAAATGCTTTTCCACCACTACAGCTCCCATGACCACTGCGGTAAGGGGCACAGCGATTCCAAGAGTGTGATCCGAGAAACCAACTTCGATCCCATATCGTTTTCGCATTTCGAGCATAACATTGAGGCCCGCTTCCTCCGGCCGGCAGGGGTATTCCGACGTGCATTGCAAGAGAACCAAATCCCGGCAGCCACCCTCCTTGAGGACGGCAACCGCTTCGTCCAATTCTTCCCAACTACTCATGCCGCTGGATAGAAGGACGCGCTTACCCGTCTTGGCGATCTTCTCTAAAAGAGGATGATTAGTGA
>CAYNXV010000375.1:0-1916 GCA_964401245.1 uncultured Bifidobacteriales bacterium | reverse complement strand
AGGGCAGGATCTCGCGCTTGCGTTTGAGATCGAGTGCGGCCAAGGGCTCGTCCAGGAGTAGCAGACGCGGCTCCACCGCCAAGGCCCGCGCCAATCCCACCCGCTGACGCTCGCCGCCGGAGAGGGAATGGGGCTTGCGCTCCAATAAACGGCCGATGTCGAGCAAATCGATCACGGGATCGATGTCCCCCTTTGAAACCGATCGCTTAAGGCCATAGTGCAGGTTATCTCGCACGGTCAAATGCGGAAACAACCAGCTGTCCTGAAACACATAGCCGATGGGACGCCGGTGAGTGGGTAGCCACTCCGTTTCGCTTTGCCAGGTTTCGCCTTGGAACGAGAATGCCCCCGCCCGGGCTCGCTCCAGGCCCGCGATGCAGCGCAGCAAGGTGGTTTTTCCGGAACCGGATGGCCCGAACAAAGCAGTGACCCCTTGTCCGGGCAAAGACAAGTCCAGGTCGAGAGTGAATCCCGTCCATTCCACGCGGAAGCGGGCCTGCATATCCGTCTTCATGACGCCGCCTTTTTGGACTGCCGCCTCCAGGTGTACACGGCGAGCAATACCAGAAAGGAGAATACCAGCATGACGGCCGCCAGCCGGTGGGCCTCGGCGTATTCCAAGGCCTCGACATGGTCATAAATCTGCACCGAAACCACGCGCGTAATTCCAGGCAAGTTTCCGCCTATCATCAACACCACGCCGAATTCGCCCACGGTATGCGCGAAAGTGAGAATGCCCGCCGTGAAAAATCCCGGCCAGGCCAGCGGCATGGCCACGGTGAAGAAGCGGTCCAGCGGCGAGGCGCGCAAGGTGGCGGCGGCTTCGAGGTAACGCTTGTCGATTGCCTCAAAGGCGTTTTGCAAGGGCTGCACCATAAAGGGGAGCGAATAGAACACCGAGGCCACGACCAGGCCGGAGAAGGTGAAGGGAAGTAGGCCCATCCCCAGTGATTCGGTGAGCCATCCCAGGGGTCCATTGGGTCCCATGGCAAGCAGCAAATAGAAGCCCATCACCGACGGCGGCAAAACCAGGGGTAAGGCGATGACGGCCGCAATCGGGCCCTTCCAGCGCGAATCAGTGCGCGCCAACCACCAGGCGAAGGGCGTGCCTATAAAAAAAAGTATGAAAGTTACCACGCCTGAGAGTTTGGCTGTAAGCCACAGCGCTTGCAGGTCGCTAGCGGTCAGGAACACGGGGCTTTTCTTCTCCGGGTAAAACAAATCCGTATTTGACCATGATGGCGCGCACCTTTTCATGGCGCATGTAATCGGCGAATTGTTTGGCCACGGCGTTGCCTTCAGCCCGTTTAGTGACCATGAATCCCTGTTCCAAGGGGTGGTGCAGGCTGTCTGGGATCAGATAATATCCGCCCTGCTTCGAAAGTTCCGGGCTTAACGCCAAGGCCAGCGCGATGATTCCGGCCTGCGCATTTCCTGTTTGCACGAATTGGGCGGTATGGGCGATGTTTTCGCCGTACACCAGTTTGGGCCCCACCTTTTCCCACAGCCCGGTTGCCCGCAAGGCCTCTTCCGCCCTTTTGCCATAAGGCGCGTGCTTGGTATTGGCAATGGCCACGCGGCGGATTTCCGGTTTAAGCAGGCTTTGCAAAGTCCATTTCGAGGCGTCCAGGGTTGCGCTCCAAAGTACGATGCGTCCCAATGCATAGGGTATCACAGCCGAGGCGGCGAACCCGGAATCGGCTAAGCGCCGGGGATAACTGATGTCGGCGGAAAAGTACAAGTCATAAGGGGCTCCTTGAGTGACTTGGGTAAAGAACTTTCCGGAAGAACCGTAGATGATGTCCACCTGGGCGGAAGGATTTTCCCTTCTGAATTCGGCTGCGATTTCATCCATGGCAAATTTCAAGTCCGAGGCCGCCGCCAGGGTAATCTTCCCGGCCTGGGCCTGGGAATAA
>CAYNXV010000374.1:0-1933 GCA_964401245.1 uncultured Bifidobacteriales bacterium | reverse complement strand
GGCGATGTATTCCACATCCTTGATGGTAATCCCCCCTCTTTCCAGGCAACATTGTATGGCATTGACGGGAAAGGAGGGGTCATGTTTCACACGGGTAAAGCGTTCTTCGTCGGCAGCGGCGATGACGTTTCCGTCGCGCATCAACGTAGCCGCGGCGTCATGGTAGTGGCAGCTTATCCCAAGAACGTACATATCGCTTTCGGTTCAAAAAGGTCGGAAGTAGGCATCCATTTCCTTTTTCTCGATGTCCATTTTCTGCCAATAAGTATCAAGCTGTTTGGGGATAGGGCGCCTGAATCGGAGGTTGGATATGCGGAGGAATAGGGCGGAAAATCCGACTCCCATGACATAGGCCGGCGTCAGGAGGATGAAATTGACTACGGCGATGAAATCGCCCGAAAAGGCGTGGAAACCTTTTAGAAATCCGGATGAGGTGTTGCGACTCACTCCTGGCCAATCCAATTGCGGATGAGGCGCCCCATAACGCCCAGAGTCACCGCCAGCGCGAAGAAAGGCAACGGGGTTTGCGGGCTGAAGTCGAAGAAAGGAAGTCGGGTAACGCCGAAAAGTACGGTGGCGAAAATCGACAAGGCGAAAGTATAGCCCAGAAAGTATGTGAAGGCGAGCATGGGCGTCAGATCCTTATTGTTACAACAGCAGTATTATAAGATAGGGTAGACGGGGGAATCAATCAAGTTGATCGGCCTCCCGTGAAATCACTTTTCCGAAGCTTGAATAGGTGTTTTGGCCATGATAAGCTTTGCCTGTGATTGCATACCTGCGAAGAAAACGGGAATGGGCAATTCGGATCGGACTGCTGGCGGCATCTTGTCTGATATGTCTTTTGATGGCGGAGGTATTCCTCAGGATTATTTCCCCGATGCCCGTGTTCGGTCCGTACTTCGATTGGCGTCCCTACCGAAAATTAATCCTTCAGTCGGAATTGGAGGGGGTCACTTCTCCTGCCGTGCATACGGCTAATCGATGGGGCTTCCGGGGAGAGGACCCTCCCCGCGATTGGGATAAGGCCTATACCATCCTGACCATAGGGGGTAGTACCACACAGTGCTTTTTTCTGGGAGACGGCAAAGACTGGCCCGCCATCCTGCAAACCGGCCTGAGGCAGGAGTGCCCACAGGCATGGGTTGGTAATGCCGGTTTGGACGGACATTCCAGCAGGGGGCATTTGCTCATGATGGAAGAAGTCGTCCCGAAGATCCGGCCTGATATGGTGATATTCCTGGTGGGTGCCAATGATCTTCATTTTTCCTTTATGGCTGAAGGGGAGCAGGCATTAAGGGATGGCAAACTACTGGCCGGAAATCGTTATGATACGGGATTCTCGGGAAATTTACGCCGCCGGTCGTGGAGGAGTTTTTTTCTGGAGCGCTCAAGGTTGGTACAGGTCCATTACCTATGGGAACAGATTTTGGACAAGGACCCCCTCGTTATCGACGGAAGGGGATATTACCCCTATATGCCGGAAAATCCGAAGCTGGTGCGGAATCCGATTTCCTTCGACAATCTCGATACGCTCAAGGTGCTGCCTTCACTTCCCAATTTCGTTTACAATGTGAAGCGTCTGGCTTTTCTGGCCGAGGAAATGGGGATTCACCCGGTTTTCATGACTCAACCGATCCGTTATGACGATTCTCCGGAATGGAGGAATGTGGTATCGAGAGATGCGTACATGCGCAACCAGAAGTATGAGATGTCGGCGGAGCAGGTAAGGCTGCTGCTGAGGGTTTTCAACAGGGAACTTCTGAAAATCTGCGGGGAGCTCCAGCTGGATTGCCTCGACCTTGACGCGCATATGAGCGGAGACCCATCCAATTTTTATGATGCCTACCATTTTAACGAATTGGGATCCCGCCGGTTGGCCGAAATCCTGTTAGACTTCATGAGTGAAAAAGGCCTGGATTGCGGTACCGGA
>CAYNXV010000373.1:0-1962 GCA_964401245.1 uncultured Bifidobacteriales bacterium | reverse complement strand
ATTCTCCGTTACTTGCCGAATCAACGACAGAAGGCGCGGCATAGAATTCGGAAAAAATCACCTCGCCGAACCGCTCCGGCACCCGTTGGAAGGATGGAAATTTCGGCATTAGCCACAAGGTTTCCGCATCCTGCAATCGCAAACCTATCGCAGCCTGGCCGTTTGCAGAAATCAAGGGTAATTCCAATCGAGCCAAGCGACCCGATTCCAGATACATTTCCGTTATTTCTCCCGAAAAAATCACCTCGCCCTGCCCATCAGAAAGTTCCAGTTTAATGCGATATTTCCTGTTTCCGGGCACGAAGGAGAAGTGAAACCGGGCGAATTCACCCTCCGCAAAAACAGCCTCTTCCATGCGCGACTCGTCCGAAGTCAGAATTATTTTCCCGGTCGCCACCCCATGGGGATTGCCTTTGCCAAGGTGGAAAAAGCCCGCCACCCGGGCGAATCGCGGAGAGCAATTCAAGGTGACCCGGGCAGGAGTTTCTTTTGATATATCCAGGCGGGTTTCTCCGAAATACATCATCTTTCCGTTCAGGTACAATTCAGCTTCCACCAGGCGGGAATTTCCCGGAGGAATTTTCGGCAGGACCACCTCCAAATCCTCGCCTGGAAACGGGAAGGATATCGGCGGCATATCCGCTCCCGAAACCGATATGTGAATCGAGTCGATTTCCGGCGCCGGGGATTCGTCATCGCCACTCAAAGCGACTTGCCGCAGCGAAAGCGTCACCGAATGGCCTTGCATATCCGATCCACCGATTAAGGGATTACGTTCGGTGGCTCCGGAACCGCAACCGATGGTGAAATAAGTAGTTGCTATCGTCGATACCGAAATCCAAAAGTTCTTTTTGGGGACCATATATTCCTCCTAAAATGGTTTCCGGAAGAAATAAACCTCTTTTTCACAGGGCAGAACTTGATGGCCGTCACAGCGATCATGAAATGCTTGAAAATGGCGGTTCGAAGGGAAGATTGTTAATTTTAATCGATGCTCATCACCTTTTTAGGCACGGGAACCTCTCATGGAATACCCACGCTCGGATGCCGTTGCCGGGTTTGCCTGTCCGCCAACCCTAGGAACCGCCGTAACCGTACCGGCGTATGGATTCGGGATAAAAATCTATCCACGGTTATCGACGTTTCCAGTGAATTCAGGACCACCTGCTTGCGATACGGGGTGTCGGGCATAGATTTCGTATTGCTCACCCATGCCCATGCGGATCATACCTCGGGCCTCGACGACTTGCGCGCATTCAGCCAACGTAAAAAAAATGGAATCCCGGTATTCGGCAATGCCCATACACTGGCAGACGTGAAAAACCGGTTTCGCTATGCCTTTGGACCGCCGCGGGATTATGGGGGCGGCGTGCCTCAATTCGAACTTAGGGAAGTTGAAAACGCCTTTTACCAAGGCGACTGGAAAATCACCCCCCTTCCGGTTTTGCATGGACCGCTTTCCATTTTGGGATACCGCATCAACGATTTCGCCTTCATCACCGATGTTTCTTCCATCCCGGAAACCACTCTGGAGCAAATGCAGGGGCTGGATATTCTCGCCTTGGATTGTCTGCGCATGCGGCCGCATTCCACTCATTTATGCCTTCCCCATGCGCTGGAATACGCCAAGCGTATCGGCGCCAAGCGCACTTATTTCATCCATATGTGCCATGAACTCGAGCATGAGGAAATCCAGAGCATTCTGCCCGAGACCATGTTTGTGAGCTATGACGGATTGGAGCTGGAAAGCCCTTCTCGGTAGGCCTTGAAGCTCTGATTGCTTTTGTCGCGTTCGGACAGCAACGGCATGGCGCCCGCCAGCGGCCAGGCGACGGAAAGTTCGGGATCGTCCCAGGCAATGCCGCATTCGGTGGCACTGCGGTAAACCTGAGAGCATTTATATTGCACCTCCGCCGTTTCGGATAGGACCAGGAATCCGTGCGCGAACCCCAGGGGTATGTA
>CAYNXV010000372.1:0-1975 GCA_964401245.1 uncultured Bifidobacteriales bacterium | reverse complement strand
ATGCCCGCATCTCCAAACTCGATGCGTACCCGTAACGCTGCGGTAATGGAAGTACGGAGCGCAGTCCTCCGAGCAAACGGGACAAGGTACCGGGTCGATCGCTGCTGTTCCCGGGGTGCGTTTATCATTCATGGAAATGCTCCCTGACGTCATGATGACAGCCTTCCTTTTCAGGGATTGGTGGGAACAGATATTCGCGCAGGCGCATGCCTAGAGAATCGCTCTGGGCGCACCAAAGGTCTTGGTCGGGTGGAAGCTCGAGCATCCGGGAAATCTGCGACTCCAAGGTGCTTTCCTGCAGCACTTCCACCCAGGGTAGGTGTGAAAGGTTTTCGGCGAGCCGGATTTGATGTTCATCCCGAATTTCATCGAGTTCGGGTTTTCGGGGAAGTACGCAGAGTTTTCTATGCATTTCCCGCGCCAACAGAAGCGTACCGGCGCCGCAGTGGCCGATGACGAGGTCGCAACCCAGGACCCGATTTCGAAGTTCCGCCTGGGAAACGAACCGGGTATGAGGAACCCGGGGCAGATACCGGCTTGAGCCTATTTGCATCCAGCCTTCCCGCCCCTGTTGGAGGAGATAGCGGTCCACTGATTGGATAAGGCGATGGAAACTGAAACCTCCGGGAGAACTGCCTACTGTCACTATAATCACAGAATATTCCCCCAGTAACTGACCCTGGGTCCGAAGGAGCGGGCCAAGGAAGCATGCTGGACCAGGAATAGGTCCGCCCAGGGCAGTAGAATCCTTCCCGTCAGCGACAACGATTCCAGCCGTGTCAGCGATTCGAGGAAAACAAGCCGTTTGCGGAACAGCTTTCCCAGGATGCCTGCGGGCAGGGCTATTTCCGCACCGGTGGAGAAAATGGCTTGGGGTCGCTCCCGCACCAGTACGACAAGGAAATAAAGGGTCGCCAGCGCGAGAAAAAGCAACAGGCGGAGGGAACCCATTCCCAGGAATGGGACGGTATAGACTTTGTGCCAATGCTCATCCGGAGCGGGAACCATGCCGGACAATCTTTCCGTCAGCAGTACGATCCGGATTCCTTTCAGGGATGGAATCACGGTGCGGGCCTCGGCCAAATGGCCTCCCGCGGAAGCCACAACCAGCAGGGTTTTGAGCGGAGAATGCACACATTTTTTCAACCCGGATCCTCCCATTTGTTCCGTGAAAAGATACGTGCGAATGTTTCCTTATATGATCGTTCGAGCTCCGTAAGTCGGCCTTCCTCCGGATAGATGTATTCGTGCATGGCCATCGCCGATTCCAGAGGCTTGCCCAGGAATTCCATGCGCACATTCGCCCAGAGCGATGTGGCGAGATCGGATTCCGATGCGGGACGCAGCGGCTTAAGTCCTTTGCATATGCCGTTCCGAAACCCGGGAAACAAGGGAACCGGATTATAATCGGTAGCCTCCTGCACGGAGGGAAGGGACTCCCGCAACAACAGTATCAGGCGATCGACTGGAGCCGGATCGGCGATTCTCAAAGGGTCGGTTGCTTCGCTCCGATGGAAAAGCCAGCGGGCACGATCAATCCATCCCCAGTCATCCTTGGTATTGCGGCGTGTCAACCGGAAGCGAAGGGTGCGGAACGCCATCGGAAATGGATGAAGGGTTCCGGTACCATCCAGTAAGGCAAGGTCGTCGGCATAGAAGGATCCGCCTTGCTCCAAGGCTTTCATCCAGAAAGCCGTTTTGCCGATGCCCCCGGCTCCGGCGATAAGATGGGTCTTATGGTTCAACCGGAATCCGCAAGCATGCACAAAATAGAAGTTGAGACTCCGATATTTCACCAGCAGGACTTCGCGCAGGATTTTCCGCCAAAGCAAATCCTCCAGATGGAATTGAAACCGGGGAGGAGAGAAGTTTTGGCGGCTCCAGAAACGAATGCGGGTGCGGCGGTGAAAAAGGCCGGTTACTTCGAATCGGGCGCCACCCGTATCGGCATACAGGGTATTGTGGCCGATGGACC
>CAYNXV010000371.1:0-1976 GCA_964401245.1 uncultured Bifidobacteriales bacterium | reverse complement strand
CATCACGCCCGGTTTGCTGTGGGTATAAACCGGTGATTAACCCAATTTTAGGGTGATGGCAGTCCGCGCCCTAACCCCACCTGCACCCCAAACCCCGTAAATGGCAGTATTTGCCCATTTTCCTGGTCCCAAGCGGGCCAAGCAGTTGCGAGATTGAGACACGGTCTTGATTTTATACCCTCCACGTAGTTAAATTGGAGAGTCAGCCCGATTAACGAATAGACGGACCATGGTAAGAATCCTCAGCAAGAACCCCTACAGCCAACCCGACCCCGCTCCTAACGGGGACGGCTCCGCGCAGGAAGTCACCTTGGACACCTTGCGGCCCGGCGAAGGCGGAACCGTGGCGAGCATCGAAGCCGCACCTTCCGTAAAAATGCATTTGCTGGAACTGGGATTCGTTCCCGGCAGCCCCGTCTCCTTCGTGATGCCCACTCCCTTCGGCGATCCCTATATCTATTCCTTGCGGGGAACCTGCATCGCGCTGAGAAAGAGCCAAGCGTGGTGCATTCGAATCCGGAAGTAAACGTTCCGCAATCATCCTCGGCTCCCGGCGCGTCCTCCGCCTCGCCTCTTATAGCCTTGGTCGGTTCGGCCAATTCAGGTAAGACCACCCTGTTCAATCAGCTGACGGGATCGCATTACACCACCGTCAATTATCCCGGCGCTACGGTCGAATTCGCCTTGGGCGCGGGAAAGGCGCTGCCCCGCTTACCCTGCCGCGTTATGGATACGCCCGGTCTCACCAGCCTGCTTCCCTCCTCGCCCGACGAGAAGGTGACCGTCGACGCCCTTTTCGAAGGGAGTAACCGACCCGATAAAGTGGTGGCTGTGGTGGATAGCAATCAGCTTTCGCGCCACCTCTACCTGGTCAAGCAATTGCAGGATCTCGATTTCAAACCCGTGGTGGTTCTCACCATGTCGGATTTGCTGGCCGCCAAGGGAAAGCGGGTGAACCTCCACAAGCTTTCGCATTTGATGGATCTTCCGGTGGTAGCCCTCGATCCCAGGCATAAGCAGGGTTTACCGGAATTGGAGGGATTGCTCACCGATAACGATTGCGGCTGCAGCAGCCCGGAACGCAAGACCCGAACCGATTATGCCCGCTTCGCCGAAGAGATGAATGAGGAGCGCATCCAGGGTTATTACCGGGCCCTCGACGAAATCGAAAATCTGGTGGTGGAGGAAATCCCTGCGGGAGGCCGGCCACGGGGAGCCGCGCCTATCGATGCTCATGCGGCGGATCGATGGCTTTTGCATCCGGTTTATGGATTGACTTTGTTCGTAGTGGCCATGTTCGCCATCTTCACCTCTATTTTCTGGCTGGCCACGCCTTTCATGGATTTGATAGACATGGGTTTCGGGTTGGCCATCGACACGACTAAAAACATCCTGCCCTCCAGTTGGATAACCGACATGTTCGCCGACGGTCTCATCGGAGGCATTGGCGCGGTGCTGGTCTTTCTTCCCCAAATCCTCATTCTGTTTCTGGCCATGGGCTATCTCGAAGATTCGGGTTATCTGGCTCGCGGCGCCGTCCTTGTCGACCGTCCGCTTTCTAAAATCGGGCTCAACGGCAAATCGTTTGTGCCTTTGTTGTCGGGCTATGCCTGCGCCATTCCCGCCATGATGGCCGCCCGCACCATTCCCAATCGCTTCGAGCGCCATCTCACCGTGTTCATCATCCCCCTCATGAGTTGCAGCGCCCGTCTTCCCGTCTATACCCTGCTCCTCGCCTTCATCACCCCCAAAGACAAACCCTGGATAGGCGGTTTGGGACTGACGGCCCTTTATTTCATGGGAATGGTATTGGGGGCGGCGGTTTCCACGGTTATCAGCCGCTTCCGCCGCAGCCGCGAGCGTTCGGGATTCATCCTGGAGCTTCCCGCTTTGCGCCGACCGATGCTTTCCGTGGTGGTAACCTCCACCTACCATAAGGCTTCGCAATATATCCGCAAGGCGGGGCTAACCATCGT
>CAYNXV010000370.1:0-1995 GCA_964401245.1 uncultured Bifidobacteriales bacterium | reverse complement strand
GGGGCCCGGGAGTGTCTTGGAAAGACGTCGTGGTTAACAGAATTCGCATGCTTTGGTTCCCTCTTGGTCTTGGCCCGAACCGGGGGTCCGATTGGATGCATTGACCGAAAACGTTATATTATCTTAAGCGCTACTTTTCGAGTAAATATATACTCCCTAAGTATTTATTTACACCGAAACTTTTCCAAATTGCCAATTTTCATGGGATTTTCAAATAATAGGCTGCCCCCAAAAAAAGGATTTTTTCGACAGCCCCCCTCCTTGGCAACATTCAAAAGGCAAAAATTTGAGAAATATTGGTTAATTGCGATTTTTAATGGTTTTATTGCCAGGTTCTTATTGCTAATATTTCGCAAGTAGCATAAATTCAGCATAATTTTATTGCAGCAGAAAATATGCTCAAAATATCTCCTCGCATTGCCAACCCTGTAGAAAAGGCTTTAGCCACCACTGAAAGCGACGCCTTTTCCATTTTACGCAGCCTGCGCAAGACCTGAACGGTTTGACCCTTATCCCCAATGAATAGTGAGGTTTCACGTGACTTCGAAGGAAAGTAAAACTGAAAAAATCGCCGCGGAACTTCGCGAACTGCGCATCGTTCCGGTGGTGGAAATTCGTGACGCGTCCAAGGCGGTAGCCTTGGCGGACGCTCTCAAGGAGGGAGGATTACCCTGCGCGGAAATCACCTTCCGCACCGAAGCTGCCGCCAAATCCCTGCAACTGTTGGGTAAAGATCCAGGCTTGCTGTTAGGCGCGGGCACCGTGCTCACCATCGACCAGGCGAAGCTCGCGTTCGACGCGGGCGCCCGCTTTCTCGTCAGTCCCGGATTCAATCCCAAGGTGGTGGAATTCGCCCTAAGCCATAACATGCCGATTTTCCCGGGAGTCTGTAACCCCACCGATATCGAAACCGCTTTGAGCTTCGGCTTGACGGCGGTCAAATTCTTCCCCGCCGAAGCGTTTGGAGGCGTAAACACCCTGAAAGCCATTTCCGCACCCTACGGCATGATGTCCTTTATCCCCACCGGGGGAATCCACCGGGAAAATATCGGAGATTACCTCCAGCTTAACCAGGTCATAGCCTGCGGAGGAAGCTGGATGGTAAAAGCGGACCTTATCGACAGCGGTGCATTCGGGGAAATCGCCGCCTTGACGCGGGCGGCAGTGGATGGGGTTCGCCAGCTGAAAAGGTGACCGCCGTCACTGAACCGGCACATGATTAAATAGATTTTTCTGATGGAACTTTTCCTTCAGAAAGCCTGAATCATGCTCATGCCAAAATACTGTAAATCGCGCATTCTTTGGGTTTTTGTTCTTGCCTTAATTTTCTCCAATTGCAATGTTTCGAATGGGCCGGTTGTAGAGTACCTGAATCTCTCCCTAAATGACAGCCTTACCGTGGAAGCGGGCAAATACGACTCTCTCAGGGTGGATATTTTATACGCCGATGGCGAGCTCTTCAAGCTGGGCATTTTTGATTCGGTCTATTCCCGCACTCATAACGGAAAGCTTACAAACCTGTTGGTCGGGGAAAATGCTCCCGATCCCTATAAAATCCGCGTAACCGCCTTTTTTCGCGGGGATGTTAAGCTGGCATATTCCATTGAAGTCTCAAAAGGAAAAAGCACTAAACCTCAAGTAATACTATTCGATCCTTTGGCGGGTCTTCCTACGGATACCATCCCCGCGGATACAAGTATAGATAGTGTCCTCGTACCGGTAGTAAAGGATGTACCGGAATTACATGTCAGCGCGGATCAGACAGTCGCTTTCGGAAATGAAGTCCAATTTGAAATTGAAGTGACGCAGAAATTCGGCGGGATAAAGGTACTGCAATGGGATTTCGAAGATGATGGAGTATGGGACGGCCAAAGTACGGATTCCGGTAGGGTTATCAAAAAGGTTTATCCGAAACCGGGAACTTATACTGTCAGGATTCGGGTGGAGGATACCGAAGGTAATGAGAATTTTATAACGCGAAGCGCCGTGGTCGAG
>CAYNXV010000369.1:0-2001 GCA_964401245.1 uncultured Bifidobacteriales bacterium | reverse complement strand
AATCCTCGTTTAGGGGGCGTCGGCGTTGAAAGCAGCGCATCCACGCTGGGCAGGATATAAAAATAGTTCCAACCGCCCCGTTCGGTCATTCTGAGATGCGGTGGACAGGCACCTGGATGCTTCCTCCGACTGGGCCAATTAATATATTTAGTATCCAGGTTTCCCTTCCACCCCGATTTCCGGGGTTTCTGAAAACTCCTATTACCTTGGGGCCAGGGGTTGGGAAAGGGAAACTTTGCCGGCCCATCGAATCACGGGAGAGTTCATGTCCAGCTTCAAAAAAATTCGGGGACTTTTGCTACTATCGTCCCTGTCATTGGGTTTAAGCGGCTGTGGATACAACGCCATTCAGGCTCTGGACGAGCAAACAACCGCTTCCTGGTCGGAGGTGCTCAATCAATACCAGCGTCGGGCCGACTTGGTTCCCAATCTGGTCAATGTGGTAAAGGGTTATGCCGCCCACGAGCAGGAGGTGCTGCAACAGGTAACCGAAGCGCGTTCGCGCGTTGGCTCCATCCAGGCTTCGGAGGATTTGGTGAACAATCCCGCCGCTTTCGAACGCTTCCAGGCGGCTCAGTCCGAATTGGGAGGTTCGTTGTCGCGGCTCTTATTGGTGGCTGAAAATTATCCGCAATTGAAAGCCGACGGATTGTTCCGCGATTTGCAGGCCCAGCTCGAAGGCACCGAAAACCGTATCACGGTAGCCCGTAACCGGTATATCCAATCCGTCCAGGCCTATAATACCCGGATTCGCCAATTCCCCTCCAATCTCACGGCGAAGATGTTCGGGCATGCGCCCAAACCGAATTTTACGGTAGCCGATCCCGGCGCGCTGTCGCAACCACCGCCGGTGGAGTTCTGATCTGATGCTCCATGGAAAAGGCGAGGCTTCGGTTATCACCGGATGGATGTTTCCCGCCCTCTTGTTCGCTTGCCTTATCGGCATAGCCGCCGCTCGCGAAGTTCCGGTTCCCGAATTGACCGGGCGCGTGGTTGATAAAACCGGATTGCTGACTCCCCCCCAAAGGCAGGGCCTTGAAGCCCGACTCAATTCCCTCGAAGCGTCCAAAGGCGCGCAAGTGGCCGTGCTCCTGGTTCCCACTACGGGTGATGAAACCGTGGAACAATTCGCGCTTAAAGTGGCGGAGCGGTGGAAGTTGGGAAGGGAGGCCGTGGACGACGGCATTCTTTTTCTGGTGGCGCTGGAAGACAGGGCTATACGCATTGAGGTGGGATACGGCTTGGAAGGCGCCGTCAGCGATGCCATCAGCAAGCGCATCATCGCTGAAATTGTAACGCCGCATTTCCGGGAAGGAAATTATTTCGCAGGCATTGACGCCGGCGTCGAAAGCCTGGTTCGCGTTATAGAAGGTGAACCTTTGCCCGCACCCGATGCACGGGGTGGAATCGATGCCGGAGAGGGTGGCGGCGGCTTCGGGATAATCTTCCTGTTTCTGGCTATCGCCGTGGGCATGATACTGAGAAAGGTATTCGGGAGATTATTGGGTGGAATCTTTACCGGAGGCGTAATCGCCCTCCTGGGCTGGCTTTTTCTCGGATCCCTGTTGGTCGCCCTGTTCTTCGGATTTCTCGCCTTCATCTTCGTCTTGGCGGGAAATATGGGTGGACGTCTCGGCCGCGGGGCCATGCATGGTCGCGGCGGCTGGGGAGGCGGTTTCGGCGGTGGAGGCGGATTAGGCGGCGGCGGTTTCAGTGGCGGTGGTGGTGGCTTCGGCGGAGGCGGCGCCTCCGGGCGTTGGTAAGGAGTGGGGGAATAATTATGTCGGAAGGAACCATGACCCGACTTACAAAGCATTTATGGACAGGCGCCATGCATGTCCGGTATCTCCTGCCGCCCGAGGTGATGCTTAAAATCGAATCCGCCATTGGTGCATGCGAAGCGACGCATGACGGCCAGATTTGCTTCGCGGTAGAGCCGGCATTGGACGCAGGATTGTTGCTGAAAGGCGTTTCCGCGCGCGAACGCGCCATCCAGGTTTT
>CAYNXV010000368.1:0-2014 GCA_964401245.1 uncultured Bifidobacteriales bacterium | reverse complement strand
CGGGCGCCGGCGAACTCGGCCGCCGGAAAATCAGCGGGCTTCAATCTCCTGCTGCGCAGGAGCTGCGCCCGCCCGGCGGCCTCAAACAGGCGCCGGCTAACGCCCTTCGCAAAGCGGGGGCTCCGCTGACGCCGGAAAAATCCCCGGCCTCGGCCTCCGGCCCTCCGCTTGTGGGCGTCTCAACTGGAGATCCATTGGCCATACGGTGGACCGAAATAGTTGTGTATGTGGCGTGCTTGATGTATGTTGAGGATGATAGTGGGTTATTCTGAATAGCCCTTTGGCATCGTTGGGGGTAGAAAAGGAGGATAACGATGGAAAAGGCCAGACGTCGCAATATTTATATGGGCCAGGAATATCTGGATATGGAGGCCATTACCGTCAATGAGCGGAGGCGAACCGGACGGGCGGTAAGCGTGGCCGATGTGATTCGCTTGGCCTGCCGCGAATACAAGGATTTCTACTGGAGGAATCAATTGGAAAAGGGTCACTCCGATGCTTCCCATCGGCTACCCGAAAAAGGTGGAGCGTCGGATAGTTAGGCGCTTCGTCGGAATTCGCGGGATATGCTAAATTGCCCCATAATGCGCTTTCCATTTTCCCTTCGTACCCACTACGCCGAAACCCATTATAAATTCCGGCTTCCCTGGTCCCCCCTACACCGCCCCTGGCCCGAGATTTTCATCGATTCGCCGTCCATGGCGGTTCCCGGTCAAACGCCTCCTGTTTATTTGGTGGTCAAGGACGCGGATTATTTCCCGGTTAAAATCCTTTCGATTCAGGTCACATTACAATGTTCCGGCCGCCTTGTGAAACAAGATCTGGAATTCACCCGGGCCGTCGAAGAAAACCTTTCCTTTATACCCTTGCAAATAAATTGGCCCTCTGAGCCTGGCTTGTACAAAGTGAATGCCCGCATACGGGTGGAAAACGCCCAGGGAAAATCCCGTGAGATTCTGAACGCCAACCTTCCGGGCCTCACCGCTCCCCCACTGCACATTTTACGCCTTTCGGAACTCCTGCCCTACCCGGAAAACTGGTTTGCGGGTGAAATGCACTGCCATTCCGACTATTCCAATGATCCGGTTGAATACGGCGCGCCCTTGAAGGTGCTTCAGGAAGCCGGGGCCAGTTTGGGATTGGGATTCGTATGCGTTACCGATCATTCGTATGATTTCTACTACAATCGCCGTCGTTACATGGAAAAGGTGGAGCCCGAAGCCAATTTTCAAGCTTACCGGAATGAAGCCTTGCTCCTGAATGAACGAAAGGCTCCGCAAGCCCCAACCCTGATTCCGGGAGAAGAGGTTTCCTGCGGCAATCATTTGGGACAAAACGTTCATTTATTGGTTTTGGGCCACGACCGATTCATCCCCGGATTGGGTGATGGAGGGCGGCGTTGGTTGAATAATCGGCCTGATTTGACCATTCCGGAGGCTTTAAGTCGGCTGGACCCGACTCCGGGTTTTGCCGCCCATCCCAAGGTGCGGGTGGGCATGCTCGAAAAGTGGATTTTCCGGAGAGGCCAATGGCATGCGAAAGACCTGGAAATTTCTGAACAGGGCTATGGAATAAGCGGGCTGCAATTCTGGAACGGTAGTCGCGGCCGGGATTTCTCGGAGGGTCGCGCCTTTTGGGTTTCGCAATTGCTTACGGGACGTCGCCTCCTCCCTATTGCAGCCAATGATGCTCATGGCGATTTGAATCGGAATACAGGCGTGAAGATTCCCCTGATATCCCTTTACCAGGGGCGCAATCATGTATTCGGAAAAGTCCGGACCTTGGTACGGGCACAGGATAACTCCGTAGCGGGAATTCAAGCCGGATTCAAGCAGGGGCAAGTAACGTGTACGGATGGACCATTCCTTGCCCTAAAACTGGAAGATAGCGTTCTAAAGCTCTATGGTAAAACGACTTTCGACTTTTCCAAGTTTACCAGGGTCCACTTGTTCGGCGCCCGGGCGGGTGACGGACAGATATCTCCTTTCCACTCCCCTTTCATTTTTTGTTTTCC
>CAYNXV010000367.1:0-2028 GCA_964401245.1 uncultured Bifidobacteriales bacterium | reverse complement strand
GTCGGTGGCGCTTATCCAAACCTATGCGATTTTCCGCGGCGAGTGGTGGCTGATATTGGGTGGGCATTTGCTTTATACTTTACCTTTCATGCTTCGTTCCATCACCAACGCCCTACGGGGATTCGATGCCGACGGTCTCGACCGGGCCGCGCGCACCCTCGGGGCCTCTTTTTACCAACGCTTTCTTTGGGTGGTGCTGCCCAGTCTGCGCCATGCCATGATAGTGGGTTCGCTCCTGGTCTTCGCTATTTCGTGGGGTGAATTCAATGTCAGCTTTCTACTCAACACTCCGCTTAACCAGACTTATCCCGCAGCTTTATACGCGACCTATACTTCCAACAGCTTTCAGATATCCAGTGCCGCCACCGTGCTTTTTCTGGGGGCGGTAATGCCGGTATTACTGCTTATCCAATGGCTGGGTGGGCGGCGTTTCGTAGCTTTGGAGCAAGGGGCCTGAGATGTCGGAGACGCCAACGAATCCCGGCGATTCCGCCTATTTGCAATTACGCAATGTGAGGAAAACCTATGCGGGTCAAGCCGCGGTGGAGGATTTTTCCTTCGATTTCCGCGAAGGCGAAACCACCGCGATTTTGGGTCCCAGCGGATCGGGAAAATCCACCTTGTTGTGGATGATTGCGGGGTTGTGCAAACCCGATGCGGGCCGAATCCTTTTGCAAGGCCGGGCCATCACCGCCTTGCCCGCAGAGAAAAGGGAAATGGGCCTGGTGTTCCAGAGCTATGCGCTTTTCCCCCATCTTTCCGTACGCGAAAACGTGGAATTCGGTTTGCGCGTGCGGGGAATGGCGCGTGGGGAGAGGCGGGGCAGGGCGGACGAGTACCTGGACTTGGTACGGATGTCGGCTTTGGCCGAGCGCAGGGTAGGACATTTGTCCGGTGGCGAACAGCAGAGGGTGGCCCTGGCACGGGCGCTGGCCTTCCGTCCCCGGGTGCTATTGCTCGATGAGCCTCTAGCCGCGTTGGACGCGAGCCTCAGGGACGATTTGCGCGGAGAACTGTTCCAATTGCTGCGAAATCTGAAGGTTACCTCTCTGTATGTCACGCATGATCAAATCGAGGCCATGAGCCTGGGGCGCGAATTGCTGGTGATGGAGAAAGGACGGCTGGCGCAAAACGGTCCTCCCGAAGAAGTATACCGCCGTCCAGCCAATCCCTTCGTGGCGGGGTTTCTAGGCTCGGCAAATCTCTTCGCGGGCGAAACCCACGACGAAGGCGGTTCCCGCTTTGTGCATCTTCCTTTCGGGAAAATCCCTGTTTCCGGCGCGCCCCTGGGGCCTTGCTGGGCCATGTTTCGACCCGAGCATGTAGAACTTTCGCATAACGGTGAAGCTCAATTCTCCGCGCGGGTCGATTCGGTTTTCTTCTTGGGCAGCCAATTAAGAGTGAATTTGCGAGCGAACTTGGGGGCGAATTTGCGGGTCGACTCGGCGGCTAACCTGAACCAGGGCGAGACGCATATTCTCATGGACGGCCGTCCCGGACTTTCCCTTAAAGCCCAACAAGAAGTGGGCCTGCGAATCCCCGAAAGCGCATTGCATGTTTGGGCTCGGGACAAGGATGGGGGTGCTCAATGAATCCAAGTTCAAATCTATTTTGGATTGTTAGCATAAATGCTAACTTTGAGCAACCGTTGGAGACATGCTGCGGAACGGATCGACAATGCTCCCGTCCGATAAGGATCCGGAAATGACGGTTCAAGAAAAAACCTCCCCGGCCTACCCCGAAGCGCCCCTTATCGCGCTTGATACCTTGTGGTTCCAAGTAGCGGGAACCATTTGCAATCTCACCTGCACCCACTGTTTCATTTCCTGCTCGCCCACCAACCACAACCACGAAATACTGTCGTTTGCCACCGTACAAAGCCACCTCGCCGATGCCGCCGAACTGGGCGTCAAAGAATATTATTTCACGGGAGGCGAGCCCTTCCTCAACCGCGACATGGTCGCCATACTCGCAGCCACTTTGCGCCAGGGACCCGCATCGGTGCTCACCAACGGCGTGCTCATCACC
>CAYNXV010000366.1:1350-2033 GCA_964401245.1 uncultured Bifidobacteriales bacterium | reverse complement strand
TCCCTACGTATAAGCGCCAGGGTATCCGGCTCAAAGGTTCCGCTATAGTAAAGATTGGCGTCGATTACCTGTCCCAAATCGATCCATATGCGAAAGCCGCATACATCGTGGATGAAAGGTTTGCGGGGAACTATTCCGTGAAAAAGGGCGAGGATTCCGGCGAGATAAGGTCCAAAGCCGGGATACAGCGGTGTACTGCGATAAATCCGGATTAGCCGGCCGATGAATTGTTTCATAATGCCCGTGGGTCAAAGTACGCATCCGGCGTATTTGGCTCTTTTCCCGTATCGTGGAAGCATTTCCTCGTGTTGAACCAGGAATAGGTCGGCAAATGGATAAACGGCCCTTCCGGTAAGGGTAGGTTCCCGGACACGGGTGATGACTTCCAGGAAAATCGTCCGAACCCGAAAGAAAGGGGAGAGCCAGAAAAAGGGTATGGCAATTTGGGCTCCGGACGAGAAAATGAGGTCGGGTTTTTCTTCCCGCATTATATGGTAGGACTGTAACAGTGCGCGCATGAATTGCACAGGGTTGAATTCAAACGTTTGAACATGCCGGAATGTCGGATACTTTTCGGTCAACTTGTGGCCCAATTCGGAATCATCGGTAACGTAAACGGCGTCAAATCCCTCGAATACCTCCTTCAAAGCTTCCATTTCGCCGAAGTGCCCTCCCGGGGAAAA
>CAYNXV010000366.1:0-1340 GCA_964401245.1 uncultured Bifidobacteriales bacterium | reverse complement strand
CTCGCCTGGGGAGTTGATTTCCCTAATGCCTTGTGCACGACGTTAGGAATCCAATTCGTCGTAGGTCCATGAAGATCTTGCCTTCAATGTTATATAGGCGTAGAATTGCGGCATAGGCCAATTTTCCAAGTTTAAACCTCACCATTGTATTACGATCGAGATAACGACGTCAAGCCTAGGTAGGAATAGGCCGGAGAAGAGGGGTAATGGTATTCGTAACCGTCGGCTTCCATGTCCCGTTCAAACGGTTATTGGACAAGATGGATGAGATCGCCCCGCGATTGGAAGATGAAGTGGTGCTGCAAAAGGGAAACTATGCTTTTGAGCCCCGCCACTGCGTGTCATTTTCCGCGAATCCGTCTTTGGATGAATGGCTGGACAGGGCCAATCTCGTCATCTCGCACGGCGGATATACGGTCGTGGAGCTGATACGAAGGAAAAAGCAATTCATCGTCTTCCCGAGATTGAAGCGATACGGAGAGGTTTGCAACGACCATCAGGTGGAATTTTGCCAAGCGCTCAGTGAGCGCCTACGCCTGGATTTTCCGATAATCCTGGACGAAAACATGCTGTTGGATGCCATAACCGGGTTTCGAAGCATAGGCTACGGCCAGATGAATGAAACCCTGCCCCGTTTGAAAAATTATCTAAGGGAATACCTGGATACCCTCAAATGCTGAGAATGGGATTTATGTCCCGATTCAACATGCCCAAAAACACCTATTATTTCAATTTCCATGGTCGCTTGCTTTTAGAGGTGAGAGTCGCTTCATGGAAATATATGCCGGTTCTTCTTTTGATTCTTAGCAATTTTTCCAGTATGCGGGGGGAGATTTGCCCCCCGATAAATACGATCCTGAAAAAATAAATTGGAGCTATTTCACCTGGGCAAAACGGATGCCACCAAGTGGACAATTTTTTCTTTGTGAAAGAAAATTATGTGTCTTACCGGGCAAAACATAAAATCGCAAGATGGACCACCGAAATACAAGGATTGGAGTCATCCGAAACGCGAGTCGGAATATCAGGTAATGTCTTCAGCTGGCTGGTGTTTCCCTTCCAAGACATCCAGCAATTAGTGTATTTCAAATTGGCCCGGCAGGGCCTGGTCGCCATTCATGCTCTCGGCATCGCGAAATCGGGGAGCGCATTTCTGCTTATCGGCCGAAGCGGCGTGGGAAAGTCCTTGTTGGGTGGAAAATTCATCGGGGACGGATTTAAGCTGCTCGGCGACGATACGGTGCTGGTGGACGCAAAGGGGACGGTTTTCGGGTTCCACCTTCCGTTGGGAATTCGCCACATCTCCCAATTTTTGGAAAATGGACTGGTAGATTTGGGCT
>CAYNXV010000365.1:0-2056 GCA_964401245.1 uncultured Bifidobacteriales bacterium | reverse complement strand
CCTTGCCGTCAAGAGCGAAGAGAAAAGCCTCGGTGGCGCCGAAAACCCTCGCCACCACGGCCAGGGCCTCTTCGGAAACCTTTTGCAGGTCGGGTTCGCGGGCGGCCAAGGCGGAAAAGGTTTCCAGAATTTCACGCAGGCGTTCATCTCCCGCAGTGTCTCCGGCATCGCCGGATCCATCCGCTGGACGGACAGTCCCACCGCCAATTTCCGGCGCGTCTTCATGGTCGAGAACCAGGATTTGATTTCCGATTTCCAATCTGTCGCCCCAACTCATTTCAGCCTGATGGAACCGGGCTCCGTTCAGCCGGATTTGTCCGTCCTGTTCCAGATTGGTCACCCGCAACCCTTGTCCCGACTTTTCCAGACGCAAGGCGGCGTCGGCCAGTCCCGGTTCGTCCAACCGGATATCGGCATCGGGCGCGCTTCCCAAAACCGTCATCGCGCCTTTCAAGGAAAGGGAGCGGCTGCGGGAAGCGGCGATATGGCGCAAAATCATCATGGCGTAAACACCACCTCTCCCTCGTGAATGACGAAATTTCCCCATTCCACGTTGAGCGTGCGGGCCGGCGGGTCGAATACCCCGACCAGCATATGCAAATACAGCTTTTGTTCCTGGCCCGCGTTATCAGGATAGAACCATGACTGGATGGGATGGAATTCCGCATCGTTGGATTTACTGTACTCGAAGGTGGTCAAGCCCTCCTTACGAGTGAATCGGAAGGTGACGTTGTTGGGAAGACGTATACCCGGTTTGCTGCTGCGATCGCCGAAGCCAATGGCCTCCACCAGGTTTTGTCCGCGCTCGGCGTTGAAACGGATACCCGCTCCTGAAGAAAAAATCGTGAACCCTTCCTGAAAGCCTGTGGCGGTAGTCAGGTTGAGGAAAACCGGATCCTCCGCTTCCGAAAGAAACAGCGCCACGGAATAACCCGACTCCACCGTGATGGGAAGATCGAGCCGGATATCGAAGACATAGTCGCCCATCAGGGCGAAACGGCTGCGCACTCCCATCACCGAGCCACCCACCGTGCCGAAAGCCGTATCCGGTTTTTCCTTGGCGTCGAATACCAAGGCGAATTTTTCGGAACCTCCGGTGAACAACCGTTTATCGTCGGGAACCTTCCAATATTTTCCCAACGTGTCTCCGGCGGGAAAGAAATTCCCGAATACGCGCTTTACCCTATAGGGAACGTCGACCGAATAGGAAGAATCGGGGTGTTTGCATTGCAACGTTCCTAGCCACTCTCCCAATCGCAACCGCTCATTGGAGGGATCCACCCGCCAGAATAAATTGATTTTATCCCTTGCATGGCCGTCCCAGGCTAAATGGCCGGGCCAACTTTCGGCATCCACGGTCCATCCAGCGGAATCGAATCCAGTCAGGGAATAAGCGCCGACCAGGGAATCCGGATATCGCAGATCCGCCGTTATGATATCGGGAAACAGGGCCTGGGGATTAATTGAAGTCGGCACGGTGGGAGTAATGGGATCGGGTTTTGTAGGGGGCTCGCGCAGGCACGACTGGAAACCGGATGCCGCCCAAAGCAGCACTCCCAATGTCCAGCCCGTTCCATGCCTTATTTTGCGTTTCAAATCGTGATTCGGATGGTGATCCTAAGTCGCGACTCAAATCTAACCCAAACCTGAGCAAAAGCCACCTCGAATTCCGGGGTTAAAGGATTCGCAGGCTACGTGTCATACGGATGCCCACGCCTTCGAGTTTGAGCATACATAGGATTTGGGCGATGGCCAGGAACAGTATTTTGATCATTTCGATTCTCCGGATTGGGATGAAAACACTTCCGGATACAGGCAGAGCAAATGCGGGACCAACTTCAGGAATGCCGGGAAAACCGGCAAATAGTCCCGGATTGGAGGCTATTCAGGTGCATGTTACCTTCCCCGCCCGAGGCCTTGTCTTGGAATGGAGATTTGCCGTCTCATTACTGGGATTGCAGTGTACCGGCAATTTTCGGCAAGTCTATAATTCATTTGGGATAATTAACATTTATGCTAATTATCCCAAATACTTTTGCTCCCGTTGGAAAATAAT
>CAYNXV010000364.1:0-2060 GCA_964401245.1 uncultured Bifidobacteriales bacterium | reverse complement strand
TTCACCACCTTCGTTTACAAACCTTGATGCAGGAAGTCTACCCTTCTCACCGGTATATGCGGGGTTTCTCCCTGCTGGAACTGATGGCTGCCTCTTTTCTCGGGCTGCTCGTCATCACCGGCATGCTCTACCTTTATAAAAGTCAGCACAAAAGCATGCTGGTAAATTCAAGCATGTCCGAATTGCGCATGAATGGTCAATACACATTGAGCGAAGTGCAATATTACTTGACACACTCGGGAATGGGCCTTCCCAGTGGTTTTAGGGACATTGAATTCTCCAACGGACATCTTGTGGTCAAGATGAATCGAAGCAAGGGGGGAGTCGCGGCAACCAAGCACGCTTCCAGTAACGCTTCGAAAACCGTTTTCCAAATAACCGATCCCGATGAGGCGTCCTCCTTCGAAGATATCGCCTACTTGCTGGTAAGCGGAAAATCCTCCGAGGCCGCAATAACGGGAAATACCACTGGGGGCGGTTCAAACCAGCTGACGATAGCCGGCGATCAATCCAAATACTCCGCCAACGTGACTCTTTATCCGGTCGAAAGGCTGGCTATGCGCCGTGGAAACGACGGAAGCTTCAAAGTCGTTTCGGAAAGTCCGGACGATCCGGATGGGATTTCCGCCTTGAACCTGGCCGAAGCCATCGATACCCTGGCCTTTGCCTTCATCAACAAGGCGGGAGTAAAGAGCGATACACTGCCTGTCCCCTTGGACAATCTGGAGCGCATCGAAATACGGGTAGTGGCGCGCACGGCATACCATGACGGAAAATATGCCGGAGACGGCTACCGCCGTCAGCAATTTAAGTCGATCATCGGGTATCGCCGGTCCTTTTAATTCAAACGAAAAAATTGGCGTACCTTCGCCTTTTTTGGGCATGGGTGTTTTTTTCACCGTAGGACGCCTCGGGTGAAAACGGAACCTGCCAGCCTCCAGCCCGGTTAAATGCCAATGTCTCCCTCCTAGTGGTATAATGGTAAAAGGGGTTGAAACAGCGCCAGCGGCGGACCTCACCCTAAGGATGCGTCAGATGGAAACACCTACTCCGAACCGGTCCCAAAGTGGCTATATACTCCTTCTCGTACCCGTGGTGTTAATCGGAATCCTGATGCTGGGCATGCAGATGATGCGGCGATCGCAAGTCGCCATGAACGTGGCCGGAGCCGAAATGGGCTACCTGCAAACGCGCATGTGCAATGAAGGGATTCTAGCGGTGGAGGTGAATCGGGCCACGGCGACGCTGTCAAGCGGCGCGACCATAACCAGCACAACCCGGGATGTCGAATGCTCGGGAGGTGAGGGTCACCCGGCACTTAAATGCAAGGTGGAAATCAAGGGCATAAGTTCCGAGGTTTTGCAAGGTTGTTATGACCTCAATTATTTTCAAACCGGCATGGAATTGAAAAGCACTTGCGGTGACGGTAGCGCCCAGAGAAGCGTTTTGGAGGAGAACGTGACCTTGGGTGAAGTGCCGCTTTATCAATTCGCCCTCTTTTACGACGGGAAGATGGATCTTCATCCCGGGCCGCGCCTGGATTTTAAGGGCAAGGTGCACACTAATGACACCCTCCTGTTTTCTAAAAGGCGTGTAATGAGTTTTACCAATTGGGTAACCGCAGTCTCTACCATGCGGGTAGCGCCAGTGAGCAACAGAGGTGAACTCTGGTTCGCCCATTCGCATACGGCGGCGTATGATTCTCTCAATCCGGTAATAGGAATTAATGGGGTCAACAGCGAACTCAAAACCCTGGTGGCAGATTGGAACAATTTCAAGGAAAATCACCGCTTGGCCTATGGGGACGAGGGAAATGG
The DNA here is from genome assembly GCA_964401245.1 of uncultured Bifidobacteriales bacterium. Taxonomy (GTDB): domain Bacteria; phylum Fibrobacterota; class Fibrobacteria; order UBA11236; family UBA11236; genus JBGTHM01. Next base: position 243 of record CAYNXV010000364.1, on the reverse strand, counting down.
CTGTGGATCGGTGCAGAAATTAATCGTGCCTGTAAAGGGTCCTGCTGGCAACCGGGAGTTGATAGAGTGGCGCCGACCCGAAGACAGCGAAACCTTAAGGTTGCACAAGCCGGCTTGGCGTGCGGGCCTTATCTACAAGGGTGGCCTATGGCTTAACGGGAAAGAGGAAGTCATCACCCCCGTTCCGGATCCCCGCGCCACGCCGTTGGCGCCGGGAGGCTGGCGGATGAATGGAAACCGGGT
>CAYNXV010000363.1:0-2060 GCA_964401245.1 uncultured Bifidobacteriales bacterium | reverse complement strand
AGGCAAAAAGGCTGGGAATGCAGCTATTGCCCGTATAGGTGCAGTTAGTTGGTAGTGCCGAAAAGCACATCGCTCCTCGCCGCCGGCAGGTGATAGTTCCGTTCCATTATTCCGGTTTCTCGTTTTCAGCGATTTCGGCAAGGAAATGCGGGTATGTTGGATAGATCCACGTTTAGAAAGTGGATAAGTCGACTTCAAGCCGCAAAAAACCTTGATTCATATTTCCAATCTTTATAAAATAATATAAGGATTGGAAAAAATGAAATTCGAAGATCTCCGTACCCGAATGGGGCAGCGCCTTTATTTTCGAACTCAAGACCTGCATGTGGAGGGGCCGCCTGCCGACCATGAGTCCGTCCAGCTTTCTCACTGGGCTCGACAGGGCAAAGTCATCCGACTCAAAAAGGGACTGTATACAATGGGGGCGGACCACCGGCGCCGCACCCTTTCCGCCCTGGAATTGGCCGAGCCCATCTATCGTCCTTCCTATATCAGTCTGGAATGGGCCTTAAGTCAATACGAACTTATTCCCGAGGCGGTGGCGAAGATTACTTCGGTATCCACTCTTAAAACCGCCCACTTCCGTAACGAATTCGGCGACTTCATCTACCGGCACGTGCACCCGGATTTTTTCTTCGGGTATACCCGTCAAACCCTTCCGGCACCACATTATCTGGCGACCCCGGAAAAGGCTTTGCTGGATTTCTTCCACCTCTCCATTCCCAGGTCCGAAAAAATCACGGCTGAACTGTTGTTCGAGGGATACCGGCTACAGAATCTGCGGAAGCTGAGAAAAACCCATCTCCGACAGGCCGCTGCCCGTTTTAATTCTTCAAGGGTACGGAAAGGTGCTGCCATCGCGCTGGAAAATATCGGGAGATCCCATGCTTGAGACATACCTTTTGCGGCGAAATTTGCCTGAATTAGCTATCCGCAATTTGAACTACCTTACTTATTAACGCGTTAAAATGGTAGTCATCTTGACATAATAGCGCGTTGTTTGTTAATGTAAACCTATGGAACGCCTTTTTCTCGCCCAATTACATAATTGGCTTTCCCAGAAGCCGAGGAAGCCACTCATACTGAGAGGCGCCCGCCAAGTCGGCAAAACCTGGCTGGTTCGGGACCTGGCTGCCCGCGCCAAACTGGATTTGGTGGAAATCAATTTCGAAAGAAATCCGGAATACAAACGCTACTTTGCCGGCAATGATCCGAACTTGATTCTAGGTGAGTTATCGCTTTTGTTAAACCGGGAAGTCAGTCCTTCCAAAAGCCTATTATTCCTAGACGAAATCCAGGAAGCCGGCGACGTCTTAGCCAAGCTGAGGTGGTTTGGGGAAGAGTTGCCCGAATTGCCGGTGGTGGCAGCGGGATCGCTCCTGGAATTTACCTTGGCCGATCACACTTTCAGCATGCCCGTGGGCCGAGTGGCGTTTCGAAATCTGGAGCCTATGGGATTCGAAGAATTCCTCATGGCCCATGGCCAGGAAGGGATACGCAAGGCTATCTCGGATTGGCATCCGGGGAAGGCCCTTCCCGCTGCGGCTCATGATGGGGCGCTGCTTTGGTTTCACCGATTCTGCATGGTCGGCGGCATGCCCGAAGTGGTGGCCGCGGACGTTTCGGGTGCCTCACCCGCGCAGTGCAGGGAACTTCAGAAAGACCTCATGACGGCCTTCCGGGCCGACTTCGCCAAATACAGCGGTCGCATGCAACCCGGCATCCTGGATTCCGTTCTGCGGAGCGTAGCGGGGTCGATTGGGCGTAAGTTCGTCTATGCACGGGCCGACGATGGAGTAAAGCAGCATCAGGCCAAACGGGCCTTGGAACTCCTTACTGCCGCCCGTCTCTGCCACTTGGTGAAATACAGCGCGGCGAATGGATTGCCGCTGGAATCGGAGAGCAAGGATTCCTTCCGCAAAGCCGTGCTTCTGGACGTGGGCCTATTGCATGCGCTGCTCGGCACACCTGCGGCTGGGGCATATCCCTCCGCCCGAGATCTCTCATCCGATCTGCGGGGTCGCATGGCGGAACAAGTCGCTGCCCAACAATTGCGCCTA
>CAYNXV010000362.1:0-2063 GCA_964401245.1 uncultured Bifidobacteriales bacterium | reverse complement strand
ATCGATTTGCGCAAAGGCCTGCCCCCCTTGCGCCGCGATTGGATTCTCCGCCGGGGCGACGTGGATGAGCTGCCCCATTCCTCCTCAGAATACGGCCGCAAACGGGCCGAAGACGAGGCCTTGAAGGCTTTGCGTTTTCCGGGCCGTCCCGCTCCCTTGCGGGGCAAGCCGGGAATGGCGGTTACCCAATTGGAATACGCGCGCAAGGGAATCATAACCCCCGAAATGGAATACATCGCCATTCGCGAGAACCTGCAGGCCGAAATCCGGGACGAGCAATTGGCGCGTCAGCATGTCGGCGACAGCCGCGGCGCCCGCATTCCCAAAATCATCACGCCCGAATTCGTACGCGACGAAGTCGCCCGCGGCCGCGCCATCATTCCCTGCAACATCAACCATCCCGAACTGGAGCCGATGATTATCGGCCGCAATTTCCTGGTAAAAATCAACGCCAATATCGGCAATTCGGCCATCACCTCCTCCATCGACGAAGAAGTGGAAAAAATGGTCTGGTCCACGCGTTGGGGGGCGGATACCGTGATGGATCTTTCCACCGGAAAGAATATCCATGAGACCCGCGAGTGGATCCTACGTAACTCGCCGGTGCCCATCGGAACCGTACCCATCTATCAGGCGCTGGAAAAGGTGGGAGGCAAGGCCGAAGATCTCACCTGGGAAATCTATCGCGACACCCTTATTGAGCAGGCCGAGCAAGGCGTGGATTATTTCACCGTGCATGCGGGAGTGCTGTTGCGCTACATTCCCATGACGGCCAAACGCATGACGGGAATCGTCTCGCGCGGGGGCAGCATCATGGCCAAATGGTGCCTGACCCACCACAAGGAAAGTTTCCTCTACACGCATTGGCGCGATATCTGCGAAATCATGCGCGCTTACGACGTCAGCTTTTCCATCGGTGACGGCTTGCGTCCCGGCTCCCTCTACGACGCCAACGACGAGGCCCAATTCGCCGAATTGAAAACCCAGGGCGAGCTCACCGAAATCGCCTGGGACATGGGCGTGCAGGTCATGAACGAAGGCCCCGGTCACGTTCCCATGCACATGATCGAAGAGAACATGGAGAAACAATTGGAATGGTGCCACGAAGCGCCTTTCTACACCCTGGGTCCTTTGACCACCGACATCGCGCCGGGATATGATCACATCACCTCGGGTATCGGGGCGGCCATGATAGGCTGGTACGGATGCGCCATGCTGTGCTATGTCACTCCCAAGGAACATTTGGGTCTTCCCGATCGCGAAGACGTGAAGGCGGGAGTGATCACCTACAAGATAGCCGCGCATGCCGCCGACTTGGCCAAAGGCCATCCCGCCGCCCAATATCGGGACAATGCCCTGTCGCGGGCACGCTTCGAGTTCCGGTGGCATGATCAATTCAACTTGTCGCTCGACCCCGACACCGCGCGCAGTTTCCACGACGAAACCCTTCCGGCCGAAGGCGCCAAGGTCGCCCATTTCTGCTCGATGTGCGGGCCGCATTTCTGTTCCATGAAAATCACCGACGATGTGCGGCGCTATGCCGAACAAAAAGGGGTGGAGGAAAAGGAGGCCTTGGAGGAAGGCATGGTGGAAAAAGCGCGGGAGTTCACCGAGGCGGGCCGGGAGCTGTACCAAAAGCAATAGTTTGGCATGTGATCGGTTTACTTGGCGGGCCTCCTTGGGATATAATGGGGGTCCGGCCAAGCATTCCTTCGGAGGTCCCGATGTCCAACAAGTTCCGATTCGCTCCCAACGAAATTATCGTCAAGGAAGGCGATGCGGGGGATTCCGCCTATTTCATCGAATCGGGAAAAGTGCGGGTATCCAAGCGACAAAACGGCAAAAGCATCCCGATCGCCGTCCTTACCGCCGGGTCTACTTTCGGTGAGATGAGCATGATGGACGAGCTTCCCCGCAGCGCCACCGTGATGGCGCTGGAAGATACGGTGGTCAGCGAATTCCACCGGGATGACCTGTTCGCGGCCATGCAGGAAAATACCGACGTCTTCTCAGGATTCCTCAAAGGTATTTTCGCCCGGCTGCGCGAAGCCAATACCCTCATC
>CAYNXV010000361.1:0-2070 GCA_964401245.1 uncultured Bifidobacteriales bacterium | reverse complement strand
TCGAGGCCCAGGGGAATGTTGTCGAAGGGTTTCCAATACTTCCCTAAACCCAAGGCCCCTTGCGGCCGCATTCGTCCTAGGACTTGGGACGCCCGGCCCCCGTTTTGGAATGAGGCGGCGGGAGTTTCCAGGTAGTTGTGATGGAGGTTGATACCCGCGAAGAGGTATTCGCTGTTGGCCAAAGGATGTTCGACGGTTTCGTCGAATCGGATTTTGAGGACTCGGAATCCGACTCCCGACAAGGCATCGAGCCCTACGACTCCATCGCGCATTTCGATGGTGGCGTGCAGGGATGCCTGCCATCCCGGCACCAAGAAAAGAGAGCCCTGCGCGCGCAACTCGTTGGGCCAATCGAAACCCAGGGATAGGATGGGGGGGGTCGGAATCGGGCGAGGGTCAACGACCGCTTCGGCTTCCGCATCGGTCCATCCCAATTGGCCTTTTATGGGTGCGGCCGCTCCCAAAACCAGACAGAAGGTGCATGCCAGGGAGAGGGTGCGCATGCGAAGCAGTTTACCAAATCGGGTCAGGTATGGGAAAGGGGGCCTTTGTCCAGTGAGGCGATTCCGCGCGCGGCCATGGCTTGCGCCAATTCCCTGTTCATTTTCCGTACCGCCTGCCAACGGTAGGCCAGCACCGTGTAACATTGCACGGCATCGGCTCCGGCTTCGAGCAAATCCAGGGCCTTCTCGCCGGTATCCACCCCGCCGCTGGCGAAAAGGGCCAGCTTCGGCAACTCCTTATGGATGAACTTGATGGCCGGCAAGGTGTTCTGATAGAGAGGCCGGCCCGATAACCCGCCTTTGGCGCCGTCGGCCCGTAATATCGGGATGTCGGCGTCGGAGGTTTTCAATTTCAGGTATTTCGCCCGGGTGGCCGGAAAGGTATTGAAGAGGACCAGGCCCGTAATACCGGCATCCGAAATGGCGCGCAAAATCCCCTCCAAGGCGCGGGTGCCCAGGTCGGGAGAAAGCTTTACCAGCACCGCTTTGCGCGGGGCCAGGGACTTTCTCACTTCCATGATTTCTTCCAGCAATTCGGTGAGAAAATCGGAAAACGTATCCAGTCTTTCCGATCCCGTATTGGGACAGCTTACGTTCAGCTCGACATAGTCGGCGGCACCGTAGGCTTTGCGGAAGGTCGCGACCAAATCGCGGATTTTCTCGTCGCCGTGTTCCAGTTCGGGGGTATCGGCGACGCTGATGCCTACGCTCATGCGCCGCTTATGGCATTGCCCCAGTACGCCGTCGACCTGGGCGGCCAAGGCGTCGATGCCGGGATTGGGCAGCCCCATGGAATTGTTCATGGCGCGGTCGAGCGGCAGCATGCCGATGCGGGGCCGGGCGGGATTTCCGGAGCGGGCCTCGCGGGTGGCGGAGCCGACGGTGATGGCCCCGAAGCCGAGGGAGGCGAACGCGGGCAGGTGGAGGCCGAATTTATTGGCGCCGGCCGCCAGCATGATGGGAGAGGCCATACGCAGAGGCAGGCTGCGGTCATGGAAATGGACGAATCTTTCGAGATTGGGCGGCGGAGTATAACGAGGGGGGAGGGCGTTCGAAAAAGCGGCAAAACTCGACAGCATATCGTGCCGCAGCTCGGGATTGGGAACCAGGGCTTTGCCCGCTTCCAGCATCCAATCACTTAAGGTGCGGTTATAATCGGGTTCGTTGAGGTCGGATGGGTCGGCTTTGGGGTTTCGTGACATAAGGGCCCTAATGGGATATAGGGAAAAGTACTTAAAACCGCGTATCACCGGGCCTGGGAGCCTGGTTTTGAGGTGGGAACTCTTTATTTTATAGCTTTCACAATCGCCTCACGAAAGACCCGAATCATTATGCCGAAAGTTCTGAAAACCTCCGAAACGCCCAACCCCCTGGCCATCCGCTTTCACCTCGATTGCAATGCGGTGGCTTCGGGTTCGCGTTCGTTTCCGGACGCGGTGTCGGCGCAGTCCGATCCTGCCGCGACGGCGCTTTTCGCCTTGCCCCATGTGACTTCGGTGTTCTATGTGGGTTCGACCGTTACGGTGAACAAGTCGGAAGACGGCCTGTGGGAGGATTTGATAACCCC
>CAYNXV010000360.1:0-2071 GCA_964401245.1 uncultured Bifidobacteriales bacterium | reverse complement strand
TTAAATTCAACGAATGACTCATTAATCATGGTTATATGATTGCTCTGCCCCTCAATTATACAATCGCGCACCACAATATCGCTCGAATATGAAATACTCAGGCCCATTCCCATCCCCTCATAGCTTATGTAGAAACCATCCAAGGTTATGTTTTGGCTACTTCCAATGCTAACGGACCCATAACCTGATGCCGCGAGTTCCGTTTTTCTTAAAGCAAAATCTCGTTGACCCCTATCGTTAGCGTTACCCGCATTTGAAAATCCCCCGTACAACTTCCATCCAGATTTTGGAGAAAATCTCGTTGCAGCATCCTTTGTAAAATATTTTCCTTCCGAAATCCAAAATTCTGTTCCGCTTGGATGGGTTTTACCCACATCTATGGCATCCCATAATTCCTTAAATGCATCTTCCCATGAGGTTCCGTTATTCTCGCCCGCCGCTTCCTTTCGAACAAATACCACATTGGAACGCCGGACCACGACTCTTTCCGCTATATGCGTTTCCCCTATTGCATTGGGGATTCCCTCAATGGATATGGTATTGTTTCCATCCCGGGTCAGAACCCTTTCTGTGACTCTGTCTCCCGCTTCTCCGTCTACTCGGTACTTGAACTGTAGGGAAGATTTATTGGTTACGTATCCGTTTGTTGCCGGCCAAATAATCGTCACTTGGGGAATCGGTAGATTCAGAGTAACGCTCACTTCTACTGTGGTAGTGCGATTGACTTTATCCGTGGCCGTCACTATCAACTTTGTGGTCTTTTGGGATAAAGTCAATCCACCTTTCGACCAATTCGCGCCCGATATAACTGCGTCACCATCACCCGCACCTGCCCCAATTATCGATACCGATTTGACGCCGGACCCCTCCCCATCTCCAACAGTTCCGTTAATCGAAAATGTTTGGATATTGGATGTTTTTTCAATTCCGCCTGCAACGGTTAGGGTTGGATTATTGCGATCCACCAAAATGCTATGATTTGATCCATTCGACCAATTGTTGGCCGCGTCCTTTTCGCGAACAGATAAAGTATGATAGCCTTCACTCAAATCCATCTCTGGGGTAAAATTCGGAACGGAGATGGTCGTGCCCGGAGTCCTGAAATCGGAATCATTTAGTTTATACTCAAATTGCCCTGCTCCCCCATTACCCCCTGATACCCACTTCCAAGTCGGTCTTGCGTTGGTGGTAGGCGATGCTGTGGATTCTTGAAATATGGGTCCTCCGGGAGGTGTAGACTTAAGCGTGACTCTAACCGTACTGGATCCCTCCGGGCTATTCGGTTTTTTTCGTGCTATTCGGATGGTGTTGACTCCCTCGGCCAATACCACGGAAGATTCCGCCGGGACGCCGTCCAGCGTAAACTTTATATCCAGCAGCGAACGGTTCACCACCGTATCCTTGCTGGGCGAGGTAATAGTGATGATTGGTGCCAATTCGACGGTATCAACCGGCACCGGAAGGGTGGCCACTATATTGAGAGTTGCTTTAATGGAGGGCTGTGTCTTTGATCGGGCCTCAATAACCACCTCGCCGACGGAAAGCGCATTGACCTTATTGCCTTCCACCACGGCGATGTCGGGATTCAAGGAAAAGTATTCAACATCCTGGGACGCATTGGAGGGAAGCACTTCCGCCGACAAAGTAATAGGCTCCCCACCCACAACCAGTTTGAGAGGATTGACTGTAAGCCAAATAACGGATGTGGGTATGGCCGCGGTGGTGTCTGAGGGGATGGAATCAACTCCTCCTTTTTTTGCCACGTTGATAATCAGAGTATCCGCGACATTCGGCTGAGATGTCAGCCAAATCCTTAGCTCGGTTTGTCCGATTTTTAATCCGGTAACGGTATTCGAGGACGCCCCTGCAGGCACTTCCAATGAGGCGATGGCTTCGTCTCCTATAGACCACTCCAACGAAGGGTCTGCCAAATTGAGCGGGAACACCTGGGATTGCACCGACACTGTTTCTCCAAGTTCGATATTCAACGGCCCTGCCGGCAATTGCACCTGTGTATGGGGGCTCAACAGAAATATTTTGTGAAGCGTCTTTTTTTGCTTCCCGTCGTATA
>CAYNXV010000359.1:0-2083 GCA_964401245.1 uncultured Bifidobacteriales bacterium | reverse complement strand
CCGCGTATCTCATCCATCCCGGTGAGGAATCCTATCCCGTCGAATCGAACATAACGGCGCAATCGCTTTTTTCCGACCCACCCTGAAGCCGTTCGCACCGACTTCTCTCCGGGAATTCCCTTACCTCACCGCCCCGTCTGCAGCATCACCAACCGCACCGCGTCGAGCCGCAATTCGGCGGATGCCAAATGCGCCGACACTTCGGTCCAGGCTTTTTCCGCGGCGTCGATTTCCGCCTGCGATACACTGGGATTGATATTCCGCAAGGCTTTGAGCCGCTCCAATTCCCCGCCGAGCACGGCTTGCGCCTGCTTATGCGCCTGCTGCTTTAACACCGTTTCCTTCACCCCCGCCATAGCGGCGGCGCCATCCAGCAACCGGGGAATCAGTTTTTCGAATTGCTCGTGATGTTCTTCCAACAAAGCGGTGGGGCCTTGCTCGGGATAGGCTTCGTCGAGAATCGGCAGCCACTCCGAAACGTCCTCGCCGTTTTGATCCAGCATCAGACGAATGAGCGTGGGAGGCAGAAACCGCGCCATATGCAAATTGCCCGGAGCGGTGGATTCCAGTATGAACAAGGCTTCCAGGGCGAAACCCTTTTTGGGCGCCCCTCTCCATTCCACGAAGGCCACGGTGCCGTCGGCGCTGCCGAGAATCATGTCCACCGCGCCCAGCACCAAGGGGTGGTCCACGCTCATAAAGGCCAAGTCCTCTTGCACTAAGGCTTCTTGCCTATCGTATGTGAAGGCGATACCGGATTCGGGAAGACCTGGAAAGGTGTCGATATACATTTGCGGTCCGGGAAAGACGAAATGCCCCCGTCTCTCTTTGGTCTTGTCGATATCGACGCCGTAATGATCAAAAACGGTTTCGAGAAACTGTTCCAATTCGGAGTCGCGGTCGCGCGCCTCGATGGCTTCGATAAGACCCTGCGCCAATTCAGGGCGGCTGGAATTGATTTCCAACAATCGGTCCCGGCCTTTTTCCAATGACTCTTTGACTTCAATCGCCAATACCCGGGTGCGCTCCACCAATTCGTCCAAACTTTTTTTAAAGCCGGAATTTCCGAGACCCGCTTCGGCATGCATAGCTTCGATGCACACCCTGCGAATATCTTCAGCCTGGGCGTCGTAGAAATAATCCGAACCCAACAGCGGATGCTCAAAGGCATCAAGTCCTTCGGAATACCAGCGGTAAAGCACCTCATGGGCCGTATCTTTGACATAGGGTACGTGGATGTGAATATCGCTTTGCTGACCGATACGATCAAGTCGCCCGATGCGCTGTTCCAATACGCTGGGATTGAGCGGCAAATCGAAAAGCACCAGATGGTGGGCGAATTGAAAGTTGCGCCCCTCGCTGCCGATTTCGGAGGAAAGCAACAGTCGCGCGCCGTCGGGACGCGCGAAATAGGCCGCGTTGCGATCGCGCGTGGTCAATATCAGATTTTCGTGGAAGGCCGTGAAATCGACCGTGGTAAGCGTCGGTAAAATTTCCTGCAAGGCGAATACGACGCTTTTATGCGAACAGATAAGCAGGATTTTCTCCTCGCGCACCTCGTTGAGAAATTCAACCAGCCAATGCAGACGGGGATCGCGCCGCCAGGCTTTTTGCAAAGCCGCATCGGCTTCGGAGGCGGGTATCTTGAATTGCCCCGCATGATAGGCGCCGGGTCCGTTGAGATAATGCTCCAAGTCTGAAGGCTGTTCGAGGCGAGCTCCCGGTCCGGAGAGAACCAGGGAAGTGAATTCCTTGTGCGCCGGAGAATTTTCCAGGGCGGCCGCGTGAACGATGCGTCGGGGAAATCCGCTCATGGACTGACGACGGTTGCGGAACATAAGCCGCCCCGTGCCATGCCGGTCCACCAAATCGTAAAGCAGGCTTTCGCGTACACCGGATTGCCCCTGGAGATAACCGTCGATTTTACGCAGCAGCTCCCCATCTCCAGAAAACCGCTTCCGCAAGGCCTCCGCCGTTTCGGCATCGGGTTCCGACTTCTCCGCCAATACCCGAGCGGCATCGGCCACTTCGCGATACTCCCCCACCTCGGCGCGGTATTTTTCCAGCGAGGGAAAGCGGTTGG
>CAYNXV010000358.1:0-2083 GCA_964401245.1 uncultured Bifidobacteriales bacterium | reverse complement strand
TGGTTTGCCGCCTGGATATGGAGTTCTTGCATGACGGCGCGCCGCGCATGCTCATCCCCGCGCGGCTGACACCGATCCGGCATCGCGAACCCGATGCCGCCTTGATGGGCGGCCGCGATTTGCGAAGTGACGCCCTGAAGCTGCTTTCCACGCTGAACATTTGTTCCAAGGAAAGCTGGGTGCGTCAATACGATCACGAAGTGCAAGGCAAGAGCGTGGTCAAACCCTTCACGGGAGCTGAAAACGACGGCCCCAGCGACGCTGCCGTTTTGCGTCCTCTCTACGATAGGCGCGAAGGGCTGGCGGTGGCCCATGGCATCGTTCCGCGTTACAGCGATATCGATTGTTATCACATGGCCGCCTGCGCCATCGACGAAGCCGTGCGCAACGCGGTGGCGGTGGGCGCGGATCCCGACTATCTCGCCGCCCTCGATAATTTCTGCTGGCCCGACCCGGTGGAATCCCCCGAAACTCCCGACGGGGCGCATAAGATGGCGCAATTGGTGCGCGCCAACGAAGCCCTGTATGATTATTGCACGGCCTATGGCCTGCCGCTTATCTCGGGCAAGGATTCGATGAAGAACGACTACCGCGCGGGCGCCGAGAAGATTTCCATTCCGCCGACCCTGTTGGTCACGGTAATCGGACGCCTGAACGACGTGGAAAAGAGCATGACGCTCGACTCCAAGCAGGTGGGCGATTTGGTTTATGCCCTGGGAACCACGCGGAACGAATTGGGCGGCTCCGAATATTATCAAATGCTGGGAGAAGTGGGCGTGAATGTGCCGCGTGTAAACGCTGCTGAAGCCATGGTCCTTTACCGCGCCTTGCACAAGGCCATCGAAGGCGGTTGGGTACGCTCCGTCCATGACGTTTCCGACGGCGGCCTGTTCACTACTTTGGCGGAAAAAGCCATGGCCGGAAGATTGGGAATGGAAATCGACCTCGACACGCTTCCCATGGACAAAGGCCTGTCTCCCGCCGCCATGCTGTTTTCCGAAAGCCAAAGCCGCTTCGTTGTTACCGTGCCCGCCGTAAGACAGGCCGAATTCGAAAAGGCTTTCGACACGGGAGCGGCCCGGCCCGCCTTCGCCGTCATCGGAAGAGTCACCGAATCCCCCGAACTACGCATCGGATTCGGGAAGCAAACCCTGCTATCGCTGTCGCTGGACGAAATGTTCACCCATTGGCATCAACCTTTGAACTGGTAACCTGCATGAAACCCCGCGTCTGCGTCATCACCGGCTACGGCATCAATTCGGACCATGAGCTGGAGCATTGCTTCAACTTGGTGGGTGGCGATGCCCGCCGCCTGCATATCAACGATCTCATTTCCGGCGAGGCCTCGCTTGCGGATTTTGAAATCCTGGCGGTTCCCGGAGGATTCTCCTTCGGCGACCATATCGCCAGCGGCAGGGTATTCGCGAATAAACTGAAGCGCTTTCTCGGGGATGAATTACGTACGGCCGTGCAAAGAGGTGTTCCCGTCATCGGCATCTGCAACGGCTTCCAGGTACTGGTCAAATTGGGATTGCTGCCGGGAGCTGGAGCTGAAGCGGCTGGAAGTCCTTTACAGCAAACCTGCACCCTCACCTTCAACGATTCGGGACGTTTCGAAGACAGATGGTGCCATCTCAAAGCCGTGCCTCAATCACCCTGTATCTGGACGCGCGGTATCGATCTCTCCTATTTGCCCGTTCGTCATGGCGAGGGAAAATTCGTGCCTAGCGATGAAACGGAGTTGCAACGTCTGCGCGACAAGGGGATGATTTGTCTGCGTTACACCACCGCCGCCGGCGGCCGCCCCGACTTCCCCCAAAACCCCAACGGCTCAGTGGATGACGTAGCCGGCATTTGCAACGCCGAAGGTCTCGTCTTCGGCCTTATGCCCCACCCCGAAGCCTTTATGCATGCAACCAACCACCCGCAATGGCAGCGGCTGGGACTACGAGGCGAAGGCGAGGGCTTGAAGTTTTTTCGTAACGCGGTGGATTTCGTAAACAGCCGCTGACCGGCTATTGAAGAGGCTCAGGCCCGGCGCAAGTCGGGCTCTACGCCCATTTCCCGGCTGAGAATATCCGTC
>CAYNXV010000357.1:0-2104 GCA_964401245.1 uncultured Bifidobacteriales bacterium | reverse complement strand
ATCGTATCCTCCCTGATTAAGGGGCTACTTCTGTCGGTGGCGAGCTGGATTTTCTTCCTCATCGTCAGCGACACTTTCCTCAAGTCCCTGCTGGCTTCGGCCCGCGAAGCCTCGTTGCCTCCGGAACAAAGGGATTTGCTTTCGCATTTCGTAGCGGCCGAAGGCTCGACCGGAGCGGTGAACGAACCGGAACCTCGCGTCGCCAAAACGGGAAAAAGCGCTGAAGCTGACACCCAACTATGGCCATCAGGGAGAAAAAACAGGATAATTCCGCCATGGACGGCCTCTTGCAGGCGCCCACCGAGGCCGCAAACAACCCGATGGAAGATATCAACCGGATTTGGACCGAGTTCCGCGCCTCCGGCAGCAAGGAATTGAAAGACAAGCTTCTGGTCCAATACGCCGGCGTCGTAAAGCATGTCGCCCATAGGATAGCGGTCAGCCTGCCGGCGTCGGTGGAATATGACGACCTGGTCGGTTCGGGAATCATGGGCCTCATCAAAGCCGTGGAGTCGTTCGAACCCGAGCGCGGGCTCAAATTCGAGACGTTCGCCACCCATAAAATCAGGGGAGCGATTCTCGACGAATTGCGAACGCTCGATTGGGTGCCCCGATCGGTTCGCCAGAAGGCCCGCACCCTTCACAAGGCCTATGCCCAACTCGAAAACGAATATGGGCGCATGCCCTACGACGACGAAGTCGCCGCCCATCTCAACATAACCCTGGATGAATTCGAAACCATGGTGACGGAATCGGCGCCCACCACCATTTTATCCCTCGAAGAAGCCCTGCCTTCGCGCGGCGAAGAAAATAAATCCCTTTCGCTCATAGATACCATCGAAGATACCCAGGGAAGCAATCCCCTTCAGGAACTGGGGTTCAAAGAGGTGAAGCGCATACTCAAGGAAACCATCTCGGCGCTTCCCGAAAAGGAAAAACTTGTCGTGGCCCTGTATCACTATGAAGAGTTGACCCTCAAGGAAATCGGCCAAGTCCTCAACCTCACCGAGTCTCGAGTATCGCAAATCCATTCCAAAGCCATGCTCAAGCTCAAGGGAAAGCTGCTCCAAAAGATCGGGGCTTAATCCCCATGCGCCGCAACTCCGAAACGGCGGGTTCTTCCCTGCTTACCCAGGCCGAAAAGGCGCAGCGCGTACGGCGCATCACCCAATCCATACTCACCTTGCCCTCCCTGCCCACGGTAACGGCCAAGATGCTGGAACTCGTGGACAATCCCCGCACCTCGGCGGCGGGACTGGCCCAATTGATCATGCAGGATCAGGTGCTGACAGCCCGGATACTCAAAGTGGCCAATTCCTCCTTCTATGGATTTCCCCGCGAGATTGGCACGGTGAAACTGGCGGTGGTGGTACTGGGTTTCGACGCCGTGAAGGAAATGGGATTGGGACTTTCGGTGCTGACCACGCTTAAACGCGAATCTTCGGGTGGGAGCCTCGACTGGAGCCGATTTTGGCAGCATTCGGTGGCGGTGGCCGCGGCGACCCGTTTGTTGGCGCGCACCGTATGCTATCGGCTGGCGGGAGAGGCCTTCGTGGCGGGCCTGCTGCACGATATCGGACGGCTGGTTCTGAGCATTTATCTGGCGGATGACTTGGACATGGTCCATAGACTTTCCTCCTCTGGTGGAATGGCTAGTGAAGAGGCGGAAAAAGAAATCTTCGGAGTCACCCATGCCCAGGTGGGAGCCTGGCTGGCGGAAAAATGGAACCTGCCCCCCACCCTGGTCGAAGCCATCCAATATCACGACGCTCCCGAGAGCTGCCCTGCGGAACGACCCGAACTTCCCTTGCTCGTCTACTTGGGAAATCATCTCGCGCACAACGCCCGCCTGGGACACTCCTCCGGCAACGCCCCGCGGGAATTACCTCCCAGGATCGCCGATTTGTCGGAGCGCATGTTCAACTTCAATCCTGCCCGCTTGCCTGACATGGTCGACGAACTTCTGCTGGAATACGACAAGTCCGGCGAATTTTTGGGTGAAACGCCATGAGCAATCGATCCGGGAATTCCAGCATCGATGCGGCGGCCCCGCTTGCGGGCATCACCCTGGGACGGCTTTCGGGCTGGACGCAGGAGTTGATGC
>CAYNXV010000356.1:0-2104 GCA_964401245.1 uncultured Bifidobacteriales bacterium | reverse complement strand
CGCCGGCTAACGCCCTTCGCAAAGCGGGGGCTCCGCTGACGCCGGAAAAATCCCCCGCCGCGGGCTCCGACCCTTCGCTTGTGGTGTCATTGGCATGGTCATGGTATACGATCATCGTCGCGCTTGTCGTCCAGCACATCGTCGATATAGAGCATCTTCACCATTATCACGGCGGCCACTATCAGGGGGGTGGCGAGAAACAGTCCCAGCGCGCCCAGATACAGAACGAGAAAAATTTGCGTGCTGAGCAGAAAGGCCGGGGGAAGCCGGATGATTTTGCGCTCCACCAGGG
Organism: uncultured Bifidobacteriales bacterium; assembly: GCA_964401245.1. GTDB lineage: Bacteria > Fibrobacterota > Fibrobacteria > UBA11236 > UBA11236 > JBGTHM01. The sequence continues at coordinate 1,812 of CAYNXV010000356.1, read as the reverse complement.
GAACCAGCACATAACTTTCCAGGGATTGGATGACGGTATAGAGTATGGCCACATACAGCACCATGGGCGGGCCTTCCACCAGGGCGATAAGGAAAATCGGAACAAAGGCCAGCAGCGGACCCAGGTAGGGGATGAAATTGAGAATGCCGGCGATAAGTCCCAAGGTCAAAGCCAAGGGTACCTGCAACAATTTGAGACCCAGGGCGGTGAAGAAGCCGATGGCTACCATGGCTATCAATTTTCCCAGCATCCACAGTCTCAGCATGTGGGCGGTATACAGAAGCACCTCGCGTATCCGGTCGCGCTTTGATTTTCCCATCAGGCGCAGCAGGTTTTCGGTATAGGCTTGCGGTTCCCAGGCGAGGAAAATGGCCATGAAAAAGACCACCAACAGGCTGCCTACGATTCCGAAGAGGGTGGAGAAAACGCCTAATACCCGGGTAAAGAACATTTCGCCGTCTTCGGGCACCAACGCCCGGATGCGGGGAGCTTCGGCGAAAAACCGGTCCATCCATGCGAATTGCCTGAGCCTGTCCGTGAGCTGCTCCCAGGCCTGGGGGAGCCTTTGCCATAATTCCGCGCTTTGCTCAATCAGATTCGGGGCCAATAGGCGGCCGAGCAGGCCGAAGGCGGCGATAATCAGAATGACCAATGCGATGAGCGCGGCGCCGCGGCTCATGGGTATGCGCTTTACTACGGCGTCGATGACGCCCGTCATCACCACGGCCATCAGAATCGCGGCGAACACCAACAGGAAAATCTGGCGCGCGGTTATCAAAAAAACCGCCAAGCCGGTTACCCCCAGAACTATGGCAATCGAGGTGAAAACTTTCTGGGCGAAGCTGATGCCGGCTTGGGTCATGGCACGGGTTCCGTATGGAACTAAAATGGATTTCTACTCCGGGAGGAGCAATTCCGGCGAAAAAATGTGGTTTTTCGGTAAAAATCCCATTGAAAATGCAAACCCATTTGCATGGGCCCTACGCAAAGGGTATTTAGATAGGCAAGGAGCAATTGCCGTGGAAAGTTTGCACCAAATGCATGATAAGGCCATGGAGGCATCAAGGCGGCATCGCGTGGGTTTGACCACATATGAGGACATGAAACGCGGTTGGGATGATTATTTGCAGGAAGCCGAAAGGATATGGTCCCAACTCGACTTCAAGAAAAGCATCGCTTACGGGTACCAACCGAACCGGGAATCCGGAAATGCGGATACCGAGCATATCGTTCTCGAAGAGGATTTGGATTTGGGCGGTATCCACCGGAAACAGGGGGATACATTGTGCCGTAAGGTCGAAGAGTTCGACGGTCTTGAAGCCCTTGACCTCGATCGACCGCCCAATTGCCTCCAATGTCTTGAAATCGCCCAGCGGATCCTTACCCTCTCCGACCGGAAGATCTAGCCCGGATACGAGGGAGCGATCCGGATTTCGACCAGCCTTACCACCCGCTCCGGCAAACTTTCGTCACTTTGTATTTTGCCCAAAAAGCAGAGGCAAAAGGAGTAGCCATGTCGCAATCCCCCGCAGTCAATCACCGTCAGACCATTCTGGTGGTTGATGACGAAGCGGTTTTGAGAAAATTGGTAGTGCGAATTCTGGAATCCGGCGGGTACAATGTTTGGGAAGCGCCGTCGGGAGAATTGGCGATATCCCTGATTCAGGAGAAACCCCATCCCTTGAACCTGTTAATCACCGATATCAAAATGCCGGGAATGAACGGCAAGGAGTTGGCGGAGAAGTTGGGTCGGACGCATCCGCAAACCAAGGTGCTGTTCATATCCGGATTTTCCGAATACGCCTTGGAAGA
>CAYNXV010000355.1:0-2110 GCA_964401245.1 uncultured Bifidobacteriales bacterium | reverse complement strand
AATCCAATTGCCCCATATTTCATACATGAGCTGCCAAAACAATATGCTCCCGATCAGCTGCATAGCCAAGGCAGGCCAGGATATCTGCTTCGGTAATATCAGGGAAATCCTCCAAAATTTCCTCATGGGACATTCCTGAAGCAAGGTACGTCAGCACATCATAAACAGTTATGCGTAATCCACGGATACAGGGCTTTCCGCCCAAGGGGGTCTTTATTGATGACGTGGGACATCCGGATGTTTAGTCAGGTTGCTTTCAGCCTTTCGGCAATCCAAACCTTGATGATTGACTGCCGGGTTACTCCCAATCGCCGAGCCTCTTTATCCAGGGAGGTGATCATCCAAGAGGGAAAATCGACATTCACCCTTTTCGGCTCCTGACCGGGCCGCGTAGCTTTAGTCAAATCCAAATGCTTGGTTATATCCTCTTCGGATTCGAAGCGCTTATCGAGTTCTTTAGCTTTCATACAACTCCACCTCTTTTTTCCTGGAGCGTCGAACGGAAATGAAAGTCTATCCCATGCCTTGCCTCGTTGGAGATGCTTTTACGGATATCCTGCTCCACATTTTCCATCGCCTCCAAGGCGCGAAAGGCCAAGCCTTTTTTCATAGAACCTGGATGATATAGTCCGCGCGCAGCAGTCGGCTTTCCTCGGGACGCTCCAGAAAAGGTTCCACGTCGCGACGGATGGCGTCCCAATCGGCCTTCTCGGCCTGGTGCCGGAGTTCCTCCCGCCAGCGTTCGGCCAATCCACCCCTGCCGACTTCACCCTGTTCCAGACAAGCCCGTAGAAATTCAATGTCGGGTTCAACTGAGGGACTTCTACTTCGATACCAGAGAATATCGTACCAGTCCCGGCCTTTGGTGAAGCCACGCGTAAGCAGTGCCCTGATTTTTCCCGCCATTAGAAAAGGCAGGTTATGGTGCCTGAGCGCCAACAAGAAGAATCGATTCACCACCTTGACTTCCGTCATGGCATTTTCCGGCGGTCGGGTATCTATTTCCAGCTTGATGGATAATTTTTGCCGAGGGTCCGCCGCCAGCCCCGCCTCCTTCAATAGGCCGGAAAAACCAATCCATGCAACCTGCACCGTCTTTCGATCATTCCATTTGATTTCCGGCTCGAACCCGGCATATTGCAATTCCCTTTTCAGCTTCGCCAACCATTTTTCCGGCTCGTAGCCTTCCTTTCGTTCCAGAGAAAAATCCAAGTCCTCGGAAAATCGCGGCAAATCATATAGAAACCGCAGGGCTGTGCCGCCGACAAACGAAAGGTTTCGAAAGGCTTCATTTTCATGAAGGGAGCGCAAGATAAAGGCCTGGGTGTATTCCCGAAGGAGATTCATTTTTTGGGTGGGATCGTTTTCTCCTCGAACCCGCTCCAACGCCGCGTTCTTCAAATTGACTTCCCTTCAAGTTCCTCTTTCTCCTGCATCCCAAGCCACCAGACCGCTGCCCGTTGTACACGAGGAGGAAATTTCCCGGCGGCTTCCTGCAACTTTTCCGTGTCGATAAGATGGCGATTCTGGTAACGCATTTCCTCCAGCCTGTTCGGTGTCCATTCGCCAGGATGCAAATGCCATTGGTCCAGGAGGGCCTTTTCCGGATCCGCCATCCAAACATCCGCACCCCCCATATTTTTGGAGGAAAACCCGAAGAAGCTCCCGGGCTTTAAGGTGGAATAGGTGAATTCACCGAAGGAGTTATGAAAACGACGGGTAGGGCGGCTGGTGACGCTGGTGAATAAGAAAACAGCTTCGGGAATCAGGCCGTAATGGGAAAGAGCCCATGCCCCGCTCAGATAGGAGGGTTTGTAAATGGCGTTGGCCAATTGCAGGGGTGATACGGGCCTTCGTCGCCAAACTTCCGAAAAGACATACATGCCGCGACGGACCGGAAGCAGCTTACCGGCTTTGACCCAGCGGTTCATCTGCATCATGATTTGCAAGCGGGGTTCATCGATGACCTGGGAAATGAGGGAAAGCTCCAGAACAGGCTGTTCCCCTAGCTTTTCTACGAATTCGGCCCATTTCATTTCATTTATTATACATAAATGATGATTAAATGAAACAGGTTATTCCTTTTTACCCGGGGAAAATCCAGTTTTTA
>CAYNXV010000354.1:0-2111 GCA_964401245.1 uncultured Bifidobacteriales bacterium | reverse complement strand
TACCGGAAAGCGCCCGGGAATGAAAAAGCGGCTTTCCGCCGCGCGGCTGCGATTGTATATTTGTCCCCGAGATTCTTTCCGTTTCACCGGTAAGGAGATATCCGGCACCCCTAGCTCAACTGGATAGAGTACTGGCCTTCGAAGCCAAGGGTTGGGGGTTCGAATCCCTCGGGGTGCACCACTCCACATTGCGAATAGGCACAAAGTGAAGGTGGGGATTGCTATGACATCATCCCTATTATTTGCTGCTCATAAGCTTTTGCTTTGGTGGGATCAAGCTCAAGTGCTTTTTTGGCCGGCATTAAATCAAAAACCATAAGAACATTATCTTCCGGGTTCCGTTCAGTATGCGGGTTTAGAACTTTGAACCCGCATTGCTGATAAAACCGAACAATTTGAGGGTAGGAGTCGACGGTTATAAATCGACATCCGGTTTTATTCCGAATAAGGAAAAAGGCCTTTAGAAATTCAATAATATCAGTACCGACATCTTCTCCGCGCCGATTCTTATGAACCCCCAGGCGACCAATTTTTACAGCTGGATAGGTGTGGTATCTCTTTGGGTAACTTATTCCTCTTTCAAGGCGTCTCAGCTCCAATTTATCCATATCGGCCGCATCAATTTTGTCATTGAAGAGGCTGAACATGGCAAGCGGTTCGCCATTCTCCATCACACAATAGGTGACGGCCATTAATTCTTGGAAATGCGGGAACCAGTCTTTGGTGAAGAACTCATTCAGGTCATCATCGCCACAATCAAAATTGATCGGTTGATTTTCCCGAAGCTGAACGAAGGTAAACCCTGCTACAAGCACTTCTAGGGCTTACGAATTGTAGATGATTTTCATTCCCTGAAAACGCCGAAAGGCCCTATCCATTGAAGCGGTAATTTTCTCAGCTTCTTCCGGGGTTGGGCTGTTTTCAAAATTCTCCCTAGCGCTTTTAAGGAATTCTTCAGCATCTTTTCCTTCTAAAGCTGGTGTTCGGGTAATTGGCTTTGCCATCTATTTATCTCCCATTTAAGGGGCACTGATAAGGGTGGAGAACGTAACAAGATTGTACTAAAAGGTAGACGGTTATCCGGTATTTTAAGATAACCTCTTACCGACTTTTACCCAAAATATTGGGTTTTTGGAGAATCTATTAACACTTTCGCTGCCAGGAAAGGCTTCTTTTAGAACAAGCCCAACGCCCCACATAAGATGCCCCCTCCAGGGCATCTTCCATAGATTTGAGCTTTGGGGATTTTATCAACACACACCCAATGAAGTAAGACACTTACTGGCTCGCTAACACAAAAAGGCGAATTCAGCGAAAATTCGGCTATCTTTTTCCTGTTCCTGACGTAATTAAGCCCTCGGTATTTTTTCCCTAAGCGGGTAATCGGATTTTCCTCTCTGGAGACAGTAATCCATGTTCGAACAAGCCTTTAAAAACATCGACGACGTCCTCAGAAAAGAGGCCGGATGCTCCAGCGAGCTCGACTATACCGAGCAAACCTCCTGGCTCCTTTTCCTGAAATACCTCGACGGATTGGAACAGGACCGGGCCGACGAAGCCGCCTTGAGAGGCAAGAAATACGCCTACATCCTGGACAAACCCTACCGCTGGGAAACCTGGGCCGCCCCCAAGGGCCGCGACGGGAAACTGAACCACAACATCGCGCTTTCGGGCGACGACCTCCGGGATTTCGTCAATAAGAAGCTCTTCCCCTACCTCAGCGGCTTTACCCAACGGGCCGCCGGCCCAAACACCATCGAATACAAAATCGGGCAAATCTTCGACGAGATCAAAAACAAGATCAACAGCGGCTACAACCTCCGCGAAATCATCGACCACATCGACGCATTGCGGTTCCGCTCCCAGGCGGAAAAGCACGAACTGTCGGCGCTTTACAAAGAGAAAATCAAACGCATGGGCAATGCCGGGCGCAACGGCGGCGAATATTACACCCCCCGCCCGCTCATTCGGGCCATGATCAAGGTGGTCAACCCTCAAATCGGAGAAACCGTATACGACGGCGCCTGCGGGTCGGCCGGATTCATATGCGATGCGTATGATTTTCTGAAGTCGGGCAAACTCACCACCAAGGAAAGAAAAATCATTCAGGA
>CAYNXV010000353.1:0-2118 GCA_964401245.1 uncultured Bifidobacteriales bacterium | reverse complement strand
GCTTACCAGCGTATATGCCGAAACCTACCAGGGACGGGTGGTGGAGAAAAAGTACGGAACTCCGGTAACCGGCATCAAGGTGGGTTTGGCCGGTAGCGCCGTATCCGTCTCTACCGACTCGGCGGGCCGTTTTACCCTGACCACCGCGTCGTCGAGCGTGAACCCGCGCGGGATGGGACTCGGGATGGGACAAATTGTCCCGGGTAGCCAGGAGCTTTTTTTCGACGCCGCCTCGTTGCGTTTGACCTGGGGCGAAGGAGTCAGACCCGTACGCGTCGAGGTTATCGATATGGCAGGCCGTATTCTGCGCACCTTCGATTCCTTCCGACGGCCCGGCGAGCGCGAATTCGCATTGAGCCCTGAGCGCGCAGGCTGGTATCTGGCCCGGGCTCATGCCGGCGGGAAATCCCACTCCTGGCGGTTTTTCTCGATGGGTGGAGCAGTCAACCCGTCCAACGGTTCAAAGCAAGTCCCCAACCGGAGTCGCATTGTGGCCTTGGGCAAAGCAGCGGCGCCCGCGAAAATCGACACGCTGACCTTCGAGGGCAAGGGGTACCTCACCTCCCGCGTCCCTATGAACGGTAGTCAGGTTGATTTGGAAATCAAACTCGAAAGAACGCTCATCAAGGCCCTTATCGTCGACGGCAAGAGTAATCATAACTGGCAGCAGACGACCAAGGTGGTCAAGGCGGTTCTGGAATCCTCCGGACTTTTCGCCGTGACGGTTTCCACGGGACCCGATGCCAAAACCTCCCCTTTATACGATACCTGGAACCCCAAATTTTCGGACTATGAAGTGGTGGTGCAGAACTATAACGGCGGACATAATGCCGGAGATTTGCATTGGCCCCGCCGAGTGGAAGAGGCTTTGGAGAATTATGTCAATGGGGGCGGGGGACTGTTCATCCTGCATTCAGGCAACAATTCCTTTCCGAACTGGGTGGAATACAACAAGATGATAGGCGTGGGGTGGCGCACCAAGGATTTCGGTTATGCCTTGGAAATAAGCGACAAGGGCGAAGTCATTCGGATTCCTCCGGGGGTGGGCGAGGGCACGGGGCATGGGCCGCGCAACGACGCCCTGGTGAACGTCTTGACTCCGCACCCCGTCAACAAGGGTTATCCCAAAGCCTGGAAAACCTCGGTGCTCGAAATCTATTACTACGCCCGCGGTCCGGCGGAAAACGTGACGGTATTGACCTATGCCTTCGACGGCGCCGAATTCGGCAATCGCGGAAAGAACTTTCCCATCGAGATACTGGTCGCCTACGGTAAAGGAAGGGTTTACAACTCCACCTACGGACATTTATGGGCGGGCGAAACCGTTCCCAAGGCGGTAAAGGACGTGGCCTTTCAAACCAGCCTGGTGCGGACATCGGAGTGGTTGGCGAGACAGGAAGTCGTTTACCCGGTGCCGTCCGATTTTCCTACGGCTACGACCGTGCGCTTGCGCGACATCGCCCTTCCCTAAACCGGCATCAAATCTCTTCGGGGCTGACGTGCTTCACGTTGCGGGCTTCGACCATGTAAATCACGTCTTCCGAGACGTTGCAGGCATGGTCGGCGATGCGTTCCACGCAGCGCGCGGCCCGGATAAGATGCTCCCCGCTTTGCACGTTCTTCTTGTCTTCGATCATGAAATCGATGAACTCGTTGTGCAACTGGTCGAAAAAGCCGTTCACCATGGATTCGTCGTGGATGACGGAGCGCGCCATGGTGACGTCGCGGTTGGTGAAGGCCTGCGCCGACTTCTTGCACATGCGCATCACGTGCTGGGTCATCTTCAGGAAATTGCCCGAAAGGGTGACCGGCGGCTTGGAATGCAGATAGAGGGCCCTTTTCGAAAAAGAGACGGCTTCGTCTCCCATGCGTTCCATATCGGTGATGATTTTCTGCACCGTGAGCACGTAACGTAAATCGACGGCCAGCGGCTGTTGCAAGGCCAGGATGGAAAAGCACAATTCGTCGATTTGCACTTCCAGGTTGTCGATGATTTCGTCGTTATAGATAATGGCCATGATCTCTTCGTCGTCTTTGTAGGAGAACATGCACTCGAAGGCCTTTTCCACCTGGTGCAGCACCACGGTGTTCATCTCGGTTTGCAACCGGGCCAAGTCG
>CAYNXV010000352.1:0-2119 GCA_964401245.1 uncultured Bifidobacteriales bacterium | reverse complement strand
TGCCTGAGAATATGCGCCAGTTGTGAAACGATTTCTGTTTTCATAATAACCCACCTGGTTCGGGCTTGACCACTCCCTGCGGTCGCCTCCACTCCACTGTGTGCTATTCTTATATCGACCCATAATGGAGGGCCCTTAAGGTGAAAATCGGAAATACGGGGTAAAAATCGTCCTAAAAAACCAAAACTCTTAAAAAAGCCCTGTTTTAAGGGAGAAATCCAGCCTTAAACAGCGATAATTTCTGGACACACTGGCGAAACAATGGATGGGAACCATTTACTTCTTGGTGACAACCAGGTCGCCAAGTTGGTATATGCCTGCGGTTTTTGGAGGAACGGTAAATTCAATCGGGGCGTAGCCTTTACTCTCCTCAAAATTGATTTGAAAGCGGCCGGGAGATAATTGAGGCACTTGGAAACGTCCCGATGAATTGGTAAAGCTCGTATAATCAATATCGATAGAATCGGAATCTCCACTATCAAAAGGACGCACTGTAAAAATCTGACGCCCCACCGGCTTTCCATCAGAATCCATTATAGTCCCCAAGGCAACTACTGAAGCCTTGGTCCCAAAGGGTATCAGAAATCCCCGTTTGTAGGTGGGGTAAACAGTAACGTCTGTTTTCCCCGAACCACTTCCCTCGGGAGGGTTCACGGCTTCAATTCGAAGCGTTTTCGAAGTATAGGGAGAAAGCATCGGCAAAACCGCCGGACTGATTAAGGATGTTTTCGCGTCGTATCCTTCGCCGTACGGGTTAATTTTCAATTCAAGGGGTTTAAAACTTTCAATTCCTTTGACTATAGCGAACCCACCTTGAACCGGACGGGAAATTCCGAAAACCCCGTCGGAGAAAACCAAGGCGGTTTGCAAGGATACCTCCGCGAGGTTTTGATGGAAGTTTTGAGTAGAGCGCGGAGTAGCTTCTGTTCTGCGAACGATGAATTCCGCTAAACCTTCGTTCGACCTTAAACCGAGGCGCCCCTGATAATCGTTACTTTCGGGCCCGAAGCTCAAGCCGGCTGATGCGTTGGGGTTGCTGGGAAAGGGTGAACTGGAATTGTATGTCCAATTGACATCGTTATACATATCCCAATTTTTGCTCTCTCCGGGAATTTCACTTCTGATATCGGCGTCCTTCATAAGCGACTCAGACCGATGACTGGTGGAAATGCCATACGATTTCGACCAAAAGGAATAGGTTCCCCGGAATGATATTCGCGTATCGGGTCTTTCCTGGAAACCGAAAGAATGCTTCACACTGAGCACCGTATTGAATCTTCTGGCCCAGTTCTTATTCGCATTCAGGTGCAAATTGTAATAGTCTTTCCGGCCATCCCGGAAGGTATAGCCTCCGCCCAAGGAGATATTGGCGAATTCGTTGGGGATTCCCATTGCGGAATTAAAACTAAGTCCCTGGTCCAGAAATGCCGATCGATTGATTCTCGTAAAAGTAGTATTGATGTATTCCATTTCGGTGCGCCAACTCAATTGGGATTTGTCCTGCTTGACTTCATGACGGATGGGAATATAGGTATAGGCCATTTTTCCGGCGTACCCCATTTGAGCCGAATCATTGTAGCTGCCCGCAACATCGAGATGAACTTTTCCGATCCGGAAAGCATAGATGCCTTCGGTGCCGACCATCCCTTCATTCATTGTTAATTGGGTATAACCTCCCAAGGTAAAAACATTGGTAAGTCCATGTCGGTGCGAAAGGGAGAGAAGGGGATGGGATATATCATAAGAATAACCCAGATATTCAAAGTCCGCCTTTTCAACGGAAGCGGAAAGGCTGGGAAGATGGGATGGAAATCCAATGTTATAGGAAAAGAGGGTTTTACCTGGAGCCAATAGTGAAGCCTCGTGGATAGCGGAAAAGCTGAGGATTTGCTCCCTGCCTGTTACGTCTCGAATCAGGATATCGACCAGACTTTCCCCGGAAATGAGCGGAAAATTTTGAAGACTATGGGATCCCGGATCCAAGAATAAAGTGCTGACCAATTGCCCGTTCACAATGATTTTTACTTCAGCGGAATTTTCAAGATAAAATTCGTATTGCTCGGTAGGATATGCGACTTCATGGGGTTTGAGGCTGTAGTTGCGCGCCGCGCTGATACCG
>CAYNXV010000351.1:0-2119 GCA_964401245.1 uncultured Bifidobacteriales bacterium | reverse complement strand
TGGTTACCGCGGCGTAAAGGGCGGCCCAGAACCCGGCCTCCACCAATAAAAAGGCCCGTGACTTCTCCCTGTCTCCCAAATAGGCCTCGCCGCCGCCCGGAACGGCCGCCGACAGCAGCAGGGCCAGGCCCAGAGACTTGCCCTGGTTTTTGGACCGATTTTCGTCGACTTCGATGGTGAACTCGCCGCCCACCTCGTCTTCTTCCAATTCCACCTGCGCCGGAGCCGTTCGCAGCAGCATCAGCAGTGTTATCACGGCAACCGCGACGGGACGGAAACGCTTCCCTGAGCTCAAGGGATACGGAGAAGGTACCGTTACTTTCGCAATACGCATCTATTTCTCAAAAACTCTCAAAATGACAGGTGGGCCGACACGTAGGGCACGGGAAATCCCTGTGAATCGCGGCCCACCACGCTTTCTAGCCTGATGCGATCGTACCAGCTCACTTCGGTCTGGTAAAGAGCGCGATTATGGTATCGCGCCGACAGCGCGGCGTCCACCGCCGATATGATATGGTTGAGTACTATGCCGCCCAGGAAGTAAACCTGCATGCGCGAATAGTCGGTGGCCTTGGCCCGCATTTCAACGTAACGTCCGCGCAATTCGCTTCCGCCCGTGATGCTGCTGTCTCCGAATACCACGTCGTTGGCATCCGACCACCCGGCGACGAACTCCTGTTCCTTGCCGACAAGCTCGTAGAACTGGTGCACGTCGTAGAAAGTTCCCCGGTTGTCGCCCCTTTCTTCGGGGGTCAACTCCGAATCATCGTAGGTGTTGCGAAAAAGGGTGTAGTCTCCGGACGGCTCCAAATCCGCGCAGGCGGTATACAATTGGTTACCCGTAGTCGTAGCGCGATCGATAACGTAGCCGCAATAAAAATCACGGTGCGGAGTTATCAGGGTGCGAGCCTCTTTCTCGCGGAGCGAAAGTACCTGCGAAACGGAGTCTTCGTATTTGGCCTGCGTCCAATTCTCATCCGCGAAGGCGCGGTAGCGGCGTACCTGCCTGTCATGCTTGACCACCACATAATGGCGCCAGCCCGCCACCATGGCCACATCTGCGAGGATATAGGCGGCGGCCCGGTAATAGTTGCCGACATAGGCCTGTCCCAAACCCGGTACCAGCAGCGACATGAACAGGGCCTTTTTGGGAGAGCGGTATTGCCCTTTCAATTCATCGATGGTATTCACCGTGGTCTCGCGCACGATGCGTTGGCGGCGTTGGTCAGGGGTTTCCTTGGATGGCTCGGCGGGTGCCGCCGTCTTTGGGTCCGCGGCCTTTACCGTGTCGGGAACGGCGACGGCTTCCGCAGCGACCGGAGCCGCGGCGGTATCCGAGGGCGCGGCAACGGTATCCGTAGCGACCGTATCGCCTTTTACGCTATCCTTTTTTGCCGAATCGCTGGCGGCCGTATCATCGACAGTAGTATCGATGGCCGCCGCCGAATCCGGAGAGGCCGACGCCTTCGCTGGACTAGCAGCCGGTCCGGAGGGAAGGTAGGGATTGTCTTCGGGGGAAGCTTCCTGGGCCAGAGGTTGAAAAGCCAAGATTAACCCGAATAGAACCAGTATCCTATGCAATTCCCCACCTCGGTTGACTGACTCCAATTGAGCGGAAGCGACCGCGAAAATCCTTTGGAATATACAAGGCTTCCCCAGAGGCAACCACCGGGATAATGCCGGTTAACCCGCCTTCAAAGCCCCAATACGTCGTGCATGGAATAGAGGCCGGGCCCCCGGTCGCGCAGGAATAACGCGGCTTTGACGGCACCTTCCGCGAAGGGCTGGCGGCTATGGGCCACATGCCTGATTTCAATGCGCTCGCCGCCGGCCGCGAAAAGTACGGTATGATCCCCGGCAATATCTCCGGCCCGCACGGCATGGATACCGATTTCGCCACGGGTCCGTTCACCGGTCAGGCCTTCGCGACCGTATATGGCCTTGTCGCGCAAATTGATTTCGTGGCCGCGCGCCACCGCTTCGGCGAAACCGAAAGCCGTTCCGCTGGGAGCGTCTTTTTTCTGATTGTGATGGGCTTCGATGATTTCGACGTCGTAATCCGGCCCCAAAGCCCGCGCCACGGTTTCGGTAACCTGGAACAGCAGGTTGACCCCGACGC
>CAYNXV010000350.1:0-2127 GCA_964401245.1 uncultured Bifidobacteriales bacterium | reverse complement strand
CATTTCCGGAAGATGTTTGTTCTTCTTTACAAAAGCTTCCACCTGATTCAGCTTCGGCAATTCATAATCCGGTTCGAACACATAATCCCCCGGTGTTACCTTCCACGTATTGGTGACGACCGCACCCCAAACATTTAAGTCTTCTTTCACAGTCATAGTCTTGGTTTCAATATCTCCAGAAACCTTAACCGATCTTTGCACAGTTATTGCATCCGTTACAGTTATGCCGTCTACTGTTATTCCTCCCTGCACTTCCACCTGAGCTACCCCTGGTGACCAACCACCATAATAATCCCCCCCGGTGAACACTATCTTACTAGGGAAGCCAGTATCTGTGGATGCATCGAATTGAACATTGGCGCCTTTTTGCATGATTCTTAATTCCGGGGAGCCATAGTCCAGTGAAGTGGTGTCGCCGGGTGGTAAATAGGGGATGAAAGTGGCCAACCCTTTTACGTTCAAATCTCCCTTAACTACCAAATCCCCATTTATTTTTTCTCCCGTTTGGGACGGATAAGGAGTAAGCCGATGCTGTGGAATTGGCCGCTCCATATCACCAGTAGTGCCAGGACCCTGCCAACCCACAGCCACATGATCATTGCGGAACTCTTCTTTATGGAGCACTTCCACGTAATATTTATTTCCACCGGTCAAAGTGATGGTTGCGCTTTTTTGTGAAGACGTCTTATCCCATTCACGGGAGCCGGTTGAGTTCGAGACATGGGCGATTTTCTGCTTATTAGCAGGATCCTCGTCCGTACTTAACCAAAGCTCCGAAGCGTCGTCCGAGGCAATCCAAAATGTATAGTTGCCCGAATAGCGCGGGTGAACAAAACCCCGGATGCGGGCACCGTATTCCTCGCCTATCCCTGATGGGCCTTCAAAATTATCAATCATTCCCGAACTGGTTGGATTATTAGGGTACTTGGCATTTGCAGTAAGAGAGGAAACCGAAGAGCCTAGGATTCCGGACCAGAATTCCCGGAAAAGACCGGTTCCGGTGCCCGCGGGGGGATTCTTGCTGCGGGAAAGCCGAGAGTCGGGGATTTTCTGTTTGGTGATTCCCGGTCCCTGCCATAATACCTCCAGCAACTCCGCTCCGGAGGACTCAAAGTAATCGACGCTGATTTTGTGCATACCAGCGCTGGCGAAGGTATAGGAACCTGATTTTTCCAACACCACATGCGTACCGTCGTTGCTGACCACCAACTGGCCATTAATGTAAAGCTTGGAGCCGTCGTCCGAATTCGTGTAAAAGGTGTATGTGCCTGGGAGAAAGATTTCCACATACCCCTCAAACCTAAATGCGAAGTTGTCGTTGCGTTTTTTTGGAGCGAGAGTAAAATTAATGACGGCGCCGGTTTGCTTTGGAGTCATCCCCGAAAAATTTGGAAGATTTTCCCAGGTCCCCTCATAGTATTTATAGCTGAGACCGTGGGAAGCGAAGGAGACTCCTACGCCCACCACCAAACTTGCCAACATACCTATCGTGATTTTCATGGACATGGGACGTCTCCTTCTTCAGAATTTTCGACAAAAAAGCACAGCCTTCTCTTCCGGCAGGAAGAAAAACCAGCCTTGACAACTATTGAAACGCGGGACAGAGGCCGTACAAGGGGAGAACATTGCCCCAATAAAAGGGGTTTTGTACGACCTTTATAAGGCTTTCAGGCTTGCCAATGTGCAGGAGACTCGATAATCGGGTCCGGTCTGCAGGAGTTATTCCTAGTGAAAGATTCGATAGCTTTTATTCAAAACCATTGACTCTATTCGTAATAGTATTACCCCAATGACAATGGAAGGTAGATTATCCGATATTCGACTACAAGCATTTTTTTGAAAATAATTTGTTACCCCTGTACCCGAATCCTATTCATTTGAAAAATCGCAAACTCGCTATAAGGCCTGCCGGTGAGGATAAAACGATGTAACACCCCAAATTCCAAGGACTTAACGCGCAGAAAACACAATTGTAAAAAATGTCTCCATTTTAAGGACCACTCAGATTGGTACCTGTCACGATTCCCTGGAATATCGAATCCGACCGGACAATGCCCCTCACCAGACGAAAGTTCCGCCTCCCCAGCCCTTATATCTCGCACTCATTCCCCCCGCAGGCGATTTGGT
>CAYNXV010000349.1:0-2150 GCA_964401245.1 uncultured Bifidobacteriales bacterium | reverse complement strand
ATCATGTCGGATTGCTGTATGAACCGAGCCTGCCCGACGGATCGCTGGTGGGGAAAAGGAAGGGTTCGGGAAATTTCACCGTGGTAGTCCGGGGACGCAGCGCGCATGCCGGTCGCAATATCCGGGAGGGACGTAACGCCATCGTAGCGCTATGCGAACTTCTCCTGCGATTGGAAACATTCAACGACCAAGCCCAAGGCATCACTCTCAATGTCGGCCGCGTAGAAGGCGGTGGCCCGCTGAACCGGGTGCCCGATTTGGCCATCGGCCGTTTCAACTTGCGGGTGGAGGAGCCGGCGCATCAAGGGGAGATGGTGAGCCGAATCCAAACCGTGCTGGATGAGTTCGGAAAACGCGAAGGCATCACCGTCGAACTGGATGGAGGCTTTTTTTCGCCACCCAAACCCTTCGAAGCGGGAACCTTGGAATTGGCCCGGCAGGTGGTCGATTGCGGCAGCGATTTGGGATTGACGTTGGGATTCGAAGCGAGCGGCGGCGTTTGCGACGGGAATAAATTGGCGGCCGCGGGTTTACCGAATATCGATACCATGGGCGCGCGCGGCGGCGCTTTGCACAGTCCGGACGAATATATATTTCTCGATAGCCTGGCGGAGCGGGCCAAGCTATCGGCGCTATTACTGATGAAATGGGGGGCGGGAGAATTGCGGCCGCCTCGGGAAGGTGATTCACATGCATGAGTTGCACGCGTCCGCGTTGCGGAAAGATGCCCGCGTAGCCGAAGGCAAGCGTTTATTGCTTGAAGCTCTGAGCGAAAGGCAGGCATTGCTCACGGGAGTTCAGCCGCCGCGCGAAGATCTCAAACGTAGCTATGCCGAAGCGTTGGCGGCCTTTGCGGACATACGGGGCGGCTCCACGTTTTTCCCTTATCTCGCCAGCGGTTTCGGCGGCGGACCCTTCGTGGAATTGGCTGACGGCAGCGTGAAATTCGATTTCATCACGGGCATCGGCGTGCATTATTTCGGCCACGGGCATCCCGATCTCGTGGAGGCGTCGCTGGATGCGGCCCTGGACAGTACGCTCATGCAGGGGAACCTACAGCAAAGCGAACATAGCGCGGAGCTTTTCCGATTGCTGCTCGCAGGGGCGAATCGCAAGGGAGCGGGGTTTCGCTATTGCTTTTTGACCAGTAGCGGAGCAATGGCCAATGAAAACGCATTGAAGATGATTTTCCAGAAACGCAGCCCCGCCTCGCGAGTACTGGCCTTCGAAGGCTGTTTCATGGGAAGAAGCCTGGCCTTGTCGCAAATCACGGATAAGGCCGCCTATCGGGAGGGGCTACCCCTCAACCTGCAGGTGGATTATGTGCCTTTTTTCGAAGCGGGCGATCCCGAAGGTTCCACCTCCCGCGCCTTGGCCGCATTGGAGAAGCACCTCAAGCGATATCCCCAAAGCCATGCCGCCATGTGCTTCGAGCTGGTTCAGGGAGAAGGCGGCTATTATGCCGGCCGCAAGGATTTTTTCGAAACCCTGATGCGCCGACTGCGGCAAGCGGGGATTGCCGTATTCGTGGACGAGATCCAGACCTTCGGGCGCATGCCCGAGTTGTTCGCCTTTCAGCATTTCGGTCTCGACGAATACGTAGACGTGGTGTCGTTGGGCAAAATGACGCAGGCATGCGCCACTTTGATTCGCGAAGAATTCAAGCCGGGCCCGGGCCTTGTCAGTCAGACGTTTACGGCCTCTACGGGAGCCATCGCGGCCGCGAGAGTTATCGTAAAAAGCCTGATGGAAGAAGGCTATCTCGGCGAAAAAGGAAAAATCCGGAAGCTGAATCTCCACATGACACGCAAGCTCGAAGACCTGGCGAAGCGATATCCTTCGCTGGTGGAGGGGCCTTACGGTCTGGGGGCCATGATAGCCTTTACGCCTCTGGGCGGCGATGCGGACAAGGTGAAGCGCTTCCTGACATTGCTGTTCGAGAAAGGCGTCATCGCCTTTTCGGCGGGAGCCGCGCCGGCGCGGGCCCGATTTCTCATGCCGGTGGGAGCGGTGGAGGAAAAGCATATCGACGAGGTCATGGTTTTGGTAGAAGCTGCGCTGCTCGAAACGGCGGACATGAATAAGAAATCGGACGCCAAAAACACTTCGCCGTCATGATAATCCTAAGGCCCATCCGTCTCAAAGATTTG
>CAYNXV010000348.1:0-2154 GCA_964401245.1 uncultured Bifidobacteriales bacterium | reverse complement strand
ATTGCCTTCGGGTCGCAGACGGTGGAGCGTCGTACCCATCCAGATTGAAGGCAGACGGATACCCGGGGAATAGCGGACTTCGCCCTTCACGGTGTAGTGCAGTTGCTGGTTGAGTCCCAAATTCTGACGATATCGCCCCAACTCGGTACCCAACGTCAGACGGTTGCCCCACAGGCCCAGCCGCTGGGTATAAGACACGCCCGCGCCCGGCTGCCTCCCCAGATAGGGGCTGCCTTCGGAGCGATAGTCCAAACCCAGATGGGAATAGCGTATCTCGGATTCGGTCGTGAATCCGGAAATGGGAAAGGATGCCGCCACTCCGGTTTGATAAGCGCTGTTGGCGGAAACAAATCCCGACACGTCGGGATCACGGCCCGAATTCCGTTCCTTGAGAAGATAAGGCCACCCGTAAGTGCTCGAATTGAAAGTGAAAAGTTTTTCGAAATCGGCGGGATTGAAGGCGACGTCGAAATCGTCGGAATGGAAAGCTCCCAGTGATCGGTCTACAGTGAAAAGGCTGAAGGCCCAATCGCCGAAAACCTGAACGCATCCATCCCACAGTCCCAGTCGGAAGTCGACTCCGGTGGCCAGGTTTTCCAGAGGTCGCGGCCCTCTCAGACTGTCGTTGAGGCGGGCGTCCAGTGCGGATCCGGTGGCCTCCCAGGCTTTAAGTACCGTGATGCCGCTTTCAAAAACCGCACCGCCTCCGAATCCCAACCGAAAAGCGGCTATTTGCTGCCCGGGCGCGGCCGGCACGGTATCAAGCCGGATACCCATCCCGGTGTCGTAGGCCGCGATATGCGCTGGTAAAGGACGTCGGCTTTCTCCCAGCGCCATGCTCAAGCTGCCGTAACGTTTTTGATTGACGGTCAGCATGGCCGAGCCTTCGCCTCCGCGTATACGCATTCCGCTCAGCACCAGAGGGTTGTATGCGGGATAGATGTCGCCCGCGCGGACCTGGGCCCATTCCCCATACCTCAGGGTTCCGCTCAAGCGATGGGTGGGCTGGCGGTAGGCGTTTTCGTCGCCGCGCAGAACCAGACGGCCCACCCCCTCCCAAGCGCCATGCCGCATTTGATAGGCCGTTTCCAATGCCCCATCCCACTCTCGTCCCAGGGGAGCGTCGAGGGTGCCGGGAACCAGCACCAGGGTATCACCGCCCACAGCTTCCAGTTTTTGAAAATGCAGGATGCGCCCCGCGGCATCGGCGCCCTTCCAGTCGAGCTTGGCGTTTACCCGGCCGAATTGACGGAATTCGCCGGCGGGGGGCATCGGATCCAATTGCGGGGTGCGCAGGAAGAAGCCCACTTCGGCTCGCGCGATGATTTCCGTATTTTCGTTGAAGAACAGCAGGGTGAGCGTATGCAGTCCGCTGGGTAACTGCGGCGGAAGCGGTATGGTGAGAAGTCCGTCACGAGAGGATACGGGACTGTCTATGGGATAATCGTTAAGGAATACCGCCATGCCCGCCGGCGCCTCGCCCCACAACCGGATGATGGCGCTGCCGCCCGGATGCTCGAGAATGTCGCCTTCCATGGGCAGCACGAACTCGGCCCCCATCGTTCCCGACGCGGCCTGCGAAGATTGAGGAAACGCCCTGGCCGCCAACAGGGTGGCCAGGAGAAGCCCCAGCGACACGCGGGAAAGGAAACGGCGATCAAAAGCCGGCTTCATACTCGACTTCCAGCGTCCGGACTTCCTCCGTTTGGGGATTGAGAAAGTCGATTTCCAATGTCTGCCTGCGGAACCCGGCTCCCTGCATGTCCTCGGAGCTCGCATCGAGAATGCGTAAACCGTCGGCATCCGAAATCCCCTTTTGCCGCGCCAGCACCCGGCCCTGCATATCCTTGGCCGCATTGTGGACTTCGGCCCAGCCGTCCATGACGATGATCACGGCGCCTTCGTCATGCACAGCCATAGACCAGCGGCCCGAAGATCGCAGCACCTTGGTGATCTTACCGTGAAAGTGGGGGCTGCGGGTCGAATCGGGCACCGATACGGTGATACGCCCCTGTTCCAAGGTCGTAGAGGTGCGGATGCGCGCGCCTCCTTGAGCGCTTGGAGGCAGGTTTTCGAGCAAGGCCTGCGCATGCGCCGATAAATCGATGGAGGCCTTTTCGTCCATGAGACGTAATTCGGCGCGGCCTGCGCCGC
>CAYNXV010000347.1:0-2174 GCA_964401245.1 uncultured Bifidobacteriales bacterium | reverse complement strand
ACGCGTTGGGAGTGAGCCCGCGCGACATCATCGCCATCTTCCAGGCCATTCACAAAGCCGGCGCTTTGAACGCCGAATTGGTGGTCATGTAATTCCTCCTTCCAAATCATTTCCGCATCGGCGATAGGGTGGGCTTTTCGGTTCGAACCGTTTAAATTCCCGTTTGACTCCATTCCACCACCCCTTCGCAAAACCAGGCTGGAGCGAAAGGGGAAATGAAATCAGGTTGCCATGGATTTGGAACTCAAGAATGTCGAGGCGCGGATACCTGGAACCCATCGGGTACTGTTCCGGGTAATGGACCTGAAGATTCCGGTGGGAACGCGTCTTTGCGTGCATGGTCCCAGCGGACAGGGTAAAACCACCTTTTTGCATTTGTTGGCGGGGCTGTTGAAACCCGATGCGGGAATCATCCGATTGGGTAACGACGATTTTTCCGATCTCGACGAAAGGGCTCGCGACCGGATAAGAAGGAGGCATTTCGGCATCATATTCCAGCAGTTCAATTTGCTGGGTTATCTCACCCCTATCGAAAACGTGTTTCTGGGCCTACCTGCGGGCGAAGTCGGCCGAAAGGAGCGGGCCCAAAACGCCTTGGCCAGGATGGGACTTGAGCCCGGAGATTCCAAGACCTGCAATTGGCTGAGCCAGGGTGAACGCCAAAGGGTGGCGGTGGCGCGCGTGTTGGCGGCCGAACCCCAAGTGATATTGGCGGACGAGCCGACTTCGAGCCTGGATGAAGCCAATGCCGCCGTCGTGATGGACGCCCTGATGGAAGTGTCGGAAAGCGCCACCTTGGTCGTAGTCAGCCATGACCAACGCATCCGCGCGCGTTTCTCCCAACAAATCGACTTCGCGGAATGGGCGGCCGCATGAACCCCTTCCGACTGGCTTTTCTCAACCTTCTCCGCCGGCCGGGCAGCACTCTCACGGGGATCATCGCCATCGGCTTGGCGGTGGGCATCGGCGGCATGCTGCTCCGATTGCATCTGGTGGGGGCGGAGCGCTTCGGAAACATGATCCGTTCGGGAGACGCCGTCATAGGAGCCAAGGCCGGGAATCTCGACATTCTCCTCAACTCGATGAATCTCGAAGGAGAGTATCCCGGTTTTTTCACCCATCGCTTGTTCTGGTCCTTGCAAAACCGTCACCGCTTGGATTTCATGGAAAATCCCCAAGGCATAGCGGCTTTGGTACCCATTGTGTATTGCGCCCGCTATAAGGGAGCGCGCGTGATCGGCACCACCGACGATTTTTTGCGGCAGCCCGGATTGGAGGTCCGCTTCGCGGAGGGGAAATGGGTCGGGCTTGGGAGCGAGGCGGTGGTAGGGGCCTCCCTGGCCCGGCGGGAGAAGTTGCGGGTGGGGGACAGGATAAACGTCCAGGCCTGGTCCGACGCGAATCCGGCGGTTACCTCCATCATTCCCCATGGCTTCGTGGTGTCGGGAATTATGGAACCCTTGGGAAATAGATGGGACGGAGCTTTGTTCGTGGGAATGGCCGAAGCCCGGAAAATCCTGGAGCGCAGTCCCGCGGCCGAAAGTTCCCCCTGGGGGGCCGAAGTCCTGCATTACATCATCGTGCACTTGCATCCCGGCGGATTCGCAGGACTCCGAAACCTCGTCAACAACATGACGGTAGCCCAGGCCATTTCGGTCCCCGAAGCAGTGGCCCAGCTCGAGCGGTTGACCGGAACCAGTCGCTCCCTATCGATGGCTGCGATTATCCTGGCGCTGGTATTGGGCGCCTTATCCGTAGCGGGATTATTCAGCGGACGATTCGAGGCGCTAAGCGCTGAACTGGCCGTGCTGCGCGCCTTGGGTTACTCCCGGAGGGCGACCACCTCCCGATTGCTATGGGAAGCCGCTTTGCTGGGCGGTTTCGCCTGCCTGTTGGGCATCATGATGGATTTCTCGTTGTTTCCCTGGTTGCGAGGATGGCTGGGGGCTTCGCTTCCCGGTCCGGATGAATTGAGCATCGGTCTCTGGAGAAGCTCTCCCGTGTGGGTGGCGGCCATTATCGCCACCTTGCTCGCGGCGTCGCTTCCCCTCTATAGGCTATATAGGCTGGACGCGCACAGCACCCTGCGTCGAACCACCTGACCGGGTCAAAAATGCTTGAGGCAGCTTTTCCCGATAGGGAAAACGTTGAATCCCAGCTCGAACAACCGCTTG
>CAYNXV010000346.1:0-2196 GCA_964401245.1 uncultured Bifidobacteriales bacterium | reverse complement strand
CGGCGTTCCAGGATGATGTCGAGGGCCGCGACCATGCCTTCTCCGCATTTCAGTTTCAAGGCCGTATCGACGGCGTTACCCAGGGCGTCGGCGCCCAGGGGATGGCAGTCGAGCGAGGTTCCGAAGCAGGCCAGGGCCTCGTCGTATTCCTCCCGGTAGAACCGGGCGATGCCGAGATTGTTCCAGGCCTGGTAATCGTCGGGGATACGGCCGAGATATTCCTCCAGCAATTCGAGAGCCTGCGAAGCCTTGCCGTCCCTGAGCAGGTTTTCGGCCTGGCTGTTGGTTTGACGCGAGGCGAAAAGGATTTCCGCGTCGGGTTCGCCCTTTTCCAAGGCCCAGGCGAGATAGTCGCGACTGAGAGCCAGCTCGGAGTCCCCTTGGGAACCGGTCGTCGTTGCGGCTTTAGGCGCCGCACTCCGGTCAGCGAATTCCAGGGCTTCGCGGGCGCGACCGTTGAGTAACAGGGCGTCGAAATAATTGAGGCGGATGTCGGCTTCGTCGGGAGCCGCCGCATGCGCCAATTCGAAATTCCGGCAGGCCAGCGCTTTTTCTCCCCAGGCCAAAGCCAGGATGCCCATATAATTGAGGCACATGCCGGAATGTTCGCCGGCTTTAAGAGCGGCTTCGGTTTTCTCCAAGGCGGAGGGATAGGCTTTGGCTTCCAGCAATTCTTCGATTTCCTGCCGCCAGGCGGGAAGCGCTTTCGCCTCCTTGGAGGGTTCGGCGGTGGCTGATCGCGCGGCGGAATTTGAAGAACCTTCGCCCGACGGCTCTTCGCTCACCTGGGTGTCGTGCAGCGCCGCTTTTCCCCGCGACCATTTCTGTCGGAACAATTCCTGGTTTTTCGTCATCTGCGCGTTGAAGTCCACGGAAGCGTTGGTTCGGAAGCTGAGGCTACCGTAATGATGGACATAGCTGTCGTCGGCCACCATGAGGCGGTATCCGAATTGGCGCGCACGCAAGCAATAATCGTCGTCCTCGAAATTCCCCTTGCCGAACCTTTCGTCGAAAAATCCCACCTTGGAGAAGACCCGCCGGGGTATGAGCATGCAGAACCCCGTCACCCGCGGGAATTCCCAGGCGCTGAGATCATGGCTATTCCGCCATTGTCGCGCGAACTCCTCCATGTCGGCTCGCGCCTTATAGGGCACGTTTTCGACCAATTGCGGTCCGCTGATGGAATTGGTTCGAGGTCCAACCAGGCCGATATCGGGATGGCATTCGGCCAGGCGCACCATGTTTTCCAGCCAGCCCGGCGTTACGAGCGTGTCGTTGTTGAAAATAAGGAGGTAATCCCCTTCCGCGCGGCGAAGTCCCTGGTTCCATCCCCGCGACACTCCCAGGTTTTCGGAGTTCACCACGACCTTGGCTCCGGGCACGCTGCGGAAATAATCGGCCGTGCCGTCGCTGCTGCCGTTATCCACCAGGATAAGCTCAAAGCGTTGGCGGGTCACGGCGAGTATGGATTCGACGCATTGGCGCGTATATTCCACCTGGTTGAATCCCAGGATGATAATGGAAACCTTCTTTTCCAGGGCATATTCCGTCGGTCGCGGCTCGGCCAGAAATTGCCGTCCCGCATCGGTGCCGATTACCGGATCGCCGGAATGCGTGGAACCCGGCGCGAACCCGGCATATTCGGTTTCCTCCTGCACGACATAGCCCGCCCGCCATAACGCCTGCCGCACCTTGTCGGGATTGAGGGCGTCGGATTGTCCGGTGGGCACATCCTTCAGCAATACGATCATTTTTTTCAATCCCGGCATTTGCTTGCGGAAGTTGGCCAATCTTTCCGGCAATCCCGAAGCCATGGCTTCCGTAACGCGCACAATACAGACGTCCTGATTGGACATCTCCAGGTTACGGCCTTCCAGGTCGATGCCTTGGATGGGACCGAATTCGGGAGGCGTTTCCGTACTTTTGCCTGCCAGCGCCAATTCGCGGGCGCCGCGCATATGGGTTTGCAACGATTCGGGATAGATGGCGTATTTGTCTCCGGGCCGGTCGGTGTTTCCGGTATGGGACACGGCGGTCCAACTGGGGGATTCGGCGGGTATGGCTGACATAGGGTTGCTCCCGGATAGGGGGGGTGATGGGTTGGAGAAAATTTCCGGCCGGGCATGGTGCCACAGCAAGATGGGGATATCGGGGTTTCCGGATCCCGGAGTCGATCTTTTTTCATTCAGGCGTTGG
>CAYNXV010000345.1:446-2215 GCA_964401245.1 uncultured Bifidobacteriales bacterium | reverse complement strand
AATTGACCGACCATAAAACAGGCCTATTTGCTGGGAATGGACGGGGCCCGTAAAGGTGAGGTTCGTTTACAAGACGGTGGACGCTCGGCAATCATATCAGGTTACGGATTTCCCGGTTTACATGTGCTGAAGCTTGTGGCCTATAACAGCACAGTCACCCACGAAAAAATCCTCCTTCCCTAAACGCGGATTAATTGAATCACAGCGCCTGATCTGAAATCAATCAGGTGCTGTGTAGGTCCTAAAAGTGCAATTGTCCGGTGTGGCCAACGGGGAGCAGGACAAAAATACCTGCAAACAAAGATCCAAATCAACTTCTAAAATCAAACTATTAAAAGTTTAAACGCCGAGCATGCGCGCGTTCTGAAGGGTTGTTGAGCCGACAAAATTTATTTGAATTAATTGAACCGGTTGCTACATTCACGTACAGCTGTTAATCCCAAAATGGTAAAGCGGAAATGGGAGTTTCATTTCTCAAAGGTATGGCCATGTTTATGAAACGGATTGGAACATTTTTGCTCGGAGCCTTGGCCTTCGGTTTTGGAAACGAGTCACGAGATATTGAGTACAAGCCATTGTCGATAGCGGCGCTTGAGGAGTTCGGCGTATTGCAGAGCGGACGATTTGGCTCAAATACGGAAGCATTCGAAAGCGAGTGGGTGGATCATTTTGGGGCGTTTATTACCCAGACGGTGGTAGTAGAAAAGAACCTGACATTAAACATCGGGTTGGGTGGTTTGTTCCAATTCCAAAAACCGGAAGTAATCAATCCGAACTGGGGGGGGACCCAGTACAAGAATTTTTACGTAGGTCCTACCATTGCCGATTTCATGTACAAGTTACCCTTGGGAGGGGACAACTCCTTCTCGCTCGGAGCGGGCATGTTCCCTTATAAGTACAATCCGGATGCTTCCAATTTAGGCGAATACCTTTTTCGCACCGGACCCTATCCCACTTATATCTGGACGAACGGGTATTCCTTTGTCAATAGCAGCGCGGCATATGGACTTCAAGGCTTTAAATCCAATTTGATGTTGGGAAACTTCTCCTTGGATCTGATGGCTCTTACGGAAACGACGATGCCTCCCCTCTATGACTTTTCCATTGCGGGAATCGCAAAGTACCGTATTAATGACGGGCTCCTGGATATATTTGGAGGAGTCAACCTCAAACGGATTATTCCGGTGCGTCCATCCAAGACTACCAGAGAGGCCCGTGACAACTCTTACTTCACTAGAAACAACCGGGTGTATACCGGTAAAACGAGTTTTTATCAGGAGCAGGCCAACTTCTACGGTCGAAAGGTTAGGGAAGCAACCAATGCCGCTGACTCCGCTTCCTACAAAGCTTTACAAGATTCGTTCCAACAGGATGCCAATAATATTTTTTCATTCTTCGATACGACGGGAGGAAATATCCCTCCCACACTGGAATATTATACGCAAGCCGGAATCATCCCCATGGCCGGATTTGCGTTCGATTTCAAAAAACTATTTGATACCGATATTTTCGGGGCTCAAGATATGAGGCTGTTTGGCGAAGCAGCATTACTGGGAGTGAAAGACTACCCGATTTTTTACGAAAACAAATTGAAAAGGCTGCCTGTCATGGTCGGCTTCAATCTTCCCGGATTCAAAATGCTTGACCTGATAAGCTTACAGGTAGAATGGTTCGATTCACCTTGGGTGAACTCCTACTACGAGTCCGGCTCAACCAACGAAGCCACACCGTTTATACCTAGGGGTACGGATACCCTTTATTCGCGGGTG
>CAYNXV010000345.1:0-436 GCA_964401245.1 uncultured Bifidobacteriales bacterium | reverse complement strand
AAAACGACAATATCAGTTGGTCGTTGCTGGTAAAAAAGGAAATGGTAAAGGGATTTACCCTCTCAGCACAGGTAGCGCGGGATCATATCCGTTCGGTCAGCGAGGCATCGTGGTCGGGACCGGGAACCGACCCGAATGAAATCCTTTTCCGTAAAGAAGACTGGTATTGGATGCTGCAATTCAGCTTTGGCATTTGAGTAGGCACAAGGAAAACCTAAGTGCGCATAGGAGAGATGATGAGCGGAAAGCGGATGAGATGGGTAAAGGGGCTGCTTCTGGCGGGCGCGTCCCTGGTTGGTGCTGACAATGGGTTGGATGTCGATTATAAACCGCTGAAAATCGCCGGATTGCAAGAATTCGGTATGATAAAAAGCGGACTGCTGATATCCACTCCATTGCGTCCAATGAAGGACGAATGGGTGGATCATTTCGGTAG
>CAYNXV010000344.1:0-2229 GCA_964401245.1 uncultured Bifidobacteriales bacterium | reverse complement strand
CCTTTCTTATTCCCGGGGAGTTCACCACCGCCCATTTCCTGCTCGATTTCTACTTGCGGCAAAAAGTCGCCAAGGTCTTCATGCCTTTCGACGAATTGTACGATCGCCTGCTCCGGGAGCCGGGCTCGCAGGGAGTGGTCATCCACGAGAAGCGTTTTACCTATGAGCGCGACGGACTTACCCTGGCGCGCGATCTCGGAGCGCATTGGGAAGCCGAAACCGGATACGCGATTCCTTTGGGAGCCATCGCTTTGCGCGCGGAAAGGGCTTCGGAGCGGTACGCCCTCGAAACCCTCATACGCGAAAGCCTGGATTGGGCCTGGAAGCATGAAAGCGAAGCCTTGGATTTATGCCGGTTGCATGCGCGCGACCTTTCCCCCGAAGTGATTCGCGCCCACGTAGGACTTTACGTGAATGAATACACCCGCGACCTGGGAGAATCCGGAAACGCCGCCGTCAGGCATTTTCTCAACCTGCAAAAGGAATTTTCCTCCCCGTCCCGGCAATAATTGCCGTCATGCCTTTTCTTCGGGCGTGATTCCTCCGCCTAGAACCCAATACCGAATCAATCCGAATATGGCCCGGCAATTGCTTTAATCTTTCCGTGACGGGAGGATTTATGGTCAATGGTCTCTATACCGCTTCGTTGGGAATGACGAACATCATCAAGAAGCAGGATGTGGTCGCCAATAACCTGGCGAATGCGAATACCACCGGCTTCAAGACGGCGATGGCCTTGAGCCATGCCGAGGTTGAGAATGCCCGCAACGACCTTAGACAATTGCATCACGACGAGCACCAACGGATGGATGAGGTGGCGACTTCCTTTATGCAAGGGCCGCTGGTGCAAACAGGAAACAATATGGACCTGGCCCTTTCGGGCAACGGGTTTTTCACCATCGAAACGCCGGCGGGCGAAAGGTATACCCGCAACGGCGGTTTCGCGCTCAATACCAGCGACGAATTGGTCACCTTGAACGGCTTCCGGGTGCTCGATGACGGGGGATCGCCCATCCAGGCGGCGGGAAAAAACATTCATTTCTCCGAAGACGGGGGCGTTCTGGTCGACGGCGAAAGGGTCGCGAAGCTGGGAGTGGTGGAGTTTTCCAATCGCGCCTCCTTGCAGGCTCAAGGCGATTCGTTGTTCGCCAACGGCGATCCGGCTTTCAACTACCCTATGCCTTCCGCGCAGGCCGGTTTGAAACAGGGATTTCTGGAAGGCTCCAATGTGGACGTGGTTTCGTCCATGGTGCAGATGATAGCCTACCACCGTAATTATGAAGCCGATTCGAAAATGGTGCGCGCCATCGACGATACCTTGGCCAAGGCCGTGAACGAAGTGGGCAAGGTATAACCGCAAACGGGTAACGGGCAATTGGCGCCGGGATGAAAAAGCCGGCAAGGCGCCGCCGAATCTTGAGCAGGGAGAAAACCATGATACGCAGTCTGTACACCTCGGCCACGGGAATGAAAGCCAACCAGCTTTACGTGGACAATATCGCCAATAATCTTTCCAACGTGAATACGTCGGGGTACAAAAAGTCGAAGCTGGAGTTCCAGGACTTGCTGTACCAGACCATGGTGGCGCCGGGGTTGGCGGCGGAGGAAGGGGCGAGATCGCCGGCATCGCTGCAAGTGGGCTTGGGCGTCCGCACCATGGCCAATCAGAAAATTTTCCTCCAGGGCAACATGCAGGAAACCAAGAACCCCTTCGACTTGGCGATAACCGGGCGCGGGTTCTTCCAGGTGTCGATGCCCAACGGCGAAATTGCCTACACCCGCGACGGAGCCTTCAAGCTTTCGGGAGACGGTACGCTGGTCACTTCGAGCGGGTATTCGATAGAACCAAGCATCGTGGTACCTGAAGGCGCCAACGACGTGCAAATCGACGAACAGGGCAGGGTTTCCGCCTTCAATCGCGACCGGGGAGAATATGAGGAAATCGGACAGATGGAATTGGCGTATTTCCAGAATGAGGGGGGACTGAAAAGCCTGGGCGGCAATCTATACGGGGAAACTCCCGCGAGCGGGCAGGCGATGATCAATCTTCCGGGCATGGAAGGCCTGGGAAATGTTGCCCAAGGTCATGTCGAAGCCTCCAACGTGGAAATGGTGGAGGAAATGGTGAATATGATAGTGGCCCAGCGGGCTTATGAAATTTCATCCAAGGCCATCAAAACTTCGGATGACATGCTGCAAACCGCCAATCAATTGAAGACCTGATCCATG
>CAYNXV010000343.1:0-2230 GCA_964401245.1 uncultured Bifidobacteriales bacterium | reverse complement strand
TGCCGCACCAGCGGCTTGTATTTGAGACGCTGCGGCTGATCCGCGTCGATTCCCAGACGTTTACGGCGCGCCTCTTCGTATTGCGCGTAATTGCCCTCGAACCAAGTCACTTCGCTGTCCCCCTCGAAGGAAAGCATATGCGTGGCGACGCGATCCAAAAACCACCGATCGTGAGATATCACGATTACGCAGCCCGAGAATTCGAGAATGGCCTGCTCCAGCGATTGCAGGGTTTCCACATCGAGATCGTTGGTGGGTTCGTCCAAAAGCAGCACATTGCCGCCGGTCTGCAAAAGCTTGGCCAGGTGCACGCGGTTGCGCTCGCCGCCGGAAAGATCCTTCACCTTTTTCTGCTGGTCGGTTCCGGAAAAATTGAACTTGCCCACATAGCTCCGGGAGTTGACTTCGATGTTTCCCAGCTTGAGCACGTCGACTCCGCCCGTTATCTCCTCGAACACCGATTTCGATCCGTCGAGACTGTCGCGGGATTGATCCACGTAGCTCAATTGGACGGTTTCGCCTATGCGCAAAACGCCTCCGTCCGGCTGTTCCTGCCCGGTGATGAGCCTGAATAGCGTGGTCTTTCCCGCTCCGTTGGGGCCGATAACCCCGACTATGCCCGCGCGCGGGAGGTTGAAGGTCAGGTTGTCGAACAGCAGTCTATCACCATATCCTTTGGTGAGATTCTCGGCCTGGATGACCACGTCGCCGAGGCGCGGCCCGTGGGGAATGGTGATGGACGCCGCGCCCGCCTTTTCGGCGCCGGCCTGCTCCCGGAGCTGCTCATAGGCGTTGAGACGGGCCTTGCCCTTGGCCTGGCGCGCCTTGGCCGACATGCGCACCCAGTCCAGCTCCTGTTTGAGCTGCTTTTGGCGGCGCGATTCCTCCTTCTCCTCCTGGGCCAAGCGATTGCCCTTTTGCTCCAGCCACGAACTGTAATTGCCTTCCCAGGGAATGCCCTTGCCCCGGTCGAGTTCCAGGATCCAGCCCACCACATTGTCGAGAAAATAACGATCATGCGTTACCAGAATCACCGAACCGGTATAGTCGCGAAGCGTACGCTCCAGCCAAGCCACCGATTCGGCGTCCAGATGGTTGGTGGGCTCATCCAAAAGCAGCAGGTCGGGTTTTTCCAGCAATAACCGGCACAGGGCCACGCGGCGTTTTTCCCCTCCCGAAAGCCGCGACACCTCGGCATCGGGAGGCGGACAGCGCAGGGCGTCCATGGCGATTTCCACTGTCCTATCGAGGCTCCATCCGTCGGTGGCGTCGATTTTATCCTGAAGCACGGCCTGCCTGTCCAGCAGCTTCTGCATTTCATCGTCGGTCATTTCCTCGCCGAAGCGCAGAGACACCTCATTGAATTCGTCCAGGATGGCTTTCACGTCCTTAAGACCCAATTCCACATTGCCGCGCACGTCCAGGGTTTCGTCCAGTTGGGGCTCCTGGGGAAGATATCCCACCTTACGACCCGACTCCACCCAGGCCTCTCCTTGAAAATCCTTGTCCATGCCGGCCATGATGCGCATCAAAGTACTCTTACCCGAACCGTTGGTGCCGATGATTCCGATTTTGGCGCCGTAATAAAAAGAGAGGGAAATATTCTTGAGAATCTCCCGATTCGGGGGATAGACCTTGTTGAGCCGGTGCATGTAATACACGAATTTTTCAGCCATGATCGCTTCCTTGGAGGTTTGCGGCTAGAAGTGCCGCTTTATGGAAATTTTCCCAATTTCCCCCAAAATAGCTTGTTGAAGGGCGAAACACAGCGCCCGGGACCCGGATTTTCCCCCATGTTAGAGCCGGAAACCCTGTGCTCAACCGGAACACTTCGAAAAATCGCTTGATTTTACACTACATTTTCATTATTAATTATGCATTGAGTTCAGTTTTGTACGAATAATTGGAAGAACATGATTAAAATTACACTACGGGAGCCGCCCATGAAGACCTCTCCTTTCCGCCTTTTCCCCGGAATATTCGCTTTGCTCTTTTGCGCCACGCTTCCGCTTCATTCGGAATCCCTCATACCTCCTTCCTTCACCATCTCACCGCAGAAAGTCGCCGATTCCGCTCCTTTCAAGCTGGAACTTTTGAGCTACGACTATTCCTGCGCGGTGACCTATTCCCACCTGTCTTATTCCGTCGACGGTGAAAAAATCTTTTTGCGATTTTTACCCGACCGCAGCAAGGAGCCGGTAACCGCATGCCCGATGATATATAAGCCCTA
>CAYNXV010000342.1:0-2234 GCA_964401245.1 uncultured Bifidobacteriales bacterium | reverse complement strand
TCTATGAATTCGCCCTGCCCCTCAGGGGCTTCCGCTATTACGACTTCCGGGGAAATCGCACCTTCATATCCAATCTGGAATTCAGATTCCCCTTCATCGAACAACTCCAATTGGGATGGCCGCTTCCTCTCAATATCCGCTATTTGATGGGAAGCCTTTTCGTCGACTACGGAGGCGCCTGGGAAGCGCCTTCATGGGATCCCGACTTCCGCACGGGCTTCGACAACATGGGTCTGGGATACGGCTTCGGCGCCCAACTGAACCTGGGATATTTCGTATTGCGCTATGCCTGGGGTCGCAGTTGGGACGGCATCGGAATCGGCGACGGTGAAATCCGCCACTACTGGACGCTGGGCGCGGTGTGGTAAGCCGGCCAAACGCGTACTTTAAAGCCCCCAACCTGAAGGATTCTTTGGCTCAGAAAAATCAGAGAATCCACTGCCTAGAAAAAGGCCTAAATTAAGCCAATTTAAGGGATGTTTGACTTTAACTCGGAAATGGAATACATTGTAATACAATGATTGAGTACAACAAGGAGATCTTAAAACTGGTCCGGAAAGGGCAGATTCCAGAAAAAATCTTTCTGCAATTCCACCACTGCTTCCAGTCAATTGACCTAATTGGTGACATGACCATTTTTGACGTCAAGAAAATAAAAGGGGAGTTCAAAAATATTTACTATCGCATGAGAAAAGGAAGCTACAGAGCCATATTTTATTTTGAAGGTAAAATCATTAAAGTGGTGTCTATTGAGCACCGAAGCGAGGTTTATAAAAAATGGGAATCATAACTTTAAGGTTAAACGAGGACGAGGAAAAAATGCTGGAAAGGCTGCAGGAAGCCTATGATTTGGATAAATCCAAAATCATAAAAGAAGCGATGCTGGAACGGTTTGAAGAGCTTAGAGATCGAGATATAATAGAAGGCTATGAAAGTAAATTGCACTCAGGAAAGGTAGAGTTTGAATCGGCAGATTCACTTTTAAAAGAGTTGGAAAATAAAGGAAAGAAAGCTAATCGAAAAATTATCCGACCAGCAAATAAGTCCAGCCGCACCAGGAAAAAATTAAGTAGAGGTACGAAATAAAATACTCGAGCTTTAGAGTGATAAAAAAATAAATCAGAGCTTTGTGTAAAGGAGGGAGCCTACTTTTGGAACACGGGAATTTCCTTTGATTCAGAAATAAAAAGAACCAAGTAAACCCCAGATAGACCCTTCAGGGCAGAGGAAACCTGTTCATAGCTGCCGGTCTGTCTTATTACCAACTTTCCACTCAGAGTGTAGACTGCGGCGTAGATCTGTTTTCCTTGGTACTGCGCCGGAAGGACGGGCCGATTACCGGTAATCAAGAGTTTGGACCGTGTGGCCTGCCCGGAAACGAAATCGGAATACTTCGGGCTGTCGTTTGCGATCGTGACTGCGGCAGGCTTTCCGAAGACTTTGATCTCCGACAATCCGACATTGGCGCCGGAGCCCTCGGAAATCTGGAATGCCACCCAGGTAACCGTTTTCTTGGGAAAGGTGACGGCTTTCGGTGAACCATTGACCGGAAGGCCCATTACGGGAATTGAGGTCCCGTCGCTGAAAAGCAGGTTGCCTCCCTGGGCATTTTCATCCGTTTTACTCCGATCGTACAGAACAATGGAATCGATGGTTTGCGCCGACTGCCAGGTCAATTGGATCCGGGGATTCACTTCCCCCTTTGCCGCCCACTCTCCGGTATCCGCAATTCCGGTAATGCCGTCCACAACATTGGATGCGTTGTATTGATAGTCATAGGTTGACGATACCGTAACAGATGAGGTGGGCGCTATGTTCCCGGCATCCGCGGCAAGGACGTTCCGTGCCCAGCTTTGGAGCATGAGGATTGCCTTTCCGACCACGCCGGCGCCACCACGGAACATGCCCGAACCTCTGGCGACTCCCGCAGGCGTGTACCATTCCCAGTATTGATTGTCGCGATTCGACAGTGCGACGATTGGGAGTATCTCCTGGTAGGCAAGGTCAACCCGGCCGGCCTTTATCATTTCCTGGATGGTCCGTCCGCCGAACCAGGGCCAGTCGCCACCATTCTGATATTCGTAGAGTTCGTCCATAATCACGTTTTTGAAACTGCCGGCCGGATAGCAGGGATAAAGTGTCAACCCGACCGAAGTGGCGGGAAGTGCCTTCCTGTTCGCGATCATTCTGTTGAATGCGAACTCTTTTTCCGTCTGGGACAGTAGATCCGCCTC
>CAYNXV010000341.1:542-2236 GCA_964401245.1 uncultured Bifidobacteriales bacterium | reverse complement strand
AGGGATTTCAACCAAACCTTCACCCCTTTCTACAACACGATCCAAGGCATGAAGCTGACGCCTCTGACGGGTAAGGAAGACGTGGAAAAACTGTTTATCGATAAAGGCATTAACGTAGAGGAAAATCTCCCCTGGACCGGAAATTCTGGGCTGTATTCCGACGTCTGTAAGGATCGTGCAAATTTGGGAATACTTAGCCTGTACTGCGATGCGTTGAAAAGTAATGACGACCCGAATTGCTATCTCTGCGAAGGAGATCGGGGTCCCTTCGACCGGAATAAATTCGGTTCCTGGCGGAATTGGCTGCTGGGAAACCTGGAGCCAACTCCGGTTTCGATTGGAGGGCAGAATCTGGTATGGCAGGGTCAAAGGGGTGGTGTCATTTTCAATTCGGACAACGCCCCGCCGGTTAACACCAATTTCCTCTTGGCGGCCACGCCTGAGATAAGGGAAAAACTGTACGACAATATCTTCCGGCATGCCAGCCCGGATATAGTTCCCGCCGGAGTGATTTTCGTGAACGACGACGCTCAGTCCCCAGGCGACGGCCAAAGCTGGCAAACGGCTTTCCAATCTCTGCAATCCGCATTAGCCGTCGCGACCAAAGGTTCCGTGATTTGGGTCGCAGGCGGCATCTATCATCCGACGAATGGGACAGACCGAAATGCCACTTTTTCCATTCCCGACGGAGTTGAAATTTTGGGAGGATTCTCCGGAACGGGCACGGCCAGAGATCCTGAAATCTTCACCTCCACCTTAAGTGGAAGGTTGGGAAATCCGGATCTTCGCGCTGACGACAGCCATAATGTCTTGTACGCGTATGCAGCATCTTTTGTCCTGGATGGGTTTACCATCGAAGGAGGGAATGCTGATGGAGTAGGCCCTCGGGGGCCCCGTGGCGGGGGTTTGGTCATTGAGGGGGTTCAAGGGGGTGTGCCGACCACTCAAATAATCCGCAACTGCGTATTTTCCGATAATCAGGCTCTATCAGGAGGAGCTGTAATGTCAGCCGGCCTTACAAATACACTGGTGTTTGAAAATACCCGATTTTTCGGCAACCATGTAAGTTACCCAAACTCCAATGGAGGAGCATTGTTCCTACACGTGAACGAGGAAGTTATTATTCGAAATTGTGTTTTCCAAGGCAATACCGCGAAATTCTCTGGCGGAGCGCTATATAGTGTTGCTACCCACCAGATTTCTATTTCCAACTCGCTCTTCTCCGAAAACGAGGCTTTCTTTGGAGCAGCCATAGAGAGCTCCGTCAACATCAGCATTAATAATTGTACCTTTACCAGAAACGGGTTCTCCCACGGTTCAAATAGTGCCAGTACCTTCGGTCACCATGAAGCTGGCGCCACTCCCAATTCTATCGATATTAGGAATTCCATTTTCTGGGGAAATAATGTCAACCAGGATTTATTTGTATTCCTGGAACACAATTCGGATTTTCAGGTGAACTCCACCTGTCTCCAATTGGGGAACATGGGAGACCCTTATACCGGGACGGGAAATACCGATCAGAATCCGAACCTGAGCCCTTCACACAGACTGCAAGTACCGAGCTCGGCGATCAATACGGCGGATCCACTGACGGCCACGCCCACTGATTTAGACGGAAGGCCGCGCGATAACGAACCCGATATGGGCGCTTATGAATTCCTAAACATTAATTAACATGTATGATGTAGGTT
>CAYNXV010000341.1:0-532 GCA_964401245.1 uncultured Bifidobacteriales bacterium | reverse complement strand
TTCCTGATGGTTACTTCTATCCAACACATGCCCCGATTGAGCAAAAGGTATCCCGGACAGGGTGAATTCATATTAAATTTAGGTGGTATTCAAATGACATGCATAATGAAGGTTACAGGGAGGGTGGATTGCATGGCCCCCTAGAATGTTCTATCGTAAAGGAATGCCGATGAAAGCTTTTTGGTTTCCACTTTGCTGCCTGGGTTTTTGCTTCATGGGCGCCAGTACTCCCGGCGGCTGCAGCGCCGATGAACTGCGCGGACCCTACAAGGAAATCGGCCGGGTTTCCTTCGCCGAGGTCTGTAGCACCGAGGAAGGCTACTCCTTTGAGAACGAAAGCCGGGGTAATAACATGATCATCATTGCCTGGAACACCGCCGACAGCACTAACTCCATCTACTTCAGAGGCGTGGTACAAAAGGGTGAAAGTGTATTGTTGCGCTGCCCCGGAGTCGACTCGGGATATTTCCAAATCGAAACCCGCGGCTGACCCTTGAAACCTAGCCGTGGCCGGGTATATTTGAAATCCGCG
>CAYNXV010000340.1:0-2255 GCA_964401245.1 uncultured Bifidobacteriales bacterium | reverse complement strand
TTTGGGGGGCAATGCCATGAAGTTCACCGACAAGGGCCACGTGCTGGTACGGCTCCGAGAAATCTCCGAAACCGGGAGTATTGAAATAGCCGTTATCGATAGCGGACCGGGCATAGATGACCGGATAGCCGGTAAATTATTCCAGAACTTCAGTCAGGTTGATGCCACTACTACTCGAAAACATGGAGGAGCCGGATTGGGGCTGTCCATTTCCAAAAAGTTGGTCGAATTGATGGGAGGCGTAATTGAATTGGAAAGCCAGGTTGGCGAAGGCTCCGTTTTCCGGGTAATTCTTCCCGCCCAAGTCGCGTCCTCAGGCCGACTCCCTCCCTATTCATTCTCGAATCCAGTGGTTTTGGCCGGAAAGCGGCTTTTATTGGCAGGGGGTAGCGATCTTTCACGAGCCGTTTTGAAGCGTTACTTCGATTCCTGGAAAATGGAGGTCGCGGAAATTCCTTTGGCGGCATTTGAGAATATCCAAAATCGCCTGCAGGAAAATCCCGGAATACCCAGTTTTTCCTTTGTCATCGTCAATTCGGAAGTCTCTCATAATGAATTATCCGAGTACAGCAGATTTCGAAAATCAGGGTTACCCGGAAGCGAAGCCAAATGGCTTGCCATAAAAGGTTGCGGCCTTCGTGGAGATGGGCGAGATTTGTCGCAAGCCGGATTTGATGGTTATCTGGTCAAACCGGTCCATCCTGACGATTTACGGGCCATGTTGGAGCTTCTGGCGGACCCAAGGCTGCATAAAGCGGATAACCCCATGTTGACGCGTCACTCCCTCCGGGAAGCACCGGATAGGCAGTCCGTAACAAAAGCGGAAAAGTCGATATCACAGACGACTCTCCCCTCCCTACGTATCCTTTTGGTGGAAGATAATGCCATCAACCAAGCGGTAATTACCCGAATGCTGAAAAAACTGGGACATGAATTCCAATGCGCTACCGATGGACAGATGGCCTTGGAACTATTCTCGCATGGCAATTACGACCTCATCATGATGGATTGCAGCATGCCGGAAATGGACGGATATACGGCAACCCGCGAAATCAGAACTGCGGAGGCAGGTAAAGCCCGGATTCCCATTGTAGCCTTGACGGCCCACTCGCTACCCGGAGACCGGGAAAAGTGCCTGGAGGCCGGAATGGATGATTTTCTGACTAAGCCGCTCCAATTGGAAAAACTCGGTAAAGTCCTGGATAAATTCCGCCGCCCCTCCGTATAATTCCTTTTCTACAACATGGAGCCGTAATGTCAGGTTATAGCATTAAAGTTGAGCATATCAATCCGTTCATCATGGCTACCATGGAGACGTTCAAGTCCATGATGTCCGCCGAAATCAAGCCTGGAAAGGTCAAATTGAAACAGGGCAGCTCGCTGGCCCATGATGTTTCGGGTATAATCGGATTGAGCGGAGGGGCAAGAGGCTCCATTGCCATGAGTTTTCCCCGAATCACGGCCTTGAAAGTAGTCAGCGCCTTCGTAGGGGAAAAAGTTGTGACCATGGACGAGAATGTCGTGGATGCCATAGGTGAACTGGCCAATATCGTCGCCGGGGCCGCCAAAAAGGACTTGTCCCAGTACAATATCACGATCTCCCTTCCTTCAGTGGTGATGGGAGAAAATCATTTCGTAATGGAACCCAAAGACGTCATTGCCATGATTGTCCCGTTTGAAACACCTTACGGGACTTTCGATTTAGCCGTTTGCTTCAAAAGCGAAGGTTGACATCAACCCGTTTTCACAATTCAGGAAAATCCAACATGAAAATCCTATTAGTCGACGATTCCAGCACCATGCGGCGTATACAAAAAAATACTCTGGCCAAATTGGGTTATGAGAATGTGGATGAGGCCGAAGACGGTGTGCAGGCCGTGCAAAAAGTGGGAATGACGGCTTATGACCTCGTGTTGATGGACTGGAATATGCCCAATATGACGGGTATCGAAGCCTTGAAAAAAATCAAGGGAAATCCGGATACCAAAGCCGTTCCGGTTATAATGGTAACCTCGGAATCGGAAAAGAGCCGCATTATCGAGGCCATACAGGCCGGCGCCGTTAATTACGTGGTCAAACCATTTCAGCCGGAAGCCTTGCAGGAAAAGATTTCGGCCATCATCAAGAAGTAATTCGGTAATATCTCACCGGACATCGTTCCCAGGGGCGTTATCCATGCAGCTCCTGGTTCAAATACAGCAGCCCCGGAAACAATCCCACCGGCACATTTTTCAAGCCCGCCAAGCGAGCGGCCA
>CAYNXV010000339.1:0-2259 GCA_964401245.1 uncultured Bifidobacteriales bacterium | reverse complement strand
TCACCTTGGATAAGTGTCTTATCGCGTGTTTCATAAGGGCTCGTAATGTAGCCAATCGGATTCCGCTGTAAAGGGAAGGGAAAAGGGCAGGCAACGCTCCTGGTAGGATAGTGAAAAAGGTCCCGAATTTACCGGGTGTACCAATCAGATTGGTCCTTGTCAGCCACTGGGAGGATGATTAAATTACGTCCGTAACATTTTTGAAGAACTTGGAGCGATGTTCAGTAACCCGGCCGAGATCTACGATGCGCGAGCGGGACTGCCGGCCCAGGTTTCGGACTCCCTCCTGCAATTCATCGTTTCTCTGAAGCATTTGCGCGAAGGCGACTTGCTGCTTGAAATAGGAGCCGGAACGGGTTCCATCGGTTGTTCGTTGCGGGCTTTGGCGGCCACCTATCTGGGTTTGGATTTGTCGCTTTCCATGTTAAGGGGCTTTCAGGCCAAGGCCGTTACCATTACCGAGGGAAATCCGCCATTGATTGCCCAGGCGGACGCGAATAAGAACTGGCCTGTGCGGGACCGGAGTACGCGCATGATTTTCAGCTCCCGCGCCATTCACCTGCTGGACAAAAAGCATGTGTTGCAGGAAATGACGCGGGTGGCCCACCCGGATGGGTGTCTGTTTCTGATGGGTTTTATCGGTCGAAATCCCGATTCCCCCAAGGTGGCGGCGCAGAAGGAAATGCGGCGCTTGTTGCAGTCCAAAGGTTATTTCGGACACGGTGGCGGGAGCGGTAGACGGAAAATCACGGAATTGCTGGAGCAAGCCGGAGCGGAAAGGGTGCAACGGAAGACCATCGCCTCCTGGACCGCCCATCAAGCCCCGGCGCATTCCTTGCAGTCGTGGAGAAGTAAAGAAGGTCTGGACGGATTGCCTGTTCCCGACCGGGTGAAGGAAGAGGTTTTGGCCGAGTTGGAGCAATGGCTGCAAAATCGATTCAAAGATATTTCCAAGCCAATTCCGCAGGTAGAGGAATACCTGGTGGAAGCGTTTCTTCTGCCGCAAGTGCAGAAAGTCAATTGATGAAAGGGATATATGGATAATTCAGTATTGACCGCATTGGGGCAGCTCCTGGTGCATGGCAATTTGACCGATGAAAAATTATTGTCGCAAACCTCCGACGGTCCGGCCTTGCAAATCCTTCCGGAGGCCAATGTCCTGAAAATAGGCGGACAAAGCATCATCGACCGGGGCCGCGAAGCCGTGTACCCGATTATCGAAGAGATTGTGCAGAATCTGGGCCGGCACAAAATGATCATCGGAACGGGAGCCGGAACCCGGGCGCGTCATGCCTACAGCGTGGGCGTGGATTTGGGAATGCCCACCGGCGTATTGAGCGTGTTGGGCACCTTCGTCAGCATGCAAAACGCCAGGATGATCCACTATTTGATGGCGAAGCATGGCATTCCTTTCATCGAGCCGGTGCAATTTCCTCAGCTCCCGCTTTACCTGGAAGAAAGGGGGGCGGTGATCTTCATGGGCATGCCACCCTATATCTTCTGGCAGCAGAACCCGGTCATCGGGAGCATCCCTCCCAACCGTACGGATACCGGCACCTACCTGGTCAGCGAAGTCTTCGGCGCCAAGTCGATGATTTACATCAAAGACGAAAAGGGTCTCTATACGGCCGATCCGAAAAAAGACAAGAACGCCAAATTTATTCCCAAGGCCACGGTGGCCGAAATCCGGGAAATGAATTGCGAAGACAGCGTGGTGGAACCTGCCGTGCTGGACATGATGGAGCGGGCGGTGCAAAGACGCAGCATCCAGATAGTGAACGGATTGGAGCGGGGACTGATTACCCGCGCGCTCGAAGGCGAGCATGTAGGCACCATAATTACCGCGGATTAGCAGGAGAAGTAGGAAAAGCACCATGAAAGAACCTTCGTCGGATAAAAGATTTCACATGGACTCCATGCTGATGCGTGAGAGTCTGATAGACAAACGCGTGCTCGCCGGTACGGAATCGCAAGTCGTGAGGATGTTACCCACTGTGCATGTGGTCAAAATCGGCGGTCGCTCGCTGATCGATGCGGGTCGGGACGCCCTCTATCCCGTTGCCGATGCGCTGGGAGAAATCCTTAAAAAGGAGAAGTTGATCTTGGGAACGGGCGGCGGCATGCGCAGCCGACATGTGTTTTCCATCGGACTGGATTTGGGTTTGCCGACAGGTGTCTTGGCTCAATTATCCATGGCTGATTCGCTGGGTAACGCTCATATACTGGGAGCCTTATTGGCGCCCCATGGCGTGGTGGCCA
>CAYNXV010000338.1:0-2262 GCA_964401245.1 uncultured Bifidobacteriales bacterium | reverse complement strand
CTGCGCATAGCCGAAGGCAATGTGCCCGACATGCTGAAAGCGGTGGACATACGCAGCCTCGACCTGGGTCTTTTACAAGCCGGAGCAGGCGTGCGCGGCGAATTCGAAAACCGTTTGAAAAGCGTCATCCGCGAAGTGAAGGAATCGGCCAAGCCCATCATCCTTTTCATCGACGAAGCCCATACTCTGATTGGCGCCGGCGGCGAAGCCGGACAAGGCGACGCGGCCAACCTGTTGAAGCCGGAATTGGCCCGCGGCGAATTGAAAGTGCTGGCGGCCACCACCTTCGCCGAGTTCCGCAAATATTTCGAAAAGGATCCGGCCATGGCCCGCCGCTTTCAGGCGGTGCGCATCGAAGAACCCGACGCCGCCACGGCGTCCATCATGTTGCGCGGTCTGCGCAGCCATTATGAAAAATTCCACGGCGTGAAGATTACCTATGAAGGCATTCAAGCCGCCTGCGACCTTTCCAGCAAGTTCATTCCCGGCCGGCAATTACCCGACAAAGCCGTGGACCTTTTGGACACCGCCGCCGCCCGCGTGAAAATGGGATTGACCAGCAAACCCGCCGCGCTGGTGACTTTGGAGCAGGCGCGCGAGAATCTGAAAATCGAAATCGCAGCCCTGGAAAAAGACAAATCCGACGGCGTGCTGAAATACGGCGAAGCCCTGGACAAGGCCAAGGCACGCGCCACCGCGGTGGAAGCCCAAATCGAAGACATCACTTCGCAATGGCAGGCGCAGCTGAGCCGCGTGCGGGCCATCATGGCCTTGCAGGAGAAAATCCAGAAGGCGACGGACGAAGGCAAACCCGAAGACGCGGAAAAACTGCGCGCCGAGCTCGACCTCAAGTGGAAAGACCTGGAAGAAACCCAGGGCGACAATACCTTGGTGCACGCGCATGTTTCGCGCGACGTGGTGGCGCAAATCGTCTCGGAATGG
Source organism: uncultured Bifidobacteriales bacterium (assembly GCA_964401245.1). Classification (GTDB taxonomy): domain Bacteria; phylum Fibrobacterota; class Fibrobacteria; order UBA11236; family UBA11236; genus JBGTHM01. Next base: position 1,320 of record CAYNXV010000338.1, on the reverse strand, counting down.
ACGGGCGTTCCCGCCGGCAGCATGCTCAAGAACGAGGCGCAATTGCTGCTGGAATTGGAAACCACCATTGCCGAGCGCGTGGTGGGTCAAAACCTGGGCGTGGCGGAAATCGCCTCCACCCTGCGCAGCGCCAAGCTGGGTCTCGGCAATCCCGAATCGCCGCTGGGCGTGTTCCTGGTTACCGGCCCATCCGGCGTAGGCAAAACCGAAGCCGCGCGCGCCATTTCGGACATTCTCTTCGGCGGTGAAAAAGCCGTGGTCACCATCAACATGTCGGAATACCAGGACAGTATGTCCATCACCCAGCTCAAGGGCGCCAGCGCCGGTTACGTGGGCTACGGAGAAGGCGGCGTATTGACCGAAGGCGTGCGCAAGCGCCCCTATACGGTGGTGATTCTCGACGAGGTGGAGAAGGCCCACAAAGACATTCTCACCATGTTCTACCAGGTTTTCGACAAAGGCATTCTGCGCGACGGCGAAGGCCGCGACATCAGCTTCCGCAACGCGGTCATCATCATGACGAGCAACCTGGGCCTGGAAACCATCACGCAAATGGCCGACGGAGACCGGGATAGCTCCCTGGGCCTGGACGATTACCGCGAAGCGATTCTCGACGAGCTGACGGCCCACTTCTCCCCCGCCCTGCTGGCCCGCTGCAAAGTGGTGCCTTTTCTCCCGCTCGGCCCCGACAACCTGCAGCGCATCGTGTTCATCAAGCTCATGAAGGTGGGAAACCGCCTGATGGAAAAACACCGCATGGCCTTCGCGGTTTCTCCCTACGTGGTGCGCAACGTGGTGATGCAATGCACGACGGCCCAATCGGGCGCGCGCAATATCGACTCCATCATCGATCAGAAGCTGCTCCCCGAAATCTCGCGCAGTCTGCTTTCGCATTTGGCGGAGGGACAGGCTTATACCCATCTCTATGTGGGCGCGGACGACAAGGGCGGCTTCACGTACCACTTCTCGGTGGGCGATTTCGACGCGCCGGAGTTGAACGAGTCTGCGGAAGATGCGGACGGGTCGGAGGGCGCGGATGCGTCGGAGGTAAACGGGCTGGATCACGAGACGCAAGAGCTGGCGCTGGCGGAGGGCGAGGAGAAACAGGGTAAGCGCGGGGATGGAAAATAAAAGGATTTTCCTCTCACTCCTGCTCTGTTCTTAACTCACCCAGCTGTGTGCAGAGTTTCTCGGGAAGGAACCCGGGAAGCAATGCGGGAATCGAGGAGGAGAGGAGGCCGACCCTTTTTTTGACTATCCGCAAATTGAGTATAGCGGGGGACCAGGCCGGCTGGCCAGGGGATTTTCTAAACTAACTGA
>CAYNXV010000337.1:0-2291 GCA_964401245.1 uncultured Bifidobacteriales bacterium | reverse complement strand
AGAGGGCAGGACAGGGCGTTTATGTCTGGAAGGTCATCTTCACCTTCGAAGACAATAAGCAGGAAGTCCGTTACGCCCGAACCGGTTTGCTCAGAAGCGGGGACTAGTGTAGTGCCCCCTAAATTTCTAGCATAACATTTGTTGTGGAATAGGTATTCTTACAAAGGAGTTCCTATGTCCCGACCTACAAAGCATATTATCTAGCTTTCCAATTCCGAGCGGGAGCAATTGGAAACAATTGTCCGCTCGCGCAATTAAAAACATGGTTTGGTTAGGCGCGCCAGGATTATCCTGCTATCGAACAACGGAGTTCCCGGCAGCCATATTGGCTTCATGTCCCCACTTGGCCAGGCTTTCCTCCGACGAATTGGAATAACCGAAGTCTATAGCCCGGGTGAAAAACTGCTCCGCCCTGTCGATGGAGCGGGCCCGCAGTAATTCCTGCGTGTGAATGACGCCCAACAGGGTTCCCAATTCCGAACCGATAAGGTTCTGCCCACCCTCGCCTCGATTGAGGGAAAGATATCCGGTGCGCAATAGCCGTTCTCCGACGAAGTAGAAAAAATGAGGGATTCTTTGTGAATGCACTTATTTGTGTTGAAGATGGAACAATAATTTCTCTCTTCGTCACAACAGGTAGCCAACTCAATGTTTTTCGTTATTTACAATGAAAATGATAATTTATTGACATCCATTAGTAGAGGATTTAAATTATTTTTCAATTGTTTAAAATCGTAACGTTTAAACTAGTTATGACTAAAAAGGGTAATCCTTAAGGATTCCACCCAAAATGACGGAACGTTCAGCGGTTCTCGTCTGGGACGGACCACCCTACCAGATAGCGTGCGTAAACGGAAATAAAACGGAGTGCGACCATGATTAATTGCGGTATTTTGGTTGCATCATTGCACGTTCGTTTCTTCCATGAAAATCCCAGGCTGAGGTCGCACCGCTTTCTATTCCTTGTTTTTGCGATTCTGCTGGGTGTGCGCTTCGGACATGCGACGCAGTCCGGCGCCTTACCGCCTCCCTGGTCAGGTGGGGATGTGGGGGCGGTAATCGCCCTTGGATCCGCGGTTTTTTCAAACAATACATTCACCTTGAAAGGCTCCGGCGCGGATATTTGGGACAAGGAGGACGGATTCTATTTCGTCCACCAAACTCTTTCCGGAAACGGCGAAATTTCGTCCCGGGTTGCCTCAATTTCGGCGACACATAGATGGGCGAAAGCCGGTGTAATGGTGCGGGAATCCTTAAATCCCGATTCCAGATTTGCCATGCTTATAATAACGCCCGAAAATGGTATGCTCCTTCAATATCGCCCCTCCACGGGAGAAAATGCTCGCCAGGTCCAATTGGGCATGGTCAAAGCCCCGGTCTGGATCAAGCTGATCAGGAACGGGAACCGTTTCATTCCCCACACATCTTCCGATGGCAAATCCTGGAAAAAAGCCAATGACGGCGTGGACGTGGCTATGGGTACGGTCGCCTATGCGGGTATGGCCGTAACCAGCCACAACAATGGCGTGCTATGCACAGCGGAATTTCGGAATGTAGTCGTCCATCCTCCCATGTCTATCCCGGCTGTCACGTTGCAACCTGTGAATTCTGCAGTTTTTGCGGGACAATCAGGTTTCTTTCGGATCGCCGCTTCCGGAAGCCCCTTCCTTTCTTATCAATGGCGGAAGAACGGCGTGGACATTCCCGGCGCCAACAAGCCTTATTACCGCACGGAAGCTGCACTCACCGGGGATGACGGAGCCTCCTTCCAGTGCCTGGTGCGAAATGCCGCAGGTTCGGTCTTGAGCACCACCGCCAAACTCGAGGTTTCCGGATCGGTATTTGGGAATATACAGCGTGAATATTGGGAAGGCATAATCGGGGATCATATCAAGGGTTTGCTGGAAAGTCCCGAATTTCCCGAAGCGCCGACCGGCCAAAGTAATCTGGATAGCTTCGAAACTCCCGCCAATTGGGGCAATAATTACGGAACACGCATCCGTGGTTATGTTACCCCTCCCGAAACCGGTTCCTATACCTTCTATATCAGTGGGGACGACGAAAGTCAGCTTTTTTTATCGACCGACGCGAATCCGAGTAATAAAACCCTCATCGCCAGGGTGCCCAGATGGACTTATCACCGGGAGTGGGATAAATTTCAGGAGCAGAAGTCATCCCCTATTTCACTGGTCGGCGGCCGAAAATATTATATCGAAGCCCTGCACAAGGAGGGCGCGGGCAGTGACCACCTAGCCGTGGGATGGCGAGGCCCAGGCATCTTACAAGGGACG
>CAYNXV010000336.1:0-2327 GCA_964401245.1 uncultured Bifidobacteriales bacterium | reverse complement strand
GATCCCTGTTCGGCTTATGCATGAAAATGTCTCAGATCAATGGCATGCTATTTAGTCTTTTCCAACTTCTTCAGCATTTCCTTTATTTGGGAGATCTCGACAGCTTGGTTTTGAATTATGGCTTGCTGTTCTTTAACTGCCTCTACAAGCAGCGGTACGATATCCGGATAAGAGACTGTCATGTATCCGTGTTCGTTTTTTCCGACAGCTTCCGGTAGAGCCTTTGCAACATCTTGAGCGATAAGGCCGACTCGTTTTCTCTGAACAGTATCATTTGTGAATTTGGGCAAATAGTTGAAGTACAAGCCGTTTAATTTAACCAGCTTTTCCATTGCATTAGTAACCGGAGCAAAGTTCTCTTTTGTTCTTAGGTCAGAAAGGTTCGTAACTTGTCCTGTAAGTGAAATATCCGCATCAACGCGAAGCTCATCATTCAAATAAGCCCCAAAATAATTTCCACCCGCATCCCGATAAGCTAAAGCTGATGGACCTCGCATTCCGGCAACCATACTGCTAATGCCGTGCGCCTCTCCTGAGGTAGCCCAGAGACGAGTAACTAATCCGTGATTACTTGAATTTAAAGATAATGGGCCAGAAAAATTATGGCATGTTGTCCCCGGTTGGCATAATGTTAGACTACCGTATGTTGCCACTCCCGTACCCCATGAAACTCCGGTGTTCAGACGCGGGTAACGCTCATCATGATTATGTGCTGATGGCGAAAAGGTACTAGGCTTTCCTGTAATCCCGATCCATTCTGTCGTCCCTGCCGGCCCTGTATCACCTTTTGGTCCCGTGGCCCCAGCTGAACCGGTAGGTCCCGCTGGACCTGGATCGCCCTTTACCGAGTTGAGAAAAGCATTATCGCCTTTTAATTGGGTGGCGACTTGGGTTGCCGTCGGACCCGAAACATTGATTCCCGTCAGGCCACTTCCATCTCCCACAAAGGATGTCGCCGTAATGTTACCGTCAAATGAAAGTGCTTTGCCCTTCATTTCAAGGCCATTACCGCTACTGGGCGACATGATGTAAAAATTTCCGTCCGTAGCCGTTCCTTTCCACCCGAAACTGGAAGTTTGCGTGGTGCCGGCCGCATCGAAGAATTCTATCGAGGAGGTCGCCTGCGCGTGAGTCAAACTCATTGGGGCCAGGCTAAACAGCACTCCCATTCCGATATAAAGTTTCTGATTGGGCTTAAGTATCATGATTTGTCTCCTGTGGATTTATCGGATTAGAATTTTGGCTGTGCCCATCACCCTGATGGTCTTTCCGTCAAAGGTGCCCCCCGCCTCGGGACAAAGAGTTCCTTTTTTGGTGGGCGAGGCGTAAATGTTTCGAATTGCCGTATTAATGGAACTCCCGGAAGGGACAACGATGCAATCCAGAATCGCAATTGATTCGAATTGGGCCTGGACGGTTTTATTTCCATCCATGACCAGGTTGAGGGATGGGTTGGATCCCGAAAGGTCGCCTCCCCAACCGGAAAAGCCGAAACCGAAATTTGGGATAGCGGTGAGGGAAACCGATTCGCCCAGTCGGTATTTTTCTTTTTGTGGAGAAGCAGTGACCGTTCCATTATCACCGGAAATAATGAGCGAGAAGTAGCTGGGGGCAACGGAAATCTGGAGAAACAAGGTATCGCGGTTTTCCTTGTCGGCCAGTATTACCGGTTGAATGTACATTCCGGAATCATTTATTCCGGCGGTAAATGAATATTGAAGGCCATTCAGCTTTGATTGGCTAAGGCTGGTTCCTAAAGTGACAGCCACTGTGCTGCTTAGCGGGTTGACTATCGATTCCAACAAATTGACAGTGGCCACTTTGCCTTCTACAATACCCACCGGAAGGTTCTTTTTGGACCAGGTAGCAAAAACCTTGGTAGTAGTATCAACGACTGTGATACGGGATGAATCTTTGACAGCCGTGGAACCTACGGCCAATAGACTTACCCAGGCACTTCCTCCGGATAGAGCGGTTATTTGACCCTCGGATACGGTTACGACCTGGGGATTACTGGAGTTCCAGATGAGTAGGGGCTTTGCGCCATCCGGTGAAAGTGAATAGTTGAGGAGCCGTGGGGCATCCCCCAAATGCATCAATATGGAGTCGGGAAAGAGCTGGACTCCGTCCAATAAAACTTGGGTGTTAGGTTGGATGACTCGGATAATCGCGGAATCCTTGAGGCTGGGATATCCGTGGACTTCGCAATGGAGTTGGGTTTCTCCCGGTGCTATGGCGATGATTTCCTGTTTCGTATTCAGCATCGCAATGTCGGAGTTTCGGGTCAGGCAAATAATCTCGGTCGTTGCCGGGCGGGGAAAAAGCAC
>CAYNXV010000335.1:0-2355 GCA_964401245.1 uncultured Bifidobacteriales bacterium | reverse complement strand
CCCGAAAGCGCCAAAGTGACTTTACAAGCCCCAGGCAGGCTTTCGGTCGCTTCGGGATCGTACTCAGCGTAAGTCGAATCCGTGCAGCCTTTCAACGGCAGTGATTCCGTCCACTTATCCAAAACGATGACACGCAGGTTTTCGCGCGGAGGATCAGCCGGCACTTCCAATTTTGTGCGGTGCGCAGCCAGCTCCGTCTTGAGCTCGGCGATGATTCCGGCATTCTCGGGTATGTAATACTGGTTGGTCATCTCCAGAGGATCCTTCTTGAGGTCGTAGAATTCCCATTCGTCCACGTCATGGAAATAGATGAGCTTGTACCGACCCGTGGTCACCCCATAATGGCGATATACTTCATGAATCCGTGGCGGCCCTTCGTAATAGTGGTAGTAGAAGCTCTTGCGCCAGTTGGACGGGGTATTTCCTTTGAAGATCGGTACCAGGCTGCGCCCCTGCATATCACCGGGCGCAACGATTCCCGCCATATCCAGGAAAGTAGGCGCGAAATCCACATTGGACACGATATCCCCCGCATTCACCGTTCCCGCTTCAACTACGCCGGGCCATTTGATTATGAACGGGGTTCTCAGGGACTGCTCATACATGAAGCGCTTATCGAACCAGCCATGCTCTCCCAGGTAGAAGCCCTGATCGGAAGTGTAGATGACCACCGTATTTTCAGAAAGCCCGTTCTTTTCCAGATATTCGAGAACGCGTCCGACATTGTCGTCCATCCCCGATGCCGTAGCCAGATAATCCCGAATGTACCGCCTATACTTCCAACGCACCAGTTCATCGTCCGACTTGTCGTTCCAATCGAATCCCTTGGCGACGTAATCCGCCTTCACCTTATCATAATGGGCGTTCCAGGCCGCCAATTGGTTCGGATTGGGCGTACCGAAGCCCTCGGGGGCTTCGAGCTTGACATCGCTTTTGTTCATGGTATGGCGAATGGTCATATCCTGAAAATGAGCCGCCGATCCCCGGTATTTATAGTCATCGAACAAAGTGGTCGGTTCCGGGATTGCCACGGAATCGTACATGGCGAGATGTCCGGAATCAGGCGCCCAACCCCGGTGGGTAGCCTTGAATTGCATCATCAAAACAAAGGGCTTGGTGGCGTCGCGACCGTTTTCCAGCCAATCCAATGTGAGATTTGCGACGACATCGGAGTTGTGGCCCGGCACCTTTCTTTTCAGGGTTAATCCGTTGATGTCCCCGAGCAGCATTTCTGGACTATAATAATCCCCCTGACCCGGCATTACATCCCAATAGTCGAACCCCGTCGGATTCGATGAAAGATGCCATTTTCCGATCAACGCCGTCTGGTAGCCGTTGCTCCTGAGGATTTTGGGAAAGGTTTGTTGAGACCCGTCGAACGTGTCGGCGTAATTACTATAGAACCCGTTCTTATGGCTGTACTTGCCCGTTTGTACTACGGCGCGGGCCGGTCCGCAAATGGAATTCGTAACGTAGGCACGCTCGAATCGCAGCCCCTCCGCAGCCAGGCGATCGATATTCGGAGTTTTGGCCACATCCTTGAGAAACCCTCCATAAGCTGGAATGGATTGCCAGGTATGGTCATCGGTATAGATAAAAAGCACGTTGGGCTTGGTTTGTGAAAAAGCCGCCAGCGCCAGAATGCTCGTGACGGCGGTAATTGATCGAAAGGCGATTTTCATTGCATCTCCATTTTTGAATTTTTCGGATTCATCCATATACATCCAATTTCACTTAGCGGATTATTTCCACCACGGCGGATCCCGGTTTTTGATTTTCGAACCCAAAGCGAATCCACCCCGTTGTGCGAGAGACGCCGGAAACCCTCACCTCGTCGATGTTCCCCCGAAACCATTCCGGTTTCTCATGCCCTTCGCGAAGGAATAGGCCATCAACGCCAATGGTGAGTTCGGCCGGAGAAGAGACGTCGCGGAGGCTTTCCATAGTCCCGACCTCAACTCCGTCAACAAACAGCGAGATTATTCCCGCATGCCTTTTCAAGACGGCCTGGTGCCAGGAATCGAAGCCGATTTGATTGTCGCTGGTAAGGGTATCCGGGCCGCCACCACCCAGCATATAGGCGTGAACCTTTTTATCCGAATCCAACTGCAATTCGTAATTGCCGATATCGCTCCTTTTGGCGACGATCTGTTTTTTTCCATCAAAGGCTTCACTTTTGAAAAAGGCGGAAATCGTGAAGTCGCCGGTTCCGAAATTGAGGCTGGGGGACGAGAGCACCTGGATATAATCATTTTGCCCGTCAAAATATTGCCCCTGTCCGATCGCGCCCTCCATGACGGTATCCGCACTCATTCCGAAGCCCGTCCCATGATTGAAATGCGCGGTGGCGTCCTT
>CAYNXV010000334.1:0-2357 GCA_964401245.1 uncultured Bifidobacteriales bacterium | reverse complement strand
AATGGGGCCGCCGAAATCATGCACCACCAGGGTAATATTCTCTAGTCCCAGCGCGTCGATAACCGATTCCAGTCGGCGCGAATGGGCTTCGGGTTTGTAATCAGCCTCCGACGGTTTATCCGAAAACCCGAACCCCAAATGGTCTACGGCGACGCAACGGTATTCCCGGCGTAAAGCAAGAATGATTCGACGGTAGAGAAAAGACCAGGTGGGGGTGCCGTGAACGAAAAGGATTACCTTCCCCTGACCCTCATCGATATAATGCATCCTCCCCTCGGGGGTTTGATGCCATTTGCTGGCGAAGGGATATTCCTGTTCATCGATTTCAAAGGGGCGCATGACGGTATCTTTCTGTTCCATCCGTTTCACTTTTTCGCCCGGTACAGGGCCCTTTTGCCTCAGATTTTGTGTTTGGTTACCAGATTAATTGCCTTTTTAGGCGATATTATATACAATCAATATAGCTGATGAAAAAGATATCCATTCTAGCCCTTATTTTGCTCATGGCTGTGGTTTCCCTCAACGCCGGGATTGCCGCGCATTTTTGTAATGGGGATTTGGCTGAATTCAAGTTGGTACTGGGACATGGCCAGGCTACCTGCGGAATGGAGGCGGCTGCGAATAAAACCGATAGTCAACCCCTCATCGGTTCCATTCCCTGCTGCCAGGATGATTATCAGGAATTCGCCGTCGATGATTATCAGAATACCTTTCCTACAGTAGCGTCCTACCCCAATCAAGTGTTGCTGGATCCCCAAACCGCCTTCGCAATCCTGCCTACCGCCTCTCACGAATGGAATACCGCCCATTATCATTCCCCTCCCGACCTGAACGCAGTCTCGCTGCCGTTCGTCCAGGTTTTCCTGCTTTAAAATCGATACCCATCCCACGCTTTAATAAAGCTTGTCGGGATGACTGTGTTTTTGCGATTTTCCCTTTTGGGTTTGTCGCCGTATCCACGACCTGTATCCTTTTAAACCGAAAGCCGGATAAGTCCCATGCTGAATTCCATCATCCGCTACTTCCTGGTGAACAAACTCGTCACGATGCTGCTGCTGGCCCTGTTTGTCGGCTGGGGAGTGGTGACGGCCCCCTTCAACTGGAACCTGGGGTTTTTTCCCCGCGACCCCGTGCCCGTGGACGCGATTCCCGACATCGGAGAGAACCAGCAAATCGTTTTCACGGAATGGATGGGACGCAGCCCCCAGGACGTGGAAGACCAAATCACCTATCCGCTTACCTCCTCGCTCTTGGGACTTCCCGGAGTGAAAAGCGTGCGCAGCACGTCGATGTTCGGCTTTTCCAGCATCTATATCATTTTCGATGACAAGGTGGAGTATTACTGGAGCCGGTCGCGGGTACTCGAAAAGCTGAACTCGCTCCCTCCGCAACTTCTGCCGCAAGGGGTGGCGCCCACCCTGGGGCCCGATGCCACCGCTCTGGGCCAGATTTACTGGTACACCCTGGAAGGCCGCGATGAAAAAGGCCGGCCGGCCGGCGGGTGGGACCCGCATGAACTGCGCACCATCCAGGATTTCTACGTCCGCAATTCGCTTGCCGCCGTGGAAGGCGTATCCGAGGTGGCGTCCATCGGAGGGTTCGTCAAGGAATATCAGGTGGATCTCGATCCCATCGCCATGAAGGCCCATGGCGTGGGCATCATGCAAGTGGTCGAGGCTTTGCGCAACAGCAACCAGGACGTGGGCGCGAATACCGTCGAAATCAACATGGCGGAATATTATGTGAGGGGACTGGGCTATATCAAGTCGCTGAACGAAATCGAGCAGGCGGTGGTGAAGGTTGCCGATAACGTACCCATCCGCATCCGGGACATTTCCAAGGTGAATATCGGCCCCGCCCCCCGCGGGCATGGCGGGTTTTTGGACAAAGGCGGAGTGGAAGCGGTGGGGGGGGTGGTGGTTGCGCGCTATGGCGACAATCCCCTGAAGGTCATTCAGCAGGTAAAAGACAGGATTGAACAAATCCGGCCGGGGCTCCCTGCCAAAACCCTGGCGGACGGCCGGGTTTCCAAAGTGACCCTGGTGGCGTTTTACGATCGTTCCGACCTCATCTATGAAACCATCGGCACTTTATACGAGGCCATCTCCCTGCAAATCCTCATCACCATCATCGTGATTATCGCCATGGTGATGCATTTGCGGGCCTCGCTGATGATTTCCGCCCTGCTTCCCATCGCGGTGCTGATGAGTTTCATCATGATGAAGTACATGAATGTCGACGCCAATATCGTGGCGCTTTCCGGGATCGCCATAGCCATCGGCACCATGGTCGACTTGGCCATCATCCTGAGTGAGAACGTCCTGCGCCATCAAAAAGAGGCTCCGCCCCAACAATCC
>CAYNXV010000333.1:0-2359 GCA_964401245.1 uncultured Bifidobacteriales bacterium | reverse complement strand
AGGCCGATTTGCCATTCGGAACGGGTCACCCGGGTCTCTCCCAGAAATACGCCGTTGGTGGAGTTCTGGTCCGCGATTTCCACCTTTTCGCCCTGGCGCAGAATAAGCATGTGCTTGGCGGAAATCTTGGGATCGGGTATTTCGATATCGCAGCCGGGATCGCGTCCGACTATATTCGCGCCTTCCTTCAGCGGGAAGGTTTTCCGTCCCAAAAAGGCCGGACTGTTCACCATTTCCAGTATGGGCATATCGCCGAAGCCCTTTCCATTTTTACCATTATAGTGTTCCAAAAGTAACAATACGAGGCAAAGTCGCATCTCCAGGCAATCGGGCTACTTCGGAAAATGAGCCGGTTTCCCGTTTAGAGGCTGAGATTCTGATGCCGGGAAAGGATTTGATGGATTTTTTCCAACAACTGCATGGGACTGAATGGTTTCGCCAGAAAGTTTTCCCCACCCGGGGCGGCTTCTTTTTCTCCCGGAGGTTCATCCGTGTATCCGGACATGAAAAGGATTTTAAGGTTGGGATGCAAGTCCAGGAGTAATTTCGCCAAATTCCTTCCGCTCATCCCGGGCATGACCACATCGGTGACCAGGATGTCGGGCTTCACCTGTTCTTCCCGCACTTTATGGAGGGCTTCCGCGCCGGAACCGGCTTCAACGACGTCATAGCCCCCATCCACCAGAATCCGATGGATGAACCGCCGCACCGTGCTCTCGTCTTCAACCAACAGGACGGCTCCTCCCTTCCGAATGGAAAAACGTTCGCTTTCCAAAGGCATGCCTGAGCTTTCCTCCGCGTTCGATAGAGCGGGAAAGAACACGCTGAACCGGGTTCCTTCACCCGGAGAGGATTTTACGGCCAGGCCGCCCTTGACCTGGTTGACAATGCCGTATACGCTCGCCAATCCCAGGCCCGTCCCCTTGCCCACGCCCTTGGTGGTGAAAAAGGGTTCGAATATCTTCTGCAATACCTCCGGCGCCATACCCGTTCCCGAATCCTCTACCCTCAATTCCACGTATTGCGCAGCAGTACCTTCCAGCACCAGGCCTTCTTTGGGAAGTTCGGCCGCATTACGAGTATGCAAAACCAATTTGCCTCCCGTGGGCATGGCGTCCCTCGCATTCAGTACCAGGTTGAGAATAATCTGTTCTACCTGGCTGGCATCAAGTTTGGCCAGACGCAAATCCGGATCAAGAGCAAGCGTCATTTCGATATTCTCCCCAATAAGCCGATTGAGCAAACGGGAAAAATTGGAGACCAGCTGGTTCAGGTTCAGTACTTTGGGCACGATCATTTGGCGTCGGCTATAGGCCAGCAATTGGCGCGTCAATTCCGCGGCGCGTTGCCCCGCATGGCGGATTTCCCGGAGGCTCTCTTGGAGATCGGCTCGGCCTTCGGCCTGGCTTTCGGCGAGTTCGCTATACCCGTTGATAGCCGTCAGCAGGTTGTTGAAATCATGGGCGATGCCGCCGGCCAGTTGCCCGATGGCCTCCATTTTCTGGGATTGCCGCAACCTTTCTTCGCTTTCATGCAAGGCCTGTTCCGCTTTCTTCCGCTCCGAAAGATCCACCACTTCCAGAACCATGCCCACGACCCGATGGTTCTGAAGGATGGGTTCGAGCGCGCATAGTACCGGAAGGGCTTCGCCGTTCTTGCGAACGAGCAAATCCTCGTGGTTTTTCAAGGGACTCCGTTCGCTGAGAGCTTTCAGAAGCAGGCACGGTTCCGAAACGCTCCCGTCCTGTTCCAATGGGTTATGGATGCTTTGGTGCAAGGGCCGGCTCCTAAGTTCTTCCAAGCCATAGCCGGTCAGGTTTTCCGCGGCCTGATTGGCGTAAGTGGTACGTTGGTTTTCATCCAGAAGGAAAAGCGCTACCGAGGCGTTGTCCAGAATCGTGCTTGTCAAGCGGCTTTGGTATTCCAACACTTCTTCCGAGCGCCTTCTCTCCGTGATGTCACGGAGGATGACGGTATACAATTTTTCTCCGCTGTCCTCTGATTGGGAAATGGTCGCTTCGAGGGGAAACTCCTCTCCATCCGACCGCAGGCCGTACAGGGTTCCCAGAAAACCCATGTTTCGGGCCGTGACGCCGGTTTGGCCGAAGCTCTCGATATGCCTTTTATGGTTTCCCCGGAAGCGTGGGGGGATGAACCGGTCGATAGGCATACCCACCGCCTCTTCCGCCGGCAGCCGGAAAATCTTTTCGGCGGCATGGTTGAACAGAACGACCCGCTGGTTCGTGTCCACCGTGATGATGGCATCCATGGCGGATTGAACCACATTTTGCAGTCTTCTTTGGCTTTGCTCTTCTATTATTTTGGAGCGCGCCAGTCTGCGGCCAAGCGAAGCAGCCAA
>CAYNXV010000332.1:0-2368 GCA_964401245.1 uncultured Bifidobacteriales bacterium | reverse complement strand
CGATTGCAATGTCAGTACGCCGCCGCTGCGTCGGGTCTCGGGAGGAATGGGTATGCCCAGAAAGTTGTTCACCTTTTCCTCGCCCAGGGCGGGAAAATATTTGTAACGGTTATCCTGGCTGGGATTGGCGATATTGAGGACTTCACCGGTGCGGAAGACGTAACCGGCAAGGCCTTCTTCGGGTATCATGGCGATTTCATCCATTTTATCCCGGTTCAATCCGCAGCAGGCCGTCAAATGCAACAATCCCGTATCGGGCTGATACAGGTAGATGGAACAGACGTCCACGCGCATTTTTTCGGAGATGAGTCTAACAATGGCCTCCAAGGCGGGTTGCACCGACTCATTGTCGACCATGGTACGCGTGACGGTACGGATTATTTCAAAGGCGGTCGAGGCATCGGACATGTTCAGGTCCATCCTCTTTTCCAGGGTGAGGCGGGCATCAATCCCATTGGATGCCCGGCTTCGGGGCATCGGGAAGCTTATCCTTGTTTTTCTTGGCCCATTCGAACTTTTTGTTGAGCAAATCGATTTTGGAATCTTCCTTCAATTTCGCCTCGGCGAAACGTTGGGACAATTCGTCCTGCCGATTCTTGTCGGATTTGAGGAAGTCCTCCAGGCTGGTGGGAGCTTCCTTATGGGGGGTCGACTTGATGACGCCGCCCGAAGCCTTATCAACGATGAGAGCGGCTTTGCAGCAGGGACATTCGATGCGCAATTCCTTCTCTGCCATATATCCGCTCCCTGGGCCCGGGGTTCCGGTTACCCCCTTCACAAGCCGTTTCCCTAAAATAGCAAGACTATCGCCCGCTTGGCTGCGCCCCCCACCGACTTAAAATTTCTCAATTTTGAAGATATGCATGACTTCATTGGCGGGATTCAATTCCACGTAATTGGAAGGTCCCGACCAGACATGGCTTTCATGGGTCAGCAAGTCATAGAGTCCGTAAATATTCTCCCTTTCCAGGCCCATGGCACCCAGGTCGAGATTCACGGTTCCCGACTGAGTGTGGTGGGGATCGAGGTTCACTACGAACAGGAGCAGGTTTTGCTGGTGACGCTTGGAATAGACGAGGAGTTGGGGATTGGCGCAATCGTGGAATCGCAGGTTCCGGAAAAAATGCAGGGCGCTATGTTCCCGGCGAATTTCGTTCAAAGTCCGAATGAAGGGCTTGATATTGCCCGGCCTATCCCAGTCCCAAACCTTGTACTGGTATTTCTCCGAATAACCGAATTCCTCTTTGCCCGGATAAGGGGTGCCTTCGCAGAGTTCATAGCTGTTGTAAATGCCGTAGGCTCCGATAAGGGTGGAGGCGAGGGCGAAGCGGATTTTGAACATCGCCGCCGGTGCGTTCTGCAAATGCCAGGGCAGAATATCCGGAGTGGTGGGAAAGAACAGGGGCTTCATGAATTCGCGGGGCGGGCCCTGGGTGAGTTCTTCCAGGTATTCGCGTAGTTCATGGCTGCCCACCCGCCAGGTGAAATAGGTGTAAGACATGTCGAACCCGATTTTGGCCAGGCGATGCATGAGCTTGGGACGCGTGAACGCTTCGGACAGGAACACCACGTCGGGACGTTTCGCCTTGATGTCGGCAATCATCCATTCCCAGAACACGAAAGGCTTGGTATGGGGATTATCCACCCGGAAAATGGTGACTCCCATCTCGATCCAGAATTCGATGATGGATTTCAGCTCCAGCCATTGGTTTTCGCGGTCTTTGCAGAAGAAATTGAGGGGATAGATATCCTCGTATTTTTTGGGGGGATTCTCGGCGCATTTGATGGTTCCGTCTTTTTCGCGATAGAACCAATCCGGATGATCCTTGACATAAGGATGATCGGGAGAGCAGTTGAGGGCGTAATCCAGCGCCACGGTGAATCCCATTTTGCGGCAATGCTTGAAAAACTCCCGGCACTCCTTCAGGGTTCCCAATTCGGGATCGACGGCCTTATGTCCGCCGGTTTTGTTGCCGATGGCATAGGGAGACCCGGGTTCGCCCGGCTGGGCCGTCAGGCTGTTGTTGGCTCCCTTGCGTTTGGTAACTCCGATAGGATGGATGGGAGGGAGATAAAGGACATCGAAGCCCATCTCCTTGATTTCGACGAGGCGGCGGGTCATGTCGGCGAAGGTGGCGCTGCGCGTGGGATCGGTGCCTTGCGAGCGGGACCACATTTCGTACCAGGCGCTGAATTGGGTCAGGGACGAATCCACGCGGACGCTTCCGAAAGGTTGGTATAAAAACTTTTCTTCGAAGCCCGCGGAAAGGGTATTACCGGCGGTTTTGGCCTCGACGGTGAATTCGTAGAGGCCGGTTTTCTCCGGAACGAAGCTTCCCTGCCAGGAGTCGTTATCCACGAAGGTCAT
>CAYNXV010000331.1:0-2379 GCA_964401245.1 uncultured Bifidobacteriales bacterium | reverse complement strand
GCCGCGTTGGATTATTGCCACAAGCAAGGCATACTCCACCGGGACTTGAAGCCCACCAATATCCTGATGCGCGGCAACAAGCCCATAATCATCGATTTCGGATTGGCCAAGGCGCTCGATCCCAGCCTGGCGGTCACCTTGACCTTGTCGGGAGAGGTGGTGGGTTCCCCCGCGTACATGTCCCCGGAGCAGGCCTGCGGCGAAAGCGTTTCCACCCTCTCCGACATTTGCGCCCTGGGTATAATCCTCTACGAGCTCATCTCCTTCAAAAGCCCTTATCTCGATCCGCGTTCCCTGCATCAAACGGCGCTCAACGCCATCCGCGCCGAACCGGTGCCCCTGCGCTACCTCTCGCCTTGGCTCGATCGCGATTTCGAAGCCATCGTGGCCAAGTGCATGACCAAGGACATGCACGATCGGTACCAATCGATGGGCGCGCTTCTGCAGGATATTTTCGCCTATCGTCACGGACTCCCGGTAAAGGCCAAACCTCCGGGACCCGCGCTCATCGCCTGGCGCTTTCTCAAGTCCAGCCCCATTCTCTATGTCAGCGCGGGAATACTCCTGGCTTCGTTGCTGGCGGTATTCATCGTTACCTCGCTGCGCGAGGAAAGCAAAAGGGCGCCCTGGGGATTGGTTCTGGAAGAATCCTTCAACGGCCCGAGTTCCCTGAATTTCCAATCCTTCGATCGGGGCCCCGGGGGATGGACGCCTTCGAAATCCTGGAACGTGACGCGAGGCCGCCTGGAGGCCTTTTCCCACGGGCAATCCTATGCCGTTGCGGATCAGGAATTCTTCGGAGACGTCCGCATCGAATTCCGGGTGAACGGTCTGAACGGCAGCGGCAACGACTTCAATGTCTTCCTGTTCGGTCCCAATCCCGATTCCGCCTTCCGTTTTTCGCTGGGAGAATGGGGCTCGGCGCGCGCCAAAATCGAAATCGGTTCCTTCAACCGTTTTCATTTCAACTCCAGGCCGGTAAACCTTTCCGGAGGGGTATCGTACAAAGTGATGCTGGAAAAGGAAGGCAACGAATTGCGCCTGTTCCTCGACGACGCGCTGGTGGCGCACAAATACCATACCTTGCCGGTGCAGGTGAGGTCGTCCCAGAAATTCGGCTTCTATACCTGGAACTCCAGCCTCGCCATCGATGATCTCAAAATCTACAAGAAGGCGGTGGCGCTTTCCCCCAGTCCTACCGTGGTGGCCGATGCCTATTTGGATGAAGGCTTCATTCCCAACAGCATCCACGCTTACAAGCATGTCATCGAAACCTATCCGAACAAGGGAATCGCCTATGAAGCCCATTTGAAGTTGGCCAAAGGCTATATGGTCCAGGAGAATTATTCCGAAGCCATTCACAGCCTCACGCTGGCCGCCAGCAATTCCAAAAACGACAAGGTGGTTCCCGAGGCCCTCTTCCGCATGGCCCAATGCTATTTCAACCTGGGAAAGCCGCAAGAGGGTTATGAAAAGTTGAAACTCATTCCCATGACCTATCCGCAGTCCGAATACAATTCGGTGCTGGTAGGCATGCGCATGGAGTCGGTTTACGACTGCCTTAACTCCGGCACCAGCGCCGCGGCCTGTGCCGGCCAATTGGCGGAGGAGTTCCGCTTTCTCATCCAGCAGGAAGATCATTTGCGGCACGAGTTCGGCCGGCATTACGCCGACCTGGTGGGCATTTTCAGGCGACTGGGCGTACTCGGCCCCGTGCAGAGTTCCCTGCAAATGCTCGAATACTTTCAGGAAAACCGGGACGTACGCCATTATCTGCAATTGCAGCAGGCCTTGCATTTCGTCGCCGGCAATGACTTTGCGCGCGCAAAGACCATACTGAGCGGTATGCAAGGCCGCGATAAAGCCGAGCGTGAATTGCAGGGAGAGATATCCCTGCTCGAAAGCCAAATCGCTTTCCTGGAGGGTAACGAGCGCTTGGCGGCGGAGTTGCTCGACAACACCTATCGACTTTACAACTCCGTGCAAGGGTTGCCTTTCCGCTGCATTCTGAATTCCCTGATCATCAGTCGCCTTACCAACGACCCGGTGCTGATACTGGAGGCGAGACTTAAGGACAACGATGCCGCGTCCAGGCGGGAGCGGCTGCAATTGGCCTATCTCAACAACAAGATTCCCGAGGATTCTTTCCGACGGGACGTGCATGCCCAAGGGCGCGACGAAATGTTGGAGGACATACTCGTGGATTTCCTGAAAATCGAAAGCGCGAAGGAGCCGCTCAAAGGGTTGGCATTCCTGGAGCGGAAAAGAGAATCCCTTCCGTTGAAAACTTTCGAGCGGCGCTATCTCGACCACATACTCGAAAAAGTGGGATCGACGAAACGGAATTGATCCGATTTCCACTTTGTAGATTCCTTCCGG
>CAYNXV010000330.1:0-2410 GCA_964401245.1 uncultured Bifidobacteriales bacterium | reverse complement strand
ATTTCTTCGCCACCGCCTTCCAGGCTCAATTCCTCCTTGGCATATACCGGCCCCGCATCCATTTCGTCCACCATGCGCAAAGCGGTTAGCTTGGTGCTGCGATGCCCGTTGTAAATGAGATTCTGCATCGGGCTTCCACCCCGCCCATAAGGTACGTCACTCATATGGAAACACACACATTCATATTTTTCGAGAATATCGAGGGAAACCCTCCAAGACCAATGCATAAAAAAAATGTATCGAGGTGAAAGCGTGGTTAAAAATTCTAGGGTAAGCTCATCAGGAGTGGAAATGAAAATCCATTTCCCCGGCAGGTTGGCCAACTCCTCTTCGTAAACCGTCCTGTTCCATGTCGTTTTTCCGGCGACCAGATAAGTATCACTCATGAGTCACTCCTCTTCCCCATACTCAAGATGGAGCCTCAAATAAACCTTTCTGCTGCCTTCCATGAAAAAGGCGCCGCGATAAGGCGGAAAGGTTCGTGCTCGTAAAATATCCAGGAGGGCTTTTGCGTTATAGCTCCGCTCCAAATGGATTTCATCAACTCTTGCCACATCCGCCCTACGGTGTGAACTACCCCTTCCTATCGGTTGCAATACCCTTCCGGCTTTACCCAGTTTAAATGGCTCCCAAGTTTCTTTCAGAAGTTCCAATCCGGCAATTTCAAGTTTTCGGTACAGACTTTCCCCGGTGTCCACCGCTTCAACTTTAATCGGCTTTTGGGAGATAATGTCTCCCGTATCCACTCCGACATCGATGTAATGTAAGGTGACTCCAGCGGGCGTTCCGTCTATGATGCTCCAGACATTTGGATATTGTCCCTTATTATAGGGCAATAGCGAAGGGTGCAGATTCACGACCCCAAGGGAAAATGATTCGAGAAAAGGAGTACCAAGGATATAATCAAAAAGCACCGATATGGCACAATCGGCCTGTAATTCTCGAACTCTATCCAATCCACTCGGAGTATTCAACAGCTCTCCCGACAGGATTCGTTCCTCAGGCAAGCCTGAAGCAGCAATTATCTCATTTCCGAAAGTTCGTTTATGTTCAGGATGGATCGCCAGGCCGACAATCTCTTCGCCTTGGTCTTGTAAGTAACGAAGAGCCAGCAATCCCAACCGATTATTTCCC
The DNA here is from genome assembly GCA_964401245.1 of uncultured Bifidobacteriales bacterium. Taxonomy (GTDB): domain Bacteria; phylum Fibrobacterota; class Fibrobacteria; order UBA11236; family UBA11236; genus JBGTHM01. Next base: position 1,276 of record CAYNXV010000330.1, on the reverse strand, counting down.
ATGAAAAGCAGCTTCACGATAGATCCGGTGTTGAATATTCAAAACATGGCATATTGGGATTTCCCATGAAACGATACGATTGTCCGTACACCAAAATCAATTGGAAAACCTTAGCCCGACCTATCTTACCTGACTGTTTTCAACCCGATTCTCCATCTCCGAAGCAACTCTTTCGCATCCCGCACCATCAACGACCTGCATTCCCAGGTGACGCATCCTTACCCTGGTTTCCGGTTCGTCCAGCAGACGGGCAGCCAAATGGGCAATATCACTTTGACGCGTATCCTTCGCTCGCCCAGCGTAAAGTAAAAGGCCTTTGGCAGCGGCTGAATCCAGCAAGGCCTCCTGATTGAAAGCAATGGCCATAGCCACCGTGGGTAAACCGACGCATAGTCTTTCCCAAGTTGACACCCCGCCTCCTGCAATAGCCATCCTGCAGCCGGCCATCACCATACCTAAATTGGAAATGTCATGATGGAAGTGGAAATTTTTACGGTTACACCACTTATTATGAAGAGCCGCGACATTCGGGTTGGAGGCTCCCAGGACTATATTTACAGAAATTTCGGATCGATTAAGGAAGTCAACCGCACACAATACTTTTTCGGTATGATTGTCCGGATCTGCCCCCCCCAAAAAAACCAGTATATCCATATTGGAGTTTTCCGATGCGGTGGCTTTTAGCCGGGCTTCCTTGAATTCGGGTCGCAACAAGGCGAAACGGGGGCCCAACAAACGCGCGGCATTTGATGAAATAAGAGAATCATAACCGGCGCCTTCATCATTACGTAAATTTTGATCGAGTAGGAGATCGCACTCCTGAGAACGATCAGCCAAATCATCGATGCATAGGATTTTTCCAGTCAGACCGCGCATGCGAAGTCCCCAAACCGCATCAAGGGAATAGCTGTCCACTACCAGCCAGTCGACGCCACCGGAATGCGTTTCTTGCAGGTAGCTTGAGCAAATTTCGGCATCATCCATTGCACTATGCGGAAGCCATTCGGCATGACGGGGGGCGCCGGGGTCGGGTTTTCGCTTTTTATCCGGATGGGGCAGAACCCGGACTCCATGGCCTTGCTGGTTGATACGGGAAATGAGATTACCTTCCAGTTCCAAACACAGGAATTCGGTCTTCCAGCCTCGGCGTGCGAGCTCATCCGCCAAGGTCAGGCACCGCATCACGTGCCCGGTACCGATTTCCGTGGAGGCATCCGCGCGGAATACCACCCGCATGTTAGGCTCCTTTTTCAAATCAGCCTTTTGAAGCCGGATA
>CAYNXV010000329.1:0-2416 GCA_964401245.1 uncultured Bifidobacteriales bacterium | reverse complement strand
GGGGTTCGAATCCCCCCCTCTCCGCCAATAAAAGAAAAGCATTTCTTCTTCCTTCAAAATCCCCCCTTCAAGAACTGAGTCCTGGTTAAGTGCCGCTGAATAGATGTCGAGTTCTATTCAGCCGAGAGCCATTTTCAGATCGGATCAACCCATTCCTACAACTGAACCAGTTTGCCAGTTCCTATTAGACGGCCGCCCCCTATCTCAATCAACCCAAAAAACAGACCACTTCCCGATGAAACACAGTTTGGGTGGGATGAAATGTTTGTCACGCGTAACATGAATTGATATGCTTAATAAAATTTACCCTAATTATCACCTACAACGATTTTCATGGGAACATTTTGAAGGGATTAGAGAAGGTCTACGCGCTTGATCGATATCTGAAGATCAATAGATACGGTGTTTCCGGCAAAAGTTTGATTAAGAAGATGCGCTGCTCCCGCGCGACGTTCCAACGCGTGTTGGATTTCATGCGGCAGGAATTAGAAGCTCCGATTGAGTATGACAGGAAATTAGGGGTTTACCGATACAATCTAGAATCTGCTTATGAACTACCCGGTATCTTTTTATCGGGAGAAGAACTGGCAGGGCTTGCTGGGATGGCCCATTGGCTGGCCCAACAGCAAACTGAATTCCTCAATGTATGCCTTCAGCCGGCATTAGCTCGGATTGAACGAGCCTTGGCATACCGAAAAGTAGACTGGGGCGGACTCCGTAGCCGAATCCGTTACCTCCCCATCGCAGCACGCAATTCCGATGGCGGCAATTTCAGGCTAGTGATGGAAGGCCTTCTTCACCGAAAAAAATTAATGCTGGTTTTTGAATCAAGGGATGGAACTGAAACCCGACGAACCGTGTCTCCACTTCATCTAGTCAGATATAGAGATAACTGGTATTTGGACGCCTACTGTCATCTGCGGCAAGCCCTTCGTTGTTTCGGTGTTGACAGAATCCATAGTTGTCAAACTCTAGACGAAACCGCAGAAAAAGTACCTCAAGATCTACTAGATGCTTATTATGCCGATGCCTACGGCATTTTTTCAGGGCATGCCACCGGTGAGGCAACAATACTTTTCCATGGCAATACAGCGAGACAAGTATCCCGGGAAACTTGGCACCCTCTCCAAAAGGGACAGTGGAAAGACAAAGCGCTCTACTATCTATCAATCCCCTATAGTGACCCACGAGAATTGATCATGGATATAATGAGATATGGACCGGAGGCGGAAATCATCTCGCCACCTGATTTACGAACCGAATTCATAAAAAACCTCAAATCCACTCTGAATAAATATTCCAACCAGCCTTAACAGCCTCAGGTTTTGAGACTCTGTACACCTACCTTCTTTCAAATATTTAAGGGTCCAGCATGAGTCAAGGCGGAAATTGAATGGAAATATCTCAATCCAGCTTAATGTTCAAATATTGGGGCAAAGCGGCTGAGAATATTCCCACTTCCGTTCATTGGCATCCATTGGTATACCATAGTTTGGATGTAGCAGCTGTCGGCAAGAACTTACTGGAAAATGACCAGCGCCTCCGAGAAATCCTAGGAAAACACCTCGGAATGCCTGAGGCAATTTGGGTACCTTGGATGCTCTTTTTTCTTGCCATCCACGACCTTGGAAAGTTTTCCAGGACATTCCAAAATCAACGTCGAGATATTTTTCTTGCCAACCTTGGGGATTTGCCCGTAAAGGGTTATTCAGTGCGACATGATACCTTGGGTTATGTCTTATGGGTCAAGCATTTTTATGAAATTATCGAGGATAAAAGTTGGTTCGCATGCGAAAACAATAACCCAGATTTAGCTGATTTAACCGAGGCGATGGAAATTTGGGCTAGAGCGGTGATGGGCCACCATGGAAAACCACCCCTACTGCAACAGGGAAGTGGACCTATTCGGAAATCCGGATTTTTCGGGGAAGAGGATCTCCGAGCCGCTGAAGAATTCGTCCTATGGGCTTATCAGTTCTTCCAGGTTAAACAATTGGATTTCCATGATGAAATTTCGGAATGGACCGACCAATGGAGCAAGGCCTCTTGGCTGCTGGCAGGATTTTCGGTGCTTTGCGATTGGCTGGGTTCCAATACCAATTATTTTGAGTACACCGCACCGGAATTAACCTTGGACGATTATTGGAGTCTAAGGGCGAATGTAGGGGCAGCCGCTATTTGCAATGAAACGGGTCTTTCTCCACTGCTGATCGCCAAGGATCTAAGTTGGAGTTCCATATTCCCTGCATTCGCTGGAATGGCCAGCCCCCTACAAGCTATTTCCGGTGAGGTTGGCTGCGAGACTCATCCCAGCCTGTATATTATGGAAGACGTTACCGGGGCCGGGAAAACCGAAGCCGGTCTGTTGATGGCCGCACGCATTATGGAAGCCGGTGGGGCGGATGGCTTAGTGCTT
>CAYNXV010000328.1:0-2416 GCA_964401245.1 uncultured Bifidobacteriales bacterium | reverse complement strand
CCTCTGGTCCCGCGCCCTCGACGGCTTCGCGGAGGCCCGCGAAAAAGAACGCTGGGTATGCCCTCCCCCATCCCTGTACTTTTCGCTGCCCGAAATCGAGATGCGTCTCGGCAATGTCGCCCGCACCTATCTGGGGCGCATCAGTTGGAAAGGCGAAGGCAGCCAGACCCTGGACATGACCGAACAATCACGCGGCGGCGGCAGCCTCCAGCAAGTCGAAGAAGTGCTCTCCACCTTGCATAACCAAGGCATTACCACCTATTTACTGTCGCCCAGCGCCGGACAGGCGGAAAGGCTTCAGAAGCTCACCCACGACCTGCCGGTGGCAGGTGTTCTGGTCGGGCACTTGCGTTGCGGCTTCGTCTCACGCGACGACGGCATCGCCATCCTCACCGACCATCAGATTTTCAACCGCTTCAGCCGTAACGTCAAAACCCGCAAGCACAAAGGCGGCGGCGTCACCATCCAAAGCTTCGAATCGCTCAACCGCGGCGATTTCGTCGTCCATCAGGAATATGGCGTTGGTCGTTTCGTCGGAGTCAAGCGCATCCAGGCGGGCGATCACCAGGTGGACTGCATCCTGCTGGACTTTCACGGTAGCGACAAACTTGCCCTACCCGTCACCGATTTGCGCAAATTGGAAAAATACTCTTCCAAGGAAGGCCATGAGCCGGTTTTGTCCAAACTCGGCGGCAAGTCCTGGGAACAGCTCAAGGAAAAAACGCGTAAGGCCGTCGTCAAGCTGGCCGAAGAGCTCATTGAACTCTATGCACGCAGATCGGTGGCTCCGGGATTCGCCTTTTCCCCCGACGGTCCCATCATGGAGGAATTCGACAAAAGTTTTGAATTCGATTTGACTCCGGATCAGGCGTCCGCCGTGCGGGATACCAAAAACGACATGGAGTTGCCCAGGCCCATGGACAGGCTCATTTGCGGTGACGTGGGTTTCGGCAAAACCGAAGTGGCCATGCGCGCGGCTTTCAAGGCCGTAATGGACAAAAAGCAGGTTTGCATGTTGGCCCCCACTACCATCCTGGCGGCGCAACATTATGAACGCTTCTGCGAACGCTTCGGAAGCTGGCCGATACGCATCGACTACCTCAACCGCTTCAAAGCGGCCAAGGATCAGAAGCAAACGGTGAAGGAGATGTCGGAGGGCAAAGTAGACATCATCATCGGCACCCACAGGCTTATCAGCAAAGACGTGCAATTCCACGATCTCGGACTTATCGTCATCGACGAAGAGCAGAAATTCGGAGTAAAGCAGAAAGAGCGTCTCAAAGAGCTACGCACCCAGGTGGACGTGCTGTCCATGTCGGCCACTCCCATTCCCCGCACCCTGAACATGTCGCTGGTCGGTGCGCGGGATTTGTCCATCATCTCTACGCCGCCTCGCAATCGCTTGCCTATCGATACCCGGGTCATCTTTCCCGATCCCGCCCAGGTCCGCGACGCCATCGAAATGGAATTGGCGCGGGGCGGGCAGGTTTTTTATGTGCATAACCGGGTGGCCGATTTACCGGAAGTTACGGCGCGCGTCGAAGAACTGGTGCCCCATGCCCGGGTGGGTATGGCCCACGGCCAAATGAACGAAGTCGATTTGGAACAGGTGATGGCGGCCTTCATCAATCGTGAATACGACGTACTGGTTTCGACCGCCATCGTGGAATCCGGCTTGGATATATCCACGGCCAACACCATCATCATCAACCGGGCCGATCTGTTCGGTCTTTCTCAACTCTATCAGTTGCGCGGCCGGGTTGGCCGCTCTTCCACCAAGGCCTATTGCCTGCTTATCGCCCCGGACGCCAATAAATTCACGGATGAGGCCAAAAAAAGGCTTTACTCCCTGGAAAAATTCACCGATTTGGGAAGCGGCTTTCAAATCGCCATGCGCGATCTCGAAATCCGCGGCGCGGGCAATATCCTGGGACTGGAGCAAAGCGGCCATATCGCCGCCGTGGGATTTGAAATGTATACCCGGATGCTGCGCGATGCCGTGAAGGAAATGCAAGGCGCCAAGGTGCTTCCCCCTCTCGATCCTGAAATCGAATTCCCCGAAAATGCTTTTCTACCCGAAGAATACGTCGAAGACGGGTTCCAGCGGGTTGGGTTATACCAGAAAATCTCCCGGTGCACCGAACTGTCGCAGGTTGACGATATGGAGCGCGAACTGCTCGACCGGTTCGGCCAATTGCCGCTGCCCACCCGCATCCTGATGCATACCATGGCGGCCAAAATCGTAGGGCAAAAGGTGGGATTCCGCCGTATCGCGGTGCAGAAAAACCTGCTGCAATTGCAATTCGCCGAGATGTTCGAGCCGGAAAAGGAAACTTTGGGCGAGTTGGTGCCCAAATTCAAGCGGCCCATGCGCTTCGTATACCAAAAGCCCCTGCAAATCGTAGTGGAATTATCG
>CAYNXV010000327.1:0-2443 GCA_964401245.1 uncultured Bifidobacteriales bacterium | reverse complement strand
CCGGCATGATGCTCGGCAGTGGTTTTGGCGAAATGGGGAATTTCCTCGAACGCTACCTGAGCGGTTATTTTCAGCGAGTCGGCGAAAGATCCCAAGCCGGTGCCCAGAATTACGGCAACCTCGAAAGGACCTTCCGTGATTTTTTCGAGATGCTTTTTAGCCGCTTGGATTTTTTCCGGTAACGTCGCCATAAGCCAGCCTTTTTCTTTTTTAGGACCTTTGAAATTAGCAAAATACGCCGGTATCCGTAACAAAACACATCTTGGTAATACACAGACAAAACCCTACCCTCAGGAGGTTTCGATGATACGACTTTTAGGCCTGGTCTCTTTGTTGCTTTGGAATCCAGTGACCGGCCAGATTCGTGCCGATGGCGTTTTCCAATCCAAATCGAACGGTATCCAGGCTTCAGGCGGTTTTCGCATCATCGAAGAGGCCGGGTCGCTTACCCTTCACCTTTTGGATGGCTTCAAGGTAAGCAGCGGCCCCGATTTATATTTCGTTTTGAATCCTGCGGATTTGGGCGCGGCTACCGATAATAACGCCAAAACGAACGCTTTGCGCATCGAACCCAAGCTGAAGAAATTAACCGGAGTGGATACCTATGCCATTCCGGCGGGTACGGACCTTTCCCAGTATAAATCGCTGCTCATCCATTGCTGGCAGTTCAATCACCTCTATGCGGGCGCCGCGCTCAATTTGACGCCCAGCACTGCCCTTCTTCGGGTTCCGGTCCTGCAAAAAACAAGTCAGGCGCCGATTCCCCTATTCGATATTTTAGGCAAGCGGCTTTCGCCGTCATCGGAGATCCAGGACCGCTCCCTATCCCCGGCCGCTGGAATGTATTTCCAGGGTCCTATTGCCCAACCCGATGATTCCCAGGCCGCGCAGCCATGAGGTATGGTCGCATTGCGATGGGATTGAAGACGGCCCTTTTTTTATGCGTTCCCGCTTTTACCCTGCCCGAGATCAGTTGGATATACCTGTCTTCGGGAATTTCCCTGGATCATTGGCGCGGCTCCGGCGCAAACGGTGACGGGCTTGCATGGCAGGCCAAGGACAATTCCCTGAACACGCCGCATACCCTGCGCTCCTTCAATGCGGGCGGTGCGATGCGTTTCCCCGGTTTGGCGTCCGATTTCGGCGTTTCGCTCCATGCCCGGTATTTCGCCAACAGTCTCCAAGCCTTCACCACCCGTGATGGGTACCCTTCCCAAGCCGACCATGCGCAGGGGTTCGGCGACGTGGACCTGGAAGGTTTTTACAAGTGGAGCGCTTCCCGGTCGGGTATGAAAAACACTTTAATGGCCGGACTCCGGATTCCCGGACCTTATGAACCCAGTATCAATATCTGGTCGGGATTCGGAGTATACCGGATGCTGCTGGGCTATGCATTCACGCTGGGAAACAGCCGGGTTCATTTCCGGTCGGATTGGGTGCTGCCCTTGCGTCTGGATGAGTCCGTGGTTCTGGTAAGAGCGGGAGATTTCGAGGCGGCGGGAGGATATCGCTTTACCCACCGACTTTCCCGAACCTTGAAGGTGAAACCCGGCATCGATTTCGGTTATGCCCGCTATCGTTGGAAGGGCTTTGCCGCCCAATCGGAAATGTCCGCGGACCCGGTGGCTTCGCTTTCCTGGAATTTTCTGCCCTCGCGCGAATTGTCGTTCTCCTCTGCGATAACCGCCTATAGCCGCGAAGACGGATACGGAGCGGCATATGGTTCGCGCCGCGTCTCGGCGGGAATTTATCTGGGCTGGTATTTTTAAAATCGAAATATCAAGGCTTTTCTCCAAAGCCTCGCCCGGCAATCCTTCCCTACCACCACCTAATCCCTTGGAATGCGCCAATCGTGCGAATTAAACCCTAAACCCCGCCATTCCGTGGCTTCCTAAAATACCGGAAGCGGGTTGTGTCATTCGGACGTAAAATGATGATTGCATAGCAGGGAGAGATTTGTGAGAATGGAATTAGGGACGGTTCCCAAAGACGCAGGAGGGTAGCATGAGCAGCAACCATAATCCCGAAGCTATGCAGATGAAACCAGTGAGTTCCTTCCTCCTTGCCGCCGCGGCCTTCGTGCTCATCGGCTGCGCTTCCGGCAACAAAAGTCTTCAACTCATCCGCGCCGCCGAAAAAGGCGAAACCCGTAAGGTGAAAGAACTCATCGCATCGGGCGCAGATATCAACGCCAAGGATAAGCAGGGATGGACTCCTTATCTCGCCGCTTCTTCGAACGGACATTTCGAAGCCATGAAAATCCTCCGGGCCGCGGGCGCATCCACGAACGCTCCCGAATTCCAGGATGAGGAAACCAGCCCGCATTACACGCGCTGGCAGTAAAACCTCGCCTTATCCGGCGGTAATGCCGAAATGACCGGGAATCATTGCCGCACCAGCGGCTTGTATTTGAGACGCTGCGGCTGATCCGCGTCGATTCCCA
>CAYNXV010000326.1:0-2453 GCA_964401245.1 uncultured Bifidobacteriales bacterium | reverse complement strand
TCCGTGTCCGAACTTCCGTGGAGGTCGGAGGATTCAAAACCTCTTCGGAAACCCATTTGATCATGATGGGCGAAACAAAAATCTGGATGGAAATGGATTCTCCCATGAGTAAACAGCGTTTCGTACGGAACGGAAACCGCTATAAAGTTACGGACCTGAAAACCGGAAAATCGGAGTATCCGGAAGTGACTCCTGAAATGCTGAAATCACTTCCTGGAAAAGGATTTTCGAATGTGTTAAGCCAAGATCAATACGGGCCCCCTCGGAAGCTGGGGAATGGGTTGCATCGCTTGGAATTGAAGCCGGGAGTGGATGCTTCCGCAATAGAAAGGCAGATAGACTACGATGAAAAAATCAATCAGGTGGTCCGGATTCTGGAGGTCGGAAAGGAGAACGACACTTCTCTGACGCAAATCAAATACGGGGACGGTAATCCGCTCCCCATTCCCAAGCAAATCCGGATTTCATCAAAAATCGAGAATTCGTCCTCCTTGGTCACCTTAGATTTATACGGCTTCGTCAAACCTAGAGGAAGCGGCGAAGCATTGTTCAATGTTGATCCATGACAGAAGAGGGAGTATGTGTCATCCGCTTGCTTTGGTTCACCGTCCCACCCTCAGATGGATTGACTTCGTGAGGGCGTCATGAAAATAACCCGTTTTGTTTCGTTCCTTTCCTTGACCTACGCTTTGGCCTATGCCGGTGCGCCCATGGAGTCTATGCGCAAAACACTTATTGTGATGACACATGGGATAAACCCAGAAACGGGCGATTTATTCCGATCCACGGCCAAATCCCGTGAAGGGCACCCGGACGATTTCCTGTGCAACGACCAAAGCGGGGCCGCCCATATTTGGAAAACCCATGGAATGACTGACTTTCTGCAAAGCGAGGTCACCGGCACCTTCAATCTCACCTACGCCCAAGCTTTCAGCGATGCCAGCGATTCGCCCGCTAATCAGGTGGGCAATCTCGCGGACAGGAATTTTACCGTCTCGCGCGAATGCAACGGCCCTGGTTTGACCTTTACGATCCGGAACGGGAAAATCGTCAAAGATACCATGAACGTTTCCGGAACGCGGAAGCTTTACAGCCATTTCGAGCAGGCCGTGATCCGTTGGTTCGAGGGCGAGCTATTGAAAGAGCAGGTCGGTGACTCCGCCGCCGATGCGGAAGTGAAAGCATGGATCCGACATTTCCGCGACAGTACGGGACGAATACCCACTTTGGCGGATCTTCGCGCGCAACGCAGGGAATATGTGCCGTCGCGTTTCATCGTAATAGCCCACAGCATGGGCGGGCTCACGACGCGGGAATACATCCATTCGGAAATCTACGCGGGGGATTTGGACAAACTCATCACACTTGACACGCCCCAAGAAGGATCCTTCGCTGTGGACGTAAACCGCGAAGTATTAGCGTTGGGAGGCACAGAACATATTCTTAAGAGCTATGTTCACACCGCAGGCCAATTGGCTTTGGGTGGTACCATACTGGCACTTAGTACCAACGACGCCCTTGATTTTTTTTTGGATGCTCTGATATGGCCGGCCCTTGTCTTCGGCTCTTCCGAAATCCTGATAAAGGCCGGTTTGGCTTCCACGCTGGCCAAGGGTTACGGCTACAACGACGAAGCCAATATCTACCTCAGCCCCGGCAGCGCGGGATTACAACGGATCAACAAATTGACCGATATCGGCAATGGTTTGACTCCGCCCGCTTTCCGGATTTTCCACCACGAAGGAATTATTTCTCCGGCGAATCCTCAGCTTTTTGTAGGTAGTACCTATGTAGGCGGTGCGATTATTCCAAAAACCTATCAAGCGGCTATTGCCGCCTTCTTGGGCGCGGCTTCCAGGGATTATGTGAATACCTTGGATGGCCAGATCCTGGAAAACGTCCTTCTGGCAACGGCTTTCGGTGTCCTTGCTCAGGTGAACTTCAGCGATCAGGGAACCATAGTGGTCCCGGCCAAAAGCAGCAAAGGTGAGGGAGTTGCTTTGTTTTCCCAGCCTGGCGCGAATGTCCGTAGACACTTGTTCAGCATTCCTTCCGATGCCGTTCCGGGCAGTATTGAGGCCATTGTTGTCAACAGTGCGATAAAGATGGTGCGGGATTTTTATCTCCGCCAAGCCATCTACATAGGCTTGAACAAGTCCGCCCAATTTCCGACCACTTCCTGGATGCGCTTTCTTAAACCGGTTGTCGCCACGAGTCTCATCACCTTAATGGATTATGCCATACAGCAGCAGCAAAGGATGGAACGGGGCTTTGCGGAAATCCCATCCGGAAATACCATAGGTGACGTCCTGAAGGGGATGCTGGACTTTCCGGACGCCACCACCACCCACGACTATGCCACCATCGAATCGCATAAGCAGCGCATCCCTGCGCCCATTGAAATCACCGCGCCTTCCGGTTCCATCCTCTCAGCCAAACCCACCTTTCTCGAA
>CAYNXV010000325.1:0-2454 GCA_964401245.1 uncultured Bifidobacteriales bacterium | reverse complement strand
GACGGCTACCGCGCGCCGTTCACCGTCGAATACGGCAATGAGAAAAGCGACCTCCGCATCAACAGCGTTTTCATGATGCCCGGCGACGAATTGACATTGCTCGCCCGCGGCGATTCCCCATTACAGGGTTTTCACATCGAATTCCCGGAAGGCCGGCTTTCCGGAGACGCGGGAAACAGTGCAACATTTACCATTCCCACCGTGCCTGGGGTTTATCCGGCCTGGGTCAACGAAAAAAAATCCGGGGAAACCATGCGTTTCAACGTCTTCGTAATGGCGCCCCGCACAAGCATGGAAGGCGAATTCCTTAAAGGCTACCGAATCGGTAATTACCCGCAAAAGGCGCTGAAAAAGCTGGATATCTATAAGCCGCCCCGGGGGTTCATCGAAGTCACCGAGGAAATGCTCACCCTCAAGGTCTCGCCCCGATTCACGCTGGGGCAATTCATGTGCAAGCAGAAATCAGGTTTTCCCAAATACCTGCTGCTGCAGGAACGCTTGCTGCTCAAGCTCGAAACCATCGTCGACAAATTGAACGAGGAGGGTCATCGCGTCACCACTTTGAACGTGATGAGCGCCTACCGAACCCCGCATTACAACAAGGCCATAGGCAATGTCGAGTACAGCATGCATCTATGGGGAGGCGCGGCCGATATTTTCGTGGACGAGAATAAAGACGGCATGATGGACGACTTGAACCAGGACGGAAGAATAGACGGGAAGGACTCGGACATTCTCTTCGACATTGTCGACAGAATGTCCTTGAACAAATATTATCTCCCGTTTATCGGGGGAATCGGCAAGTACAACCGCAATGAGACTCACGGTCCCTTCGTGCATGTGGATGTGCGTGGTTTCCGGGCCATCTGGGGAAAGTAGGAGCGCGAGGCTCGCGGCCCGGCGACGCCGGAAAGATTTTCGAGACGGGTTCTATTCCTTTTTCCGCTGCATGGGATCGGGATTTCCCCGCTCATAGGGTTCCGGATCCCGGCTCATTTTACGAAACGCTCCTATGGAAAGCACCACGCCCAAGACAAGCAGGAGAAAAATCAAAACACCAAAGAGGATGGCCACGGTCATTGCACTCATTCGTCCTCCCTTATTTTGTCCGGGTACACTGTAAATAACCCATATCCGGGTGAATGCGCAAGCTCAGCGGGCAGGCTGCGCAACCGTCCCACGGCGTCAAAGCGGTGCGCGCCGTCGGGCAATAATCCGTTCCATAAGGTTTCTCCGGGCTGCGCGCCTTTCAGCCTTCGTCCGGAGGCATCGAGACCCACCACCGGCTCCGCGTCCTGACAGCCGATTCGCTGCCGGGAAACCACGATATTGTCGAAATAGCGTTCCTGACGTTTGGGTGAACCGCTATTCCAATGGTTTTCGAAGAATACCGCGTTGAGTCCGTAGGTTTGGTAATTGCGCACGAAGTCCACGCCTTCGCGCTTGGCCTCCAGTTTTCCGTCCACCCAGAAGGCATTGAATCCGTCCTGCTTTCCCGGGCTGTTGAGCCGGACCTGAGCCTCCACGCAAAACCATTTTCCCCCGTAATTCCCGCTGAATACCGGAGTCGTGCCTTTGGCCTGACCTATCCATTCCATGTTGGCGAAATTGTTGTATCCCTTGCACTTCACGTTCCCCGACGCATCCACGCAACGCACCGGATCCAGTATAAGGTTATCCTTATCGCCGCTCCACAAATGCGCTATCATGGCCTGCGACCAGTCGGAACCCGAAATCACCGTGGCGCGCGAAAGCTTGAACGGCGATCCCTGCCAACCTTCCTGCATGCGCACGAACATGCGGTAGTGGATCTCACGGAAGGTTTCATTCGGAGAAACACCACGATTCATGTAGGATGAAGGATTTCTTCCGAAGCCCAATTTCAGGTTGCCCGCTTCCACTTCGCCCGGCTGCCATATCGCTCGCATACCCCGGCTACCGGCCCGGCCCGTCCCCGTGACCACCGTGAAGTCCCCTTTATTGTCGTCCATTTCAAAGTAGCGCCCGTTACCCACCAGCGGGGCGTTCGACTCGAAATCGTCGCAGAAAATCCATTCCGGATGCTTGATACGCCAGTCGACGCATTCACCGGCGTTGGCTAGGGACCATGAAGATACCGAAAACAATCCAATTATAAGGGTAAAGGAAAATCGCATGCGCATAAATAGCCCTTTCGGAATATTCCTTTCCGGATACGCAAAGCCTGCGCGTTACTCCACGGGGAATTCCTGGTGGAGATTGCGGGTGGGCGTGCCCGGAAAAGAAGGTTTAAACGAGGTTTATTGATAATAGCGGGGCCCTATCCGATATGCAACAGTTTTTTTCGTTTTTTGTGTTTTTGTTCCGAGGGCATTTTCGCTCTGGACTGGGCCTGGAACCTATATGGGACGGGCATTGGCAAGGAATTGGAGGTTTAGGCGTGGCGTTTCCGCAAATCCGGGTGCTATACTCAAA
>CAYNXV010000324.1:0-2490 GCA_964401245.1 uncultured Bifidobacteriales bacterium | reverse complement strand
GCCCGGTTGTGAATCGGCCAATATCCGCTCCACCGAATCCTGGCGGTAAAGCTTTTCCAAGGCGAAGAAAAGCGGAAAGTCGCAGACCAGCAGCAATTCTCCGGAATCATTGCCGCGCTCCTGTCGTATGCGGCGCAGGCGGCGGTAAACTTTTTCGGCCCGGAATTCCGTTTCGGCGTCGGGAAGGATAAGGGGACGCACCGTGTCGAGATATTTTTCCATTCCTACCGCTTGCATCAAATAGGCATCGGGGAGATGGTATTCGAGGGGCGTGGATATTAGTTCCGCATCTTCCACGAATCGCAGAGGAATCCTTTTTTGTAAAGCCTGGCGCATCGCTTCCACGAAGGCATCGCAGGGATCCATGGGAAGGTAGGCCCGGGTTCCATCCGGATGCATCAGCGTTACGGCATGGATAATCGGCAAATACGACGCTGCTTCCACACAGGCATCCTGCAACTGCGACGGCAAAGCCAGGGTAACGCAATCGAATTTACGCTCCCAGAAAAGCTTGCGCAATTCCATGGCGAAAGGAGCGCGTCCGTGCAGCGCGGGAAAGGCGGTTATCCCTTTATCCAGGGCGAAGGCCATGGGCGTTCAATCCTTGCGGTGGGTCAGTCCGGACGGTCGGGGTTTAGAGGGTCGTCGTCTTCGAAAAAAAGATCGCCGAGATGCATGCCGGGTAGGGTCATCCCTAGGCGGCGGCGCTTTTCGGAAAGGAGTTCGAGGTTCAAGGCCTCCTCGCCCAGTATTTGCCGTATCGCCTGCGTAAAAAGCGCCTGCCATTGTCCTCCTTGCACCTGCTCCAACTTTTGCGAGTAGCGGATGGCGTTGAGTCCGTCGCGCACGGAATAGGGGAGGTCCAATCCATGGGCCTGCTGGAGAAAACCCAGGCAGATTTTCACCAATTCGTCAGGTGCCTGCGGCAATTTATAGCGCAGTATGAGCAACTCATCTTCGGCGTCGGGAAAGGGCAATTCGATGGCCGGCTGGATGCGCGACATGATGTAGTCGGGAATTTCGAAGGTGGAGTCGTCTTCATTCATGGTGACGACGCAGCGGAAATCCTTGTGCGCCTTGACGGTGACCCCGGCCACCACCGATTCCACGGAGCGCCGATCATCGAGGAGCGGAGCCAGCGAGGCCCAGGATTTTTCCGACATGCGGTTGCCTTCGTCCAGCACCGCCACGCCTCCGGTTACCATGGCGGTTACCAAGGAGGAGGCCTGGTATTTGATGGCTCCGTTATGGCCCAGAACCGGAGTGATGATTAAGTCTTCCGGGCGGGTGTCTGCCGTGCATTGGAGAATGTAAACCGGCTGTCCGCGTTTGGCGGCGGCGGCCATGGCCAGGGTGGTTTTTCCCAACCCGGGATGCCCCACCAACCGGGGACACAGGGGTTGATCGACTTCTGTAACCAGGTGCCAACAGGCGAGAAGCTGGGTCAGGGGAGTCAATTGGCCTATCCACTCGGGGCGGGTTTCCACCGGCTGCGCCAGGCTGATTTCCACGTCTTCAATTCGCATGGTTTTCATAAAAAATTTCTACCCGTTTTCAGCTGTCCTGTATGCCGGAAACCTTGCCAAACTGGCGCCATTGCGACTCCAAAGGCAGGTCCGGAGACCGGGTTTTCTCGGCGGTCGTTTACTAGATTTACAATTAAACGGGAAAAACGCAAGGAGTGACGAACATGGCTGAGAAAGTGGTAATCATAGGATCCGGTCCGGCCGGACATGCGGCGGCAAACTATTCGGCGCGCGCCAATCTCTCTCCTATCATGTTCGAGGGCTTCATGGCGGGCGGCACCGCCGCCGGGGGCCAATTGACCACCACCACCGAGGTGGAGAATTATCCCGGTTTCGTTTCCATCGACGGCACCGAGCTCATGAACCGCATGCGAGAGCAAAGCATCAAATGCGGCGCCCGCATCGAGACGGAAACCGTGACCAAGGTCGACTTGAGCGTTCGTCCCTTCAAGGTTTTTACCGACGACGTAACCGTGGAAACGGATACCCTGATTCTGGCCACCGGAGCCATCGCCAAGCGCATGCATGTGCCCGGTGAAGAGCGCCTATGGCAAAAAGGCATTTCCGCCTGCGCGGTATGCGACGGAGCCTTGCCGATTTTCCGTAATGTGCCGGTGGTGGTCATCGGAGGCGGGGATTCGGCCATCGAAGAAGCGGGCTATCTCTCCAAGTTCGCCTCCAAGGTTTATCTGGTGCATAGGCGCGATCAATTCCGCGCCAGCAAGGTCATGCAGGACAGGGCTTTCAAGAATCCGAAAATCGAAGTCGTGTGGGATACCGTGCTGCTGGATGTGGACGGCGCCGACCAGATGGAAAAGGTCAAGCTGCACAATTTGAAGTCGGGCAAAGAGTATATGCTTGACGCCGGCGGCCTTTTCTATGCCATCGGCCATAAACCCAACACCGCCTTTCTCGAGGGACAGGTCAAGTTGGATGAAGACGGTTATATCGTCACCCAGCCGGG
>CAYNXV010000323.1:1918-2494 GCA_964401245.1 uncultured Bifidobacteriales bacterium | reverse complement strand
TCCGGCACCGGGGTATCGTCATCGATATAGGCGGGCAGGTGCTCTTTCGCCACCGCTCCGTGGCCGCCTCCGAGCGCGAACTTATCCGGTCGGAGCCGTCCTCCCACGAAACCGGCCAAGGCCGCTCCCGCCACGATGAGGGGGAAGGGGATTTTGAAAATGAGTACGGCCGCCAAGCTGACGGATGCGAAGGCCAAGAGGATTCCGTTTTGGAGCGTACGCTTGCCGATTCGATAGGCCGCGAAAAAGACGATGGCGGTGACGGCGGGCTTTATGCCGTAGAAAAGTCCCGCCACCAACGGTAGATCGCCGTAAGCGAGATAGACCCAGGAGATTCCGATAAGGATGAAAAGGGACGGTAACACGAAAAGCACGCCCGCTGCCAAACCACCCCAGAACCGGTGCAGGAGCCAGCCGACATAGGTGGCCAGCTGTTGCGCCTCCGGTCCGGGAAGAATCATGCAGAAATTAAGCGCATGGAGGAATCGGCGTTCCGACAACCACCTGCGGCGCTCCACCAACTCCTGGTGCATGATGGAAATCTGGCCGGCCGGCCCGCCAAAGCTGATAAAGCCG
>CAYNXV010000323.1:0-1908 GCA_964401245.1 uncultured Bifidobacteriales bacterium | reverse complement strand
GAGCTTAAGCCAGAAAAGCAGTGCCTGGCGGAAGGGGACTTCGAGTGGAGGCGGGGTTATTCCAGGGGAGTCGGATTTGAAGTCGCGGAAGGATTCGGATTCGGGATGGGAAGCACCCTTTGTCATTCATCCAATATAGCTCAACACGGCACTTGATGAGCTGTTGCTGACAGGAACCGGCGCAGACTTATTGCCATTTATATGGTTTTATGGTATACTTGCTTTATGAAGGCGACTATTGAATTTGACGATGAGCTCTATAGGAGACTAAAAGCGACTGCCGCCATGCGCGGAAAGAAGGTGCGCGAATTGGTAACCGAAGGAGTCCGCATGGTTCTCCAGGAATCATGGAAGCCCGTAAATGTGCAAGCGGAACTGCCCCTCATCGCTTCAGTACGGAAAAAACCCCTTGAAATTCCCAATGACATCGCCTCACGTCTTGAAGTAGCCGAGGAGTTGGAGAGTTATGCGGCATCTTTGCGACAGTAATGTCCTGCTTGCCTCCTTGCTCCCAAGCCATCCCCACCATCGCCTAGCCCGGAACTGGATGCAATCGTTGGGTCGGGAGAACTCCGCGGGGGTTTGCCGACCGGTACAGGTTTCTCTGCTTCGGCTGCTGACTACGGAAGCCGTTATGCGTGAAGAGGTCCGAACCAATAATCAGGCGATGGAATTGTGGAATGCCCTCGCTGATTTTCCAGGAACGGAATTTGTGAACGAGGAGCCGCCCGGCTTGCAGGAAATATGGTTTCGCTTATCAAAGTCACGGGCGGCGTCGCCGAAAATGTGGATAGACGCCTATCTTGCCGCTTTCGCTATCGGCTACTCTCTAAAACTTGTCACCTTCGACAGGGGTTTTGAGTCTTATCGGAAATCAGGCCTCGACTTGCAAGTATTGCAGGCCTGAGTTTAATCCAAAAATGACGGCGCATTGAACAATCATGGCGCAGGCGTATACCGTTCCACTTTGTTTTCCACCGCGGGAAGTGTGCGCAAGTAGGCATAAATGGCCTGCAAGGAATGGGGGCCAGCTCGGCTTTTTTGGGAATGGTGTTCACGATGAAATTCATGGGAAAGTCAGGGACCGATTTCTCCAATTGATTATGCACAGGTTCACATGATTCGCCAGGTCGACCGTGAGTAAGAATACCTGGAATTCAGGAATCCGGTCAATAACCAATATTTGGTCATGACCACCGAAGTTACGGCAAAATCCGCGATAAAACGGACTACGCAGATTTTATTTCAGCCGCCTGAGCAGGACCTCGGTAAGAGAGGGCGATCCGGATGGGTGAATGCGTTTTTCCATGGCTTCGTGGTAGTAGTCCGGCTCATTGCGTCCGATAAAATCCGTCGGCCATGTCTTTCGGTCAAACCATTGATGGCTGGTGGCCTCGAGATTGAAAGTGGAGTAAACCCCGAAAAGGTAGTGCATGAATTCGTGTTGCAGCCATTGGGGCTGATAGACTCGCCGCTCAATCGACGTGTAGGGGCCATACCCAATCCCATGCTTTTTCTGCAGCAGCCATTGGTCGCTGCAGAAAGTCCGGGTGCCGCCATTGCCACCGACGATGAATTGGGTTGTCTGCTTATAGTCTTTTACCAGACTGGGATAAATCAGCAAGGCGAGGCTGGTTTTCTTGAGAGTGTCTAGCGGCGCCTTGTTCACGAAATCGAGGCTGGGAAGTTCCCATTCGGCGCTGCCGCTCTTTCTGATATTCACGACATCGTCCACTTCGACGATGCGCAGATTCATGCGATGCCGCCCTTCGGTCCAGTATTGTATGAGAAGATCGAAAACCGCAAAGGACTCGCGGATAACCCGATAATCATCTGCCATAAGAGCCGAATCAATGGTGGCTTCGTTTTTATAATTGGGATTTTCCGGCTCCATCCATTTGGACCTTG
>CAYNXV010000322.1:0-2503 GCA_964401245.1 uncultured Bifidobacteriales bacterium | reverse complement strand
CGGCATTCCCGAGGGTCGAAAGGTCAGGGTTCGCATCCTGGCGCGGGACGTAAGCCTCGCGGTACATCCTCCTGCTGCTTCGAGCATTCAAAATATTTTGGAAGGGACAGTCAGCGCGGTGGGGGATGACAGCCATCCCGCCCTGGTGTTGGCGCAATTTCAGGTGGGGTCATCGACCCCGTCGGTACTTCTCGCGCGCTTGACCCGGCGCGCGGTGGCCGAACTTGATATCGTACCCGGACGAAAGGTATGGGTACAAATCAAATCGGCGTCTTTGGTGGAATGGTAATGCAGGCTGTGAAGCGCAGAATCAGGCCATATTTCGGAATACGAAATAGGTGGCACCAACTATACACAGAGAAGCCCATACATAATCCAGCTTTACGGACTGGCCCATGACGATTACCGCAAAAGGCACAAATACCATCAGGGAAATGGCCACCTGAAGAATTTGCAATTGGGGAAGGGTGAGAACCGTTGCCCCGATTCGATTGGCGGGAATATGGAAGCAATACTCGAAAAACGCGATCCCCCAACTCATCAAGACCGCGTACACAATGGGGCGGCTGGCCGGAAGTTTCAAATGCATGTACCACGCGCTCAGCATGAACATGTTGGATAAAAAAAGCAGCAAAATGGTTTTTGTCAATACCGGCATGGTTTCAAAGGTAATCAAAAATTCTTCTGAGGAAAAATCTGAATCCAGTGGGCGGAAAAAATATCGGATTCAAGCCGTAACGAGATGAGCACGCAAAAACGCTTCGCTCGCTGCGATAGCCTCGCGATACCCATCTTTTACCACCGATCAACTCCACTCCTCTATTCGCCTGCGGATTTTGGCATTGATAACGGCCACGGGGGTATCGGTGCTTAAGTACTCCTCGAAAAAGTCGGAAATGTCTTGAGCGCCCAGGTGGTTCTTGATGGGGAACTGGGCCATGATCATCTGGTAATGGGGCTCAGCCGATTCCGTGGAGCCTTCGGGCGGCGGCTCGCCGAGGACACCTACAGTGGGACCTAAGGGCTCTTTAGTAACGGCGGTGAAGGAGAGTACCGCAGAAGCCACACCGTTTCCTGTTGGAAGCACTTGGCTGGAAAGGCGGATGTTTTCGAAAGGGACAGACAGCTTCTGGCCTTTGAATGCTTTGTTGAGGGTCTTGGTTTTGCGGTCTATCCAGGTAAGTATGCGGCTGGAACGAAGGTAGCCGATGAGGAAAAAGAGGGGGAGTAAGTATAGCAACAGATAAAAGAAAGATGCCCCAATTAAGGTATACGACTTTTCTTGGTTGTTTATTTCATAGGAAAAGCTAGCCGGTCCATGCTCCATCAAATAGCTAAAAAAGAATGTCTCGCGCCCTTCGCTTATCCAGTTGTAAAAATAAATAAGATGCATACCTCCAGTTATAAACAGAAATCCCAATAAGGTTTGGAAGAAAAAAGCCCGCATGGAGGAAGTATCCCGAATGAACATTGCGTGTTCTCCCTTTGGCCGTAAGTGCCACTCAAACATTTTCATACACAATCCCTCATAGTTGGATACTGATTGCTTTCCACTCGCTCACGGTGGGTAACACCATCATTCCATTTCCTGCAAAATCAACTTGGACTTCTCCTTCGATTCGGGTAAAGCGAAATTTCTTTTTGCCGGTATTCTCAGAGTGTTTCTTTCTACACATCTCATCTTTGAATCTCAATACAAATAAATTACTCCCTTTAAACTTCTCCGTTCGAACTACAGGCCATCCCCTCGGTTCGTCTGTAACCACATAATCCTTGACAAGCTCCAATTTTCCGTGGGAATCATCGACTAGGAATAAGTGCTTAAATCGGACCACGGATTGGGACTGGAGTTGCGGAGAAGAAAAGGTGAAGACGTAATCACTTCCTTGGATAAAGTCATGGAACCCGGAAGTGTCATAGGAAAAAACTTCAGCCCCAATTTTCCGAAGCTCCTCTTTCGCCTTGGGCGCGGCAAAATTCCAGGCAGGATCCGTGCCGAAAGGAGACAGCTTGATACCGGTTTCAAGTTGGGAATCCTTTCCTATAGCGCTAATAATCATTCCGGTAATACACACTGTCAATCCAACTAAGATAAGTGTAGCAGCAACCGGGGCACCGGCACCCGCTATAGATAAGCCCGCACCCCAGGTCAAAAATCCCTTAAACCCAGTCGTGAGCCCTATAGAAATTGCCTTGGTTAGGAGTAACGTTGATCCAACAGTCGCTGTTGCCGACCCTACCGCTGATATGCCTTTACCCACCATGGCATCATAGTCACCTACTCCATGCAAAGACTTTGCTTCTTGAGAATACATAATGCTATCAATTGATCCACTTGCTACTCCAAATATGGATATTGGGCCCTTTCCAGCCTTTTTCCCAATTTCCAGTAAAAGTCCACAGATATCGGCGAACGAGCCAAATGAAATAAATCCAGCTCATTTTTTCTCTTGTTGCAATTCCCTAGCCGCCAACCCCAGATTCCCAGCCTCTATCGCCAACA
>CAYNXV010000321.1:0-2523 GCA_964401245.1 uncultured Bifidobacteriales bacterium | reverse complement strand
AAATGAACTCTTCGTTCAGGCCCCCGTATCGCGGGGCTTCGAGGTCGTGCAAAAAAAGGTCGAAGAATAGTCCGGATTTTTCCAATTGCCCCGCAATGGCGGGTTCATCGATGCGGGCATCGGGAAAGGCTTCCCGGGCCAGCCGTAAAAGTTCCTGATCCAGCGTTTTGCCCCCGTGCAATCCCAATACCGGAGGCAAATGCCTTTGGGGGTTGAGGATGAGTCCGCTTTCATTGACTCCGCGATCGAGATGAATGGCAAGCTGGGGAATTCGGAAGGCGTCCCTCAGGCTGATAAGGGCGCTGCGGGTTTCTCCGTCCTTAGTATGGCTGATGCGTCCCGATAATCCGAGGTCGCGGTCGAGCCAGGAATTGAGCAGCACTCCGCCATAGACTTCGACTCCCCATTGCAGGTAATTGCCGGGCGAGTCCATGCGCCGGGGTTTGAGCTTGAGGCAGGGACTGTCGGTATGCGCGCCGATGATATGGAAGCGCAGTTCGTTGGGGAAATCGAGACTCGGGGGCAAGCGAAAGGCGACCAAGGTGCTTTGGTTGCGCAACAGATAAAACGCCTTCCCTTCGGAAAGGCGCCAATATTCCTTTTCGTCCAGCAGTCCGGCCTGCACCTCTCCCAGGCGCGCTTCCGCCGCTTGCACGGCATGGAAGGGGCTGGGGCTGGAATGGATGAATTGCAGCAGCTTGTCGGTGGCCGGATTGCCCAAGGGCGCCTCCTATTAGTTGAACAGGGAAACCGGCGGGTTCATCCTTTGGATGATTCGCCGGTGGAATTCTTCGGGGTTGGACCTTTGGAAGGGGTGAGCCGGGGACGCATGCCCTCACGCGCCCGTTTCGACACGGGGGAATCGATTACGGTTTTGAGAATGAACGCTTCCGCCAGGCCTTGCGGTGTCCGCGCCCGGGAAAGAATCCGTTCCATGCGCCGGTTCCGCGCCCTCTCGTTCTCGTCGATAACTTCAACAGCCTGTCGCTTTCGCAATTGCTCGGCATGGGCGCGATTGTTACCGTACTCCTTGTATTCCTTTTTCTGCCAAGACGCTTTTTCATGATAGGGTTTAATGCCATATTCATCCCCTTGCTCCAATTTCCGCTCAAGCACCGTGGCTTCGCGGGAAACGTCGCGCGCCTTCAGGGAATCAGGCTTGGCTTCCACCTTCTTACGGGTAGAGGAATCCGGCTTCGCTACCGGACGGCTCGGCTGGCCGCTGGTGGTACCCTCGTCGTCTTCGGATCCCGGAATGACGATTCCCAACTCCTTGGCGATTTCCTTCATCACGTCCCGACCCACTTTGGCGGCGCGATTGGGACTGGACTCGGCAGGTCTGGCGGAACGCTCTTCGGACCGTGTGGGCGAGGGAGTAAATTTCTCCCGGCGGCGACGATCCTCGTGCGAGTCCATATCCTGATAGGCCGACCCTTCCTCCTCTTCTTCCATGAGAAGGTCGAAATCCGTGTCATCCTCATCCAAAGCTTCCACCGGACGTCCGGCCCGCTGCGCCTCCTCCATGGCCTTTTTCTTCTTGGCCTGTCGGGCGATAAGGCTCGTCACCACGTTGAAAACGATGATGAGGATAAATATCAGCTCAATGCTCAAGAGTCTTTTCCCTTTCCTTCGGCTCCGCCGATGCGGTCGCGCATGGTGGTGTCGGCAATGACGTTGCGCATATTATAATAGTCCATCACCCCGAGATTCCCGCTGCGGAACGATTCAGCGATGGCCTGGGGCACCTGGGCCTCGGCCTCGGTAACCTTGGCGCGCATCTCCGCCACCCGGGCAAACATTTCCTGCTCATGGGCAATAGCCATGGCGCGTCTTTCTTCGGCTTTGGCCTGAGCGATTTTCTTATCCGCCTCGGCGCGATCGGTTTCCAGCTCGGCGCCGATGTTCTTGCCCACGTCCACGTCGGCGATATCGATGGACAATATATCATAGGCAGTTCCTGAGTCCAGCCCCTTGTTGAGAACGGTCTTGGAAATCTGGTCAGGATTCTCCAGCACCGACTTATGGTTCTTGGCCGAACCGATGGTGGAAACGATACCCTCACCCACGCGGGCGAGAATGGTCTCTTCCCCGGCGCCGCCTACGAGCTTGTCGAGGTTGGCGCGCACGGTGACACGAGCAACCGCCTTGAGCTGGATGCCGTCAACGGCCATGGCCGAAACCACGGGGGTTTCGATAACCTTGGGGTTAACCGACATCTGTACGGCTTCGAGAACGTTACGTCCGGCCAAATCGATGGCCGCCGCGCGCTTGAAGGTAAGGGGGATGTTCGCCTTGTCGGCAGCAATCAAAGCCTGGACGACGCGCATGACATGCCCGCCACCCATATAATGGGCTTCCATTCCTTCGGTGGAAAGGTCGAGCCCGGCCTTGATACCCATGATTTTGGCCTCGACGATGACCTTGGGCGGAACCTTCCGGAGCTTCATTCCGACGAGTGCGGCGATGCTGACGTCGGCGAGTGACATGAAGGCTTGGAGCCATTGGGAGAAGAAGCTGGCGATC
>CAYNXV010000320.1:0-2533 GCA_964401245.1 uncultured Bifidobacteriales bacterium | reverse complement strand
AAGCCGTGTCGCGCGCCGCCGATTTGCTGCAAAAGGCCAAACGCCCACTCCTTCTCATCGGGCACGGTGCGGTCATCTCGGACGCAAGCCGCGCCTTGCGAGCCTTCGCCGAGAAATTACGGATTCCCGTGGTCAACACCCTGCTTGGCAAAGGTGCTTTTCCCGAATCGCATGAGCTCAGCCTGGGCATGCTCGGCATGCACGGAACGGCCTATGCCAACAAGGCGGTGGTCGAATGCGACCTCATCATGTCGGTGGGTTCGCGCTGGGACGATCGCATTTGCGGTAAATACGAAGCCTTCTGTCCGGACGCGGTGAAAATCCACGTCGATATTGATCCGGCCGAAATCAACAAGATGATACGCCCCGACGTTTCCATCGTGGGCGACGCGCGGCTGGTGCTGGAAGATTTGAACGCGGTGGCCAAAAAAGGCGATACCGAAGAATGGCTCGGCCACCTGGGAAAACTCAAGAAGAAATTCCCCTTGGCATACGGCAAGCAGGGCGGGCTCAAGGCGCAATACGTTCTCGACGAGCTCTACAATTTGACCAAGGGTAAGGCCATTGTAACCACCGACGTGGGACAGCATCAGATGTGGGCGGCCCAATTCTACCGCACCGATCAGCGCTTCCATTGGATTTCTTCCGGAGGCGCCGGCACCATGGGTTTCGGCTTTCCCGCCGCCATCGGCGCGCAGCTCGCGCGTCCCGAGTCGCTCGTGGTCGCCGTTGTCGGAGACGGAGGCTTCCAGATGACCATGTCCGAGTTGGCAACGGCGTTCAATTTCAAGTTGCCCATCAAAATCCTCATCATCAACAACCGTTATCTCGGCATGGTCCGCCAATGGCAGAATCTGTTTTTCGAAAACCGCCTGTCGGGCGTCGATTTGGAAGGCAGTCCGAATTTCGTCAAGCTGGCCGAAGCATACGGGATGAAGGGCTTCCGCATCAAGCGTAACGCCGATGTGACCAAAACCCTGCAGGCGGCGCTGGATTACAACGAAGGCCCCTGTATCATCGAGGCCGAAGTGGAAAAGGAAGACAACGTATTCCCCATGATTCCGGCGGGCGCTGCCGTCTCCGAAATGGTATTGGAAGCACCGCGCAAAGCCATGGCCCGGCCCGTGGGAAGCACCTGAACCAGGTGAACCGGAATCCGGCTTTCTGAAAATTATATCGAGAGGAATTCGACAGTGATTATCAACGGAAAAACCCATTCGGCGGCGCCGACAAGCAAGCGTACCCAAAGCCTACCGGCCGGTCACGCCTCCCATACCATCAGTCTGCTGGTCGCCAACAAGCCCGGCATGCTCATCCGCATCGCCCTGGTATTCGGTCGTCGGGGATACAATATCGACAGCCTGGTGGTTTCGCCGGCCCATGACGGAAAGTTCGCGCGCATGAACATCGTGGCTTCGGGCGACGCCAAGACCCTGGAGCAAATCATCCGTCAGCTCAACAAGCTTATAGACGTCATCCACGCCGAGGACCATACTGGCCAGGTGACGGTGGGACGCGAGCTGGCGCTCATCAAAGTGAACTGCCTGCCGGAAAAGCGCACGGAAATTCTGCAAATCGCGGAGTACTTCAAGAGCCAAACGGTGGATCTCACCGAAACCACCTTGATGCTTCAGGTTACGGGAAGCACCGACAAGCTCGACTCGATGGAACTCATGCTCGACAAATACGGCATCGTGGAAATGGTGCGTACGGGCAAGATCACCATGGTTCGGGGGCCGAAGAGCGCCTGAATATCCCGCAGGCCTGAAGAACTCACCCGCCGCGAAAAGTGAGGGCGCCCTTGGACACTCTCAGCGCCCGGGTCTCCGCCACTTCCTTTACGGCTCCATCCGGAATTCCGCGCCGGCGGTGGTGAATAGAATCCACCGGGGCGAGTTGGAGTCGGTGGAATGGGGGAATTGCACCGACACGGAAATCCCCAACCCGCCGGCCACTTCGGTAGGGGGATTCAGAATCCAACTGTTGGATTTGTCGATCCCCTTGGTATGATCGCCGAAAAGCTGCAAATCGTTCTGCGCCATGACCAGTCGGGTGCCGTCGTAGATGTGCACGGCCGTAATCGGCGAGCGGCTGGTGTTGTGGTAGTTCACGAACACGCGCGAGAGCTTGAGCCGGGCGCCGTCGCGCGCCACCGGGACGCTCAACGGAATATGGAACCAATTGGTGGTGCCTTCGCGGCCCCAGAAAGTGGAACCCCAACCTTTGCGCGATACCTCCTCGATATGATTCACGTATTCAGGATGCACGATGTTCCCGTGGGCGCACACGGTTTCCTTGTGCGTCATGGAGCTGAGTTTCTGACTCGGGTTGGTGATTTTCATGCGGCTATCCTGCTATCTGAAATGGGACGTGGCCGACGGCGGGCACTCCCGGGATGATTTTGAAAAACGACTCTTCGCATCATTTTAATATTTTTCGCGCCCCGGGAAAACCAGGAATCCGTCGGAATCGCGTCAATATGGCGTTCTATCCGGATTGTCGCGCCAGGCATCGAAGGAAATCAAGGCCTCAT
>CAYNXV010000319.1:0-2558 GCA_964401245.1 uncultured Bifidobacteriales bacterium | reverse complement strand
CTGATGTCTTCGGACAGGTTGGCGATTTCGCTGATGCTGAGGGAAAGCGCCCGCAAGCCCTGAAGCTGCTTGTCGGAAACCAGGGTCTTGCCCATTTTGAGCTGAAGACTGGGGATGACGACGACGAGATTGGCGTTTCCGCATCGTTCCCCATAGCCGTTCATGGTTCCCTGCACTTGGACGGCGCCGGCTTTAACCGCCGCCAGCGAATTGGCCACGCCGGTTCCCGTATCGTTATGGGCATGTATGCCCACGGAGCATGTGAGTTGGGAGCGTATGCGCGCGGTTACCTCCTCCACGTCCCAGGGCAGCGCCATGCCGCCGTTGGTGTCGCACAATACGATGCAATCGGCGCCGCCTTCCTGAGCGGCCAGCAAAGTGCGCAAGGCATATTCGGGATTGGCCCGGTAGCCGTCGAAAAAATGCTCGGCATCGTATACCACTTCCTCGGCTTTTTCCTTCAAATAGGCCACCGAGTCCCTTATCATGCGCAGGTTTTCTTCCAGCGTGGTACGTAACACCTCGGTCACGTGCAAATCCCAACTTTTGCCGAATATGGTCATGACCGGAGCCTGCGAATCCACTACGAAGCGGAGTACGGGATCGTCCTTGGGGTGGATTTTGGGACGGCAGGTGCTGCCGAAAGCCGCGATGCGGGCATGCTTCCACTCCAGGCGACGGGCTCTTACGAAGAACTCGGCATCGATGGTATTGCTGGGATTGGGCCAGCCGCCTTCGATATAATCGACACCGAAGGCGTCCAGCTTCCGGGCGATGGCCAGCTTATCCTCCAACGAAAAGGACAGGCCTTTGGCCTGATTGCCGTCGCGCAGGGTGGTGTCGTAGATTTTCACGCTTTTCATTTTCTGTTCCTCGTTGGCCACTCGAATTCCCACCTCTCACCATCGGACCAACAAAAAGGCCCGCTATGCAAGCGGGCCGAGTGGTGTGTGTTTTCCGAATGGATTAACCCGCCTCGACCGCGCTCCCGTCCCGAATGGGAATAATAATGGGGGCGACATGGGCGTAGAAAGCCAAAGCGCTGCCATGCAGGGAGGATGCGTGAGTTGGGAAGGATTTTGCCACAGCCATACAGCCTCAAATTATAGGATTCACGACGAATATGTCAAGATCCCGTGAAAATCAACGAATTAGGCCTTCCGGGTCCTCCCCTATCCAGCCTATACCCCACTACCCTGCCTCGCAGCACGGCGAGAGTCAGGCAGCGGTGACTCTGTCCAACCATCCGTGACTGTCTTCCGCCTCACCATATTGTATGGCCTGCAAACCTTGATATAGACGGGTCAGCGTCGCCCCGGCTTGAGCCTTTTCTCCAAAAACGAAACGACGGTCCCGGAATTGCACGGCATGGATGGGCGTAATCACCGCCGCGGTTCCGCAGGCTCCGACTTCAGTAAATTGGCCCAGCTTGGCCAATTCGATAGGCTCGCGCACGACCTTCAATCCCATTTCGCGGGCCAGCACCTGAAGGCTTTCATTGGTGATGCTCTGCAAAATCGAAGTGGAATCCGGCGTCTTATAAGTCCCTTCGGAAGTGATGCCCATAAAATTGGAGGTGCCGAACTCGTCGACGTATTTCTTCTCCCTGGCATCGGCGAACAGCACGATGGGATAACCTTTCGCCTTGGCGATAGCGCCCGGCTTCAAGCTGGCCGCGTAATTACCCGCCATTTTGGCCATGCCGGTTCCCAGCGGCGCCGCCCGGTCGTATTCTTCGACAACCATGGCCTCCACGGGGTGGAAACCATCTTTGTAATAAGGCCCCACAGGCGTAACCAGCACGATGAACGAGTAGGTGCTGGACTGACGAATGCCCACCATGGGTTCGGTGCCGATAAGCAGGGGCCGGATATAAAGGCTCGCTCCGGTGCCGTAGGGAGGAACGAAATCAAGATTGGCGCGGACGGCTTCGCGGCAGGCTTCCATGAATAGGTCCTGCGAAGGGGCTTCCATACAAATGCGCTCCGCGGAAAGTGCCAGGCGCTTGGCGTTGGCGTCGGGGCGAAAGAGAACCACTTCACCGGCACGGGTACGGAAGGCTTTCAAGCCTTCGAAACAGGCCTGTCCGTAATGCAGGCAATTTGCCGCGATATGGAGGCTGATATAGGGGTCTTTTTTCAGTTCTAGAGCGCCCCATTTCCCGTCGGCGTAATCCAATTGCACGAAGGCGTGGGTGGGCAGAAAGGCGAATCCCAGGTTTTTCCAGTCCAATTGCTGCATAATTCTCCCGAAAGGCACGAAACCTTCAATTTATAATATTCGCGTAAACCCGAATCCGTCGCCTCGAAAAATCCATTGAGTAAGGAGAGACGCCGTCGGACTTGCACTCTTGGGTACCCGAATGTGAAATCCATGGTCCGCAATATCGTGGGATAGGTTGTTTTCAGCCCTCCAAAAGCACTAAAATCTTCAGGAAGTTTTGCGGGAAGTCCTGAATGGCGTTCCTGTCGCTGTCTAGAAAGGCCCCATTGGGAATCGGAATGACATTCGGACTGGCCAGAAACGGAAGCTGGCTCGCAGGGGCGGCTGTGCTGGAA
>CAYNXV010000318.1:0-2560 GCA_964401245.1 uncultured Bifidobacteriales bacterium | reverse complement strand
TGGCATTGTCTTCGAAACCGAATTCCACTGTAATCGAATCAATACTGCCGGCCACGGACCAACGGTTTCCAAAGCGCAACGCCGGATTGGGATGGTTATTGCTGGATGCCTGGCTAAAGAAATTGCTGGTGGAACTATTGGGACCGGTATATTTCGGTAACAGACTCATGGCATCCGGCCCAGACTGCGCTCTCAGTTTGTACATGAAATAAACCGTATCACCGATCGGGATATTGTACGTATTACTTAATACGATGCCCGTCGCTTTGGAGGTATTAGTGGTAGATTGATTGGTAAAAAGGCGGACTTCCAGCCCAGTTTCTGGATCGATGAAAAACAGATCTCCTACCCAGGCAGCCTCATTGCCTTTGAGCCACACGGTTCAGGGAATATCGAGTCGACGTACGAAGGAGGCGCCGATGAAAAGGGTATCCGCAGACCACATTTGAGGATCTTTGGTAGGAACGTAAATTTGTTGTTGCGCCTCGGTTTGCGAGGGCAAAGTCAATATTGCGGCCAGTGATAAGAAAAATATCCACCGATTCATCGTATCTCCTATAGTTATTTCGGAACTCCCTACTCAGAGTCCGAATATTTTCAATATTGACCCGTTTCAACTGAGGCGGAGAAAAACGGTTATTGATGTAAGCTAACTCCGATATAGAGAACTCACTTTGAAAATATGCTTATTTCAGGTAATATTGTGAGTACGATTCATTAAATTTCGTAGAAGGCATGAAATTAAAGCGTGAAAGACTCTAATTGTCGAAACAAAATTGAGGAATTAGAGTTTTGTATAAAGGGCGTCAAACCAATCCGTGTAAGCCCTTTTAAACTCTAGGCGTCATTCCCCGCTTCGGAGCACACCGGTTCGGGCGTAACGGACTTCCTGCTAGTTGTCTTCGAAGGTGAAGATGACCTTCCAGACATAAACGCCCTGTCCCGCTCTTTGGTTGCGGCTGTCCTTCAAATCCCAGACCAGATAGCTCACCAATCCCTTGGGGACATACCGCTCCCGATTGGATAACTCTCTCCGGTATCCAATTGCCGGGCTGGGGCGATTTTGCATCGACATTGTTGATAATGACCGTCACTGTAGTACCACCGTTGCTAAATACAGTGTCTTTGTAAGGATGGATGAGGAACCTGTTTTCGTAGTCGTTGCAGTCGGTGGCAAAGCGAAGTATTTCTTTCCAGTCCGACTGGGTTTTGAGGGGTTCTGACAGCATAACCACCAAGGCACCTTCGTCCTTGAGGATGCGATCGATGCGACCGGTACAAGGCAGAGCGACAATTGGCGCCTATTCAGGCCCGGCAGCAGTGAATCCATTTAGCGGCACCGGGAAACTATATTTCAACTAGGCCAAGTCACCCCTTTTTATGGGATGAGCCATGGTAGCAAGCAATGATTTTCGAAGAAGGACGAATCAATGATCAAATGCTTTAAGGGGGGGCTGATTTTATTCGTTTCTTTATCCACTATGGCCTGCAGTTTCACCGAAAATGGAACTTCCTCGACAACCGCAGAAAATAACGAAAGTAAATCCATCATTTCGAGAATATCTAACAATGGGTTTGATAACCGATCACCCAGGTTATCGGGGGTTAATGTTGTCTGGACAGGAAAGGATTCAAGTGAAAACGAAATATTCCTTTTTGATGGTACCGAAACCCGGCGGCTGACAAACAATTCATTGGAGGACAAGACTCCGGAAGTTTGGGGTGAAACGGTTGTATGGGCGGGATTCGATGGGTCGGATTTCGAGATTTTCCGATATCGGAACGGTATCGTCACGCAGCTAACGGATAATGATAAAGACGATCTCATGCCACGGGTATTTGAAAACCGGGTGGCATGGTACGGATTCGACGGAAATGATTATGAAATTTTTTTAAACGATGGGAATGCCACCCTGCAATTGACTGACAATGATTATAACGATTGGGCTCCTAAATTGTCTTCATCTCATGTTGTCTGGCAAGGTCATCCAGAGTCCGCCGATGGAGAGATTTTCCTCTATGATGGCAGCGGAACACATCGGATTACCGACAATACCTATGACGACCTGGACCCCCAAATTTCCGGAGACACCGTGGTCTGGCAGGGCAGGGATGGAACGTTTTTCGATATTTTCATGCACGCATCCGGCCGGACGGTAAAGTTGTCGGATAACCCCTGGGACGATCAGCGGCCACAGATTTCCGGATCAAAAGTTGTTTGGGACGGGTTTGATGGCCATGATGTCGAAATATACCTGTATGATGGCGAAACTGTTCGTCAATTGACTCAAAACAATTATGCTGACTCCCATCCCCAAATTTTCGGCCATTTGGTCACCTGGCAATCGTTGCCGGTGACTCATTTAATCATCGAACATAGATTCAGAATCCATTTATTCGATGGAAAGGAAATTGTCCGCGTCCAGGAAAGCATGTATGATTCGGAAAACCCCCGTATTTCCAGTTCGCGTATCGTTTGGGAGGGCTTCTCGGGTTTTGGAAACCAGATATTTCAGGCCACGATTCCCTGATTCCACCTTCGGAATGTTTCGGCCGACCT
>CAYNXV010000317.1:0-2565 GCA_964401245.1 uncultured Bifidobacteriales bacterium | reverse complement strand
TTCGCGTGAAAAAAGCCTCCGAACATACCATGAGCTTAATGCAGATGCAGAGCAAGCGACTTTCGCTCGATATCCGGAACAAGCCTATTCGGGAATTCCTCCGCGATTTTTCAGAAAAGACGCGCATCAATGTGGTTGCTGCGCAAAACCTCCAAGGCAACGTGTCGGGAAAATTGCAGGACGTGCTTCCCATGGATGGACTCAAGGCGTTGATGGAAGCCAACAATTTCGCCGTCCGCCTTAAAAAAGGGGTGTACATTGTCGAGTCGCAGGAGTCGTCATCGCCGGACCAGCGTAGTATGCATCGAGGCGGACGGCAAATGGCCTATGGCTCGGGAAACATGGAAATCGACGTTCAGGACAGGCGGGTCACCCTCAATTTGAACAATGCCCCCCTGGCCGAGGCCATCCGGGAAATAGCCCAGCAATCGGGAGTGAATTATGTCTTTATCGGAGAGATTGTCGGCAACGCCAATGCCCAAATCCAAAACGCCACCGTAGACGACGCTTTGGTCGCTTTGCTGCAGGGAACGCGCTATGCCTATACCAATCGGGGCGGCACCCTCCTTATTGGGGATCGTAACCCCAATACACCATCAGGGCAAGCGCTATCGGGTGCAGAGTTGTATTTTCTGAAATTCATCAAAGCGGAAAACATTGAACAGGTCTTTCCCAAATCCATTCCGGTGGAAAACATCAAGGTTATCCGCGAACAGAATGCGGTTCTTATAACCGGCACGGGTGAGGACATTTCTTTAATCAAAGCCTATCTGGAACAAATCGATTTGCCCACGCTCCAGGTCTTGATGGAAGTCATCGTGGTGGAATACGTTCGGGATCGGTCGTCGGACCTGGGCTTGGAGACGGGAGTCCCGCCTTATGCGTCTGGTCCGAATGTTTCGGCGGATATAGCTGCCAGCGGCCTCAACGGCGTATTCCGCGAAGGAGGCTTTACCGGCACCATTGGGATTCTGCCTCAGAATTTTTCCCTGAACCTTAGGGCGCTCGAAACCAAAAACAAGGCGAAAATTCTTTCCATGCCGAAAATCACCACCCTCAACGGAAATAAGGCAGAGTTGCGGGTGAGTAGAACCTCCTATTATGAGGTCAGCTCGGTTAACAAGGAAGGTTTCGAAAATAAAGATTACCGCGCCATAGACGACGGCATCACCATAGAACTCACTCCCTGGGTTACCAACCATGGCGAAGTCAATGTCAGTATTTCGCCCAGCATCAAAACCCAGACTCAGGGCCAGGGAGAAGGACCGCCTCCCATCACCAACCGCTCCATCACCACCAATGTCAGTCTAATGGACGGCCAGACCCTGGCTTTGGGAGGAATCATCAACTCCAAGGAAGACATCACCCGCAAATTCGTTCCCATCCTGGGGAGCATCCCTTTATTGGGCTACCTCTTCTCCTACAGTTCGAATATCCGGGCTACCACCGAATTGGTCATTTACGTCACGCCCCATGTGCTTAAACGCGAAAGCATGGGCGTAGACCTGACCAAGGAATTGGAGGGTCTGGAAAAGCGCTCGGGAAGGTTGCAGGGGAAGGATTTTCTTCGCTCCACTTTGAAACAGGAAATCGAACCCGAAGAAGCCAAGCCTGAGGAAGCCAAAACCGAGGAATCCAAACCTAAGGAAGCTAAGCCCTGATGGAACCGGTCCCGCCGTTCACTGCGGAGCACGCGGTGCCCCCCTTCGCCGCGCTGCTGTCGGGACCTTATGCCTCCATCTCCATTGTTTTCAAACCACGCCTGCATAAAAGCTGGAAGGTGAAATGGAACCGTTCGCTGGGCACATGCGAATTACAGTTGCCTCCGGCTTTGGAACATGCTTCGGAATCGGTCAAAACCGCCGTGTTGCAATGGGCGCATCTGGTAAGCCAAAGAAGGTCCAAATCCCGGCGCAACGGCTCCCGGGACGAATCGACTGCATTACGCCGCCAATGCGAGGATAAGGTCCACGAATACCTGCGCCAGTGGCCCACGGGAGATTCGGTGTCACCGATCGAAAACGCTTTGCGCAAAAAACTTCTGGCGCGCAACCATCGGAAAGTCATGCGTCTTAACCCGAAGGGACGTTATCATGATTTGCGTGAGATATTCGCAGAAATCAACCGTGAATACTTCAAGGGGGAACTGAATGCCGCCGTAACCTGGTCCGCCCGCACCGGCGGCCTTTCTACCCATAGTCTGCAAACGGATGGGGAGGGGAATTCCTATCACCTCATTTCCATCAGCCGGGGATATGATGCGGAGGATGCCGGACCGGAAATTGTGGGAGGAGTGGTATACCACGAATGCCTGCACATCGTGTTCCCGCCTCGAATTGTGGCCGGCAGGCGGATCATTCACTCGCGGGAATTCAAAGAGTCTGAAAAACAATACCGGCATTTCGATGCCTGGCGGCATTGGCACCGTCATGAATTGCCGCGTAAATTGATTATGCTTGCGAAGGAAAAAGGAACCTTTCCAACCTCTTACAAAAGCCGGACTTTGAAATCGTGGCTGGATTATTTTCGAATCCGGAAAACCGCCCGATAAATCGGTTTCCCCTG
>CAYNXV010000316.1:0-2583 GCA_964401245.1 uncultured Bifidobacteriales bacterium | reverse complement strand
AATCGGGGATGAATTCGCACAGGTTGTCCAGAATGATAATCAAGGGCGGCAATCCCCCGCCGTTGTTTTTCTGCTTGATGAGATAGTCATGTTCCAGATATCGGATGATTTGGCGCAAACCCTCGTCGCGCGAACAGGGGGGGGCGATAGGCGGCGTTTTGAACAGCGAACGGTATTCGCGAACCAAGTGCTCCACATCCACTTCCTGGCCCGCGGGAGCGACAATGGGATCGGCCCGCAAGTGCCGGGAAAGAGAGGAATAGGCCAAATCGGTTTCCGACATTTTTTTGGAAAACACCAGCGCCTGGCCTACGCCCTGTTTGGAACCGGCCTCGACGCTTTGCAATAGGAATTGGGTCGCCAGCATCGCCGAAAAGGGATCGCAATCCAGGAACAATACGTTGCCGCAGCGCGAAGCGTATTTTTTCGAAAGGCCGGAACCTAAAAGAGGCCATTGCCAGGTGGAGGAAACCTTTTGATGGAAGGCTTCCACCAGGGCGTCCTGCGATCTTTCCTTCTTGGTTGGGGAAAACGTACTTTCCGAAGCCGAGGAATTCTGGATTTTTCGGGATCCTCCGCCGAACCCCTCTTCCGGGGCCACGGCTTGCCAGTTCTGGCTCAAATTCAACATGTTTGCGCCGTTGAATGTATTTGCCGCTTTGGAGGGGACCTTTTTTTCTTCTACGAGTTCCGCCAGCAAGGGCTCATTCGAAGGTTCCAGGAATCCGGAAGAATTGACGATGATACTGTCCTGGTTTTCGCGTGAAAACGAGCCCGGCATGCCCGGCAGGGGATCGAAAAGGGAATCCACCATCCCGCTTTTCACGATGAACTTCCTTTGGTCCTCCTCCTGTAATTCGCGCACAATGCGCGACGCCATATGCTTGGTCATGGCAAAGCATTCGCCTTTGGATACGATTCTTTCTCGCATGAACCCGGGCACAACGCGCATGGTCATGCCGATCTGGAAAAAATCCAATCCGTATTGGGTGGTATTCAAGCGTGTCATGATCTGGTTGATGCTGTAGCTGATTTGCAGGATTTGATCCGGCTCTGCGAATTGGGCTTCGAGACTATGGAGATATTCGGGTTTAAGCATCCATTGGAAGGTGAGGGAATGCGCCCGTCCGTGTTGCTGGTGGTTTTCGTCGACCAAGGAGGAACGGTCGAACCGGTTGACTCCCACCTGGCCGGTAAGGGCCTCCGGAGAATAAGCCAGATTACTGAGAGCGAAATTGAAATGTCCGGCAAAAGGGCTGCACGCTTCCAGCAGAAAATCCGCGTCATTGAAAAATCCCCGGCCCGTAGGCTTGAGGGTGTCGGGATGCACCAGGATGATTTCCAGGTATTGCCGTCCCGATTCCGAAAGGGGATTGAAGGTTTGCAGCAGGGCGTGCCTATCGAACAATGAGGTCATAAATTGAAATCCGTTGTGAATTATACGACTCGATCATTGTCCCACAATCCCCTCCAAAAGAAAAGATTTTCGCGGCGTGAAGCCCCAGCCAAGGGGCCGGCTCCCGACTTGAAGGGGCGGCTTTAATGTTATATTGAGCCTTTAATCCGGTTATTTTCCCATTGAAAGCGCCCCCATCCCATGGTGACCCTCGGCATCGAAACGTCCTGCGATGAAACCGCCTGCGGCCTGGTCGATGAAAACCTCCAGGTTCTGGCCCATACTCTCTACAGCCAGGTGGACATGCATGCTTTGTACGGCGGTGTGGTTCCCGAAATCGCGGCCCGGGCCCACCTGGAAAAAATCTCCCCCCTGGTTTCCGAAGCTTTTCAATCCGCGGGTATCGCTCCCGATAAGGTGGATCTCATCGCCTATACCCGGGGGCCGGGATTGCTGGGGCCCTTGTTGGTGGGCGCTTCTTTCGCGCGGGGATTGGCGCTTCGCTTGCAAAAGCCCCTGGTGGGCATCAACCACCTCGAAGGCCATTTGGGCACCGCTTATCTGGCGGATCCACAGCTTAAGCCCCCTTTTCTATGTCTGGTGGTATCGGGCGGCCATACCGAGTTCTGCCGGGTCAACGAACACTTCGAATACATCTCGCTGGGGCGTACCCGCGATGATGCCGCCGGCGAAGCCTTCGATAAATGCGGAAAAGTGATGGGGTTGGGTTATCCGGCCGGCCCGCTGGTGGCCCGATGGGCGGAAAAGGGCGACCCCGCCTTCGTGCCTTTTCCACGGGCTTTGGACCAACGCGAAAACCTGGAGTTTTCTTTCAGCGGGCTTAAATCCGCGGTGCTACGGTATTGCCGGGAACAGGGGGAGGAATCGGTACAGGCACATCTGGCGGATATTTGCGCCTCTCTGCAGGCCGCCATCGTGGATATCCTGGTTAAAAAGTCGATTAACGCTCTGCGAAGCCAGGGGCTGGATACCCTGGTAGTGGTGGGTGGGGTATCGGCCAATTCCCATTTGCAGCAAAGCATGGAAACGGCATGCGCCCGCAGGGGACTCCGCTGCCTTTTTCCTCCCAAGGTGTTTTGCGGGGACAACGGAGCCATGATAGCCGCCGTCGCCCAATTAAGGGCTAATCTGGGGTATTTGCCGGGACCCGGCATTGTCGCCCCCGG
>CAYNXV010000315.1:0-2613 GCA_964401245.1 uncultured Bifidobacteriales bacterium | reverse complement strand
TGGTGGATTACAAGGTGCGGGTGCTCGACAACAACAAAGGCACGGGAGCGAAGGTCAGAGTTTGGATGCGCTTCCATGACGAATCCAATCCGGATGTGGAACCCTGGGGCACCATCGGAGTTTCGGCGAATATCATCGAAGCTTCGTGGCTGGCGCTGATGGACGGCATCAATTATAAACTTCTGCAGGAGCGTGGCCGCGCATGAGCCTTGTCAAAATCGTGAAGCTGAATACCCTGCGGCATCCGGACGTGCGCGCGATTACCAACCGGGATGCCAGTCCCTCGCCCGTCGTAACCGAAACGGTGCGGAACATTCTGGCCGACGTGAAGGCGCGGGGCCACCAGGCCGCCGTCCAGTATGCCCGGCAATATGACGGCCTACGCCAGGGAATGGCGGTAACCAAAGTTCAGCTTCAGCAGGCGGCGCAAAAGCTGGGGTTGCCGGCGAAAAAAGCCATCCGCCAAGCCATCATCAATGTTCGGAAATTCCACGAACAGCAGGTGGAGCAGAGCTGGAACATCAAGGGGAGCGAAGGTCAGGTATTGGGGCAGTTGATCCGTCCCCTGCGCAGGGTAGGGGTGTATGTGCCGGGAGGGGCCGGGGCTTATCCCAGCACGCTCATCATGAATT
Organism: uncultured Bifidobacteriales bacterium; assembly: GCA_964401245.1. Taxonomy (GTDB): domain Bacteria; phylum Fibrobacterota; class Fibrobacteria; order UBA11236; family UBA11236; genus JBGTHM01. The sequence continues at coordinate 1,981 of CAYNXV010000315.1, read as the reverse complement.
CGGTTCCCGCCCAAGTGGCCGGCGTCAAGGAAATCGTAGTGGTGACTCCCGCGCCCAAAGGCATCCACCCTAGCCTGGCCTACGCCATCATGCAATTGGGCATCACCGAGGTTTATAAAATCGGAGGAGCGCAAGCCGTTGCCATGCTGGCTTATGGAACGGAAAAGGTGACCCGGGTGGATAAAATCGTCGGTCCGGGCAACGTCTTTTCGACCCTGGCGAAAAAGGAGGTGTTCGGAACGGTTGACATCGACATGATAGCCGGACCTTCCGAAGTGCTTATCCTGGCCGACGAAAGTTCCGATCCCGATTGGGTGGCGGCGGACATGCTGGCCCAGGCCGAGCATGGGTCGGGATACGAAGCGGCAATATGCGTCACCACCTCCGCCAAAATGGCCGAATGGGTGGCTGCCTGCGTGGAGCAACAGGTGTCGGAGTCGCCTAAAAAAGCCATCCTGGAGAAAACCCTGAGCCGCTTTGGCCGGATTTATGTGGTCAAGGATTGGAAAATCGGATGTGAATTGGCCGATGCCATCGCGCCGGAACACTTGGAGATAATGGTAAAAGAGCCGAAGAAACTCCTGCCGAAAATCCATAACGCGGGCGCCATTTTCATGGGTCCTTATTCGGCGGAAGCGGTAGGCGATTATTTCGCGGGGCCCAATCATGTGCTCCCCACCAACGGATCGGCCCGTTTTTTCTCCCCCCTGGGAACCTATGATTTCTACAAGCGCACGGGTTATCTGTCCTATACGGGCGAAGCTCTACGGAAAAACGGCGAATTGATAGCCGCCCTGGCCGATTCTGAAGGTTTTTACCACCATGCCCAATCGGTGCGTAAACGTCTTTGAGATGGCTTTTTATCGCACGGATCGAGGTCTGGTCTTGTCCTAGATGGGGGCTAGGAGCTATATTACCGGGCTCGGCCGGGGCGTAGCTCAGTCTGGTAGAGCATCTGCTTTGGGAGCAGAAAGTCGCATGTTCGAATCGTGTCGCCCCGACCATTCCTCAGACCAAGGATGGAAAAATTTACAAGGCATTCCCCTGATGCCGGATTTTTCCCCGGTCAACCTAAACCCGATATGATGATCACCGCCGGTATCTTCCAAAATCCCATCGAGCGAGATGATCTGAACCCATAACCGACCTTGGAGTGAATTTGGACAACATCCGGATACTTCTCATTGAAGATAATCGACTTTTGCGTGAGGGTATAACGGTTGTTCTCAACGAACAAAAAGGCGTCTCCGTTGTGGCCGTCTCCGATGGTAAGAAGGATTCGATACTTTCGGCCCGCTCGACGGATCCGAATGTAGTATTGATGGATCTCGGACTGGACAGGCAAAACAGTTTGGAGGTGGTGCAGTCGGTGAAAAAGGAATTTCCCGAAATCAAAATCATCGGAATGGGTCTGGCTCCGGCGCAAGCGGATATCATGGAATTCGTGCAGGCGGGTGCCGAGGGCTTTATTCTCAAAGACGCGACCGTGGGGGAGATAATCGAAACCATTCGCTCGGTTGCGGGAGGTAAAACGGTGCTTCCCATATCGATGACCAATTCCCTGTTCTCCCAAGTGGCTCAGTATGCGATCTTGAAAGGCAAAAGAAATCTCAAAGTCGCCACCCGGATGACCAACCGCGAAAAAGACGTCATTGCCTTGATAGTCGAAGGCATGAGTAACAAAGAAATTGGTGGAAAACTCAATATTGCCACCTTCACGGTCAAAAGCCACGTACACAACATCATGGAAAAGCTGGCGCTGCACAGTCGGCTGCAAATAGCCAATCACGCCAGAGGCGAAAAGGATTAACTACTCTTTCATCCCTTCGGCCTATTCCGAGTTTCGGTAACGGACCTTACTATTGGTTCTTGATTCAAAGTCAGGATACCATGAAAACTCAAGCAACAAAATCCGCCGTCATCCTATTCCCCCTGGTTTTAATGTTCGGGGGGTGTTCCCAAAACGAAACCACGGTAGGCC
>CAYNXV010000314.1:0-2616 GCA_964401245.1 uncultured Bifidobacteriales bacterium | reverse complement strand
GTGTATGGCAATGCGGATTTTGAAGCCCGACTCTCTTTTCATTTTGAAAAATTGCGATGGCAAACGGGAATTCAGCTTTATCAACAGCGCGTTTATCAAGGATTACCCGAAGCGCGTGCAAGATTGCGAAGATTTCGACGGCTAATCATAGGCGCCTAATTACCTTGCACTAAGATCGAGGCTCCCACCATCGGAGGGCCGGATGCCGAGGCGGGGGATTTTTTCCGGCGTCAGCAGAGGCCCCGCTTTTCACAGGGTATTAGCCGGCCCCTAACCAGCCTTTATTTTGAGTAATTTATAGGTATTTATAAAAGAAACACCTTATAAATAGCTATAAACTGTTATAACTGCCTATAAGTTGCTATAATCCGGCACAAATTATCGTTATTTTGGAAAAAAGGCCTAATGGACTCTATAACCAATCCCTTCTCTCCCGGAGCTGGCTCCCCACCCCCAGAATTAGTAGGGCGAGACGGGCTATTGGAGTTGACCCGAGTTCTTTTGGGGCGCACGCGCCAAAAGCGACCCGAAAAGAGCATAATGCTCACCGGACTCAGGGGGGTAGGAAAGACCGTTTTACTCAACGAAATTGAACGGCTGGCGCAGGCGAATGGCTACAGAACCATCCTGGTGGAAGCCCACGATGAAAAATCTTTGGCTGCTCTGTTGGCACCTGAGCTTCGCCGCCTTTTGTTCAATCTGGACCGGATGGCGGGAGCGGGAGACAAAGCCCGTCGTGGCTTGGCGGTACTGAAAGGTTTTCTGGCAGGCGTGAAGGTGAACCTGCTTGGCATTGAGATAGGCATCGATGCCGAGCAGGGAACCGCCGATAGTGGCGATATCGAAGCGGATCTGCCCAACCTGTTTGTAGCCGTGGCCGAGGCGGCGGCGGAGCGGAATACACTCGTAGCGCTGCTTATCGATGAAGTGCAATACTTGAACCGCGCCGAACTCAGTGCCCTCATAATGGCCATGCATAAAATGCAGCAGCGCCAACTACCCCTGGTCCTACTCGGAGCGGGCTTGCCTATTTTACCCGCGCTGGCGGGAGAAAGCAAATCCTACGCCGAACGGCTCTTCCCTTTTCCGATCATCGGCCCCCTGAACGAATCCGACGCCGCCAAGGCTCTGCAGGATCCGGTTCAAGCAGTAGGCGTCTCTTATGAAACCGCGGCCCTACAAAGCATTTTCCAACTCACTTTGGGTTACCCTTACTTCTTACAGGAATGGGGATACCAAACCTGGAAGCATGCCGAGGCTTCCCCTATCACCCTGACCACAGTGGAACAGGCCAGCTCAGCCGTGCTCCGAAGCCTTGACGAAAGCTTTTTCCGGGTGCGCTTCGACCGACTCACTCCCAAAGAAAAGGAATTTCTCCGGGCGATGGCGCATATGGGCCCAGGCCCCTACCGGAGCGGTGAAATTGCCGATATGCTAAGAGTCAAAGTTACCAGTCTCGGACCAGTGCGCGCCAACCTCATCAAGAAGGGAATGATCTATAGCCCTTCCCATGGGGAGATGGCGTTTACTGTCCCTCTCTTCGACAACTTTATGTGTCGCTCCATGCCTGAATTCCACGTTGAGACCTGAAAGCTCCCCTGGTGCATTCATCGCTCCAATATGCTTTTTGCCCGCCCTATGATATCGAATACCGGAGAGCCCCCCACTGCCTTGGGGTGAGAAAACCCCTGCATGCCCACTTCTTTTCTTATGGAGCAGGTCCTGCGGGCCTCCTTCTGTAACGGCGATTCGGGCGGGGAGACTCCGAGGTTAATGGCTTTTCCATTAAATGTGATCAATTTCAATTCCCGGTTTATTCGATCTCCGCAATCACCAACGCCACCATACCTCAGCCAGTAAGGCCCCACGTCTTTCACGTACCATCCCTGTTTACTCCCGCCAAAGGCCTGGGTGGGTGAGGGCAAATTATGGTAATGAATGGCGAGGTAGCCGGAATTTGTCCCAGATATAGGATCTCCAAATAGTAACGGTTCCCGTGAAAGGAAGAAATTATGGTTCAGGTGGCGGGTTATCCTGCTTTCCTCCGTTTCGGCGGGTAATCTGAGATTGCCGCTTACCTTGCGGATGTCTCCTTTTAATTCCAGGAAAACCCAATTGGATCCCAACACGGTATCGGGATAGCTAGTGGGTTCGCCCTGTCCTACATTTGAAGCATCGTAAGTTACATAATCAGTGATGGCATTTTGAACTCTAACTGTCCAAAATACAGAGTCTCTACGGACCGATTTTTCTGTCACCCGCATTGATAATCTCTCCTTGAATTCGCTTTCGCGGAAATCCCCCCTGCCTGACATAGAATTTGTTTCCCCCGAGAAAATCCACTCGTTGCCTACAGCCAAGGGCGAATAATCCGCCTTCACGCCGGCAACTGATATGAATAAGAGACCCAGAACCCTTATATGGATCCGAAACATCGCTCCTCCGATTTTGGTGTACCCAGTACCCCAATGCAAATGAAATGCCAAGATCTGAGATGGCATGTGAAGGGCGAAAAACCAAGGGTTATCAGGTCTTTCTGCCGAATCCAAATCCCGATACTGAGACAAGGCGAATCAAGAATGACACAAAATCGGACTAGCCTACCTCAATGCCACC
>CAYNXV010000313.1:0-2623 GCA_964401245.1 uncultured Bifidobacteriales bacterium | reverse complement strand
CCATAGATACCTTAAGCTCTGTTGATACTTGAATAAATTATAGATGGCTGGATTCTAGATTTTAACGCAACATTGCTTTGCTAAAATTAAATCATGAAATATATCCGAATTACAGCCGAAGAACGAGACCTCATTGGGAAAATGCGATATGCAGGTCGAAGCATTCGCTATATTGCAAGCGAATTGATGCGGAGCCCGAGTACTATCTACCGGGAACTGCGTCTCTACTCCCCCTCTCTGAATTACTACAATTCGCAAGTAGCTGGAATGGAAGCCAAGGAAAGGGCTTCCCAAAGAAACAACTCGAGGAAAATCGATAAAAACCCCGTACTGAAAGAGCTCATACTGGAAAAGCTTCGATGCCGATGGTCTCCTCAACAAATTTCCAAATACCTTCATCGCCATTATTCGAACGACCCAAGCATGCAGATTAGTCCGGAATCGATCTATACCTACCTGTACGTGCTTCCACGTGGAGAACTAAAAAAAAGAAATCCTTTCCTATTTGAGGCAAAAACGCAGACTTCATCGTAACAGGAAACTTAGCCACGACAAACGAGGCCAAATCCCTGATATGATAAGCATTGAGGAGCGCCCCAAGGAAGTTGAAGACCGCTCCATTCCAGGACATTGGGAGGGTGATTTGATTATGGGCAAGGATCATCAAAGTGCTCTAGGAACTTTAGTGGAAAGAACGACTCGATGGGTTTTCTTGGTGCCGTTGAAAAAGAAAGATGCTGAATCGGTACGGAAAGCATTTGCCAAGGCTATGTTGAGCCTGCCCAAAGAGGTTGCCCTCTCCCTGACATACGACCGGGGAAAGGAAATGGCGGAGCACCGGTTATTCACGGAGGCCACCAAAATCCAGGTATATTTTGCTCATCCCCATAGTCCTTGGGAGCGGGGCACAAATGAAAATACGAATGGCCTAATCCGACAGTTCTTTCCAAAGGGAACTGATTTTTCGAAGGTGCCCTTGAAGGCCATTCGGGAGGCGCAGGAAATGCTGAATGAAAGACCACGAGCAGTTAACAATTGGGAATCACCTCAGGAAAGAATGGCTGCTTTGTTGCACTAAGACTTGGAAACCAGCATATTATTCAGAAGCTTCACTATCATAAGTCAATGTTTCTAGGCTCTCTTCAAATACCGACCGCCACTTATCGAAGTCCTTTGCCAAGCTTGTATACACAACATTGAGGAAGCTATTACCGTCCAAAAAGAAAAACTGTAGTACTTTGGCATTTATTTCACCCCGCACGTAACTACAGATAAGGTATCCTCCTTCTATCCCATTTATTACTCTAGAACCCTTCTCATGGATTTCATAAAGTGGAAAACTGCGCATCTGGTTTTTCCTCACCATATTGATAAGGCTATCGATTGTGATATTGTAGCTGGGTAACGGATTAATTTCATAATGGGAAATTGCCAGGTTCTCCGAAAACTCTGCGTTTACCACTGGCTTTGTAAACAGTACCACCACGCCTTGGGGCGTGTGTTCCTGCTCGACCCATCCTTTCGGCGGATTCACGTCGATGGATTGGCTTATTGCCGCATGTACTCCAGCGAAAATTATGAACGCTAATGCTCGCATGTTATCCAATAAGTGTGTGTAACCTGCTCCTCCCAAAAGCCCCCCGCACCTTGAAGCCGTTTGACGAAGAATTTGGTGGTATCAGATTGAGTACTATCAACTTCGAAACCGCGCTTTTTACAAATGTCTTCGGCTTTTGAAATTATTCTGGACCGAATTGGGTGGGATATTTCATGAGCATCATCACCCAAACGGACTACCCAAGGTGACCTAACCAAGCTGCACCCAAGAAAAAGTAGGGGAAGAAAATACAGGCATGTTTTTACTGTAATCAATTTGAATCTATGTCCTCGCAAACTTTGTTCACATAAATCATCCATTTCCCTCCCAGATGGTATTCTATTGGAATCAAGTATAGCCCATTGGAACAAACTAACCAAAATTCTTTATCTCTGCTGATGTCATTCGACCTTCTCTGGTCCAGCTCTTCAGGACCATATTGGGCAGTTACCTCCTTATTGCTATCAAGTACTGAAATGCTCATTACCGTATCAGGTTTATAAAATCTATGAAATTCCTTTTCAAGATACACCCAATTCACCGTGTCCTTGCTTGTTAAGACAATTTCGAGTTCAACCTTGGAATCAAAAGCGGCTCCAATGAAGGGGTACTCCCTTGGCTGCTTATGGTAAGGTATCAGCAATCCACAAGAACATATCCACCATGTTAATAATAAGCTCCAAAATACTGACTTAATTTTTTCCATTTCGCACCTATTGTATTCTCGAACGCCTGTCAGCTTCCTGCTCCAACCGTTGTGGGTCTTTCCAATATTGGTATAGGAATCGAAGATTTCCTAAACGTTTCCACTGTTCTGAATGCGCTCGTTCATGTTTCCCTACGTTTATTATATGGCCAGTATAAGGACTAACCCACCTTGTCTCTGGGGTAATTGGCTTATTATATCTTTCATCAATGCCACGAAATATTCGGACGTTTCCTATCGTGAATGGTTCGGCGTTGATGTCTTGACTTGAGAGTCGGGAGTTCTCCTGCTTGATTTCAGGCGCTCCCGGCATTTTTCTC
>CAYNXV010000312.1:0-2671 GCA_964401245.1 uncultured Bifidobacteriales bacterium | reverse complement strand
AAATCGAAAGGATCGGATGCCAGCGTTCTTACCCGGCTATGGGCCATCACCCGCAAAACCTGGGTGGGCCCCTTGAACCAGATGGTATGGGCGAGATTTCCCTCCAGGTCCAGACAGCGCGACAACCCTTCGGGCTGGGGATGGATATGCAAATCGAAGGATTCCACGATTTGGTTGCCGTCTTGCCGGGGATGCAGGCGGAGAAGATGCCGCTCCAGATAAACCGGGCTGGAATAACGATAGGTCGTACCATGTCTGATGCTGAACAACATAATCAGTTGAAAATCCCGTTGAACCACTCGGGAAGGGTATTCACGGAATTGCGGAGTTTAGCCTGCCACCAGTCGGAACTTTTGCGGAAGTCTTCCTTGGTGTATCGCCGTTCCGTCATTTCGAAGGCGCCCTTGCGGTACAATACGACATCGACGGGAAAATCCACGTCGGCGGCGCTGATGCGCGTGGAATCGAAAGCCAATCCGCCCACTTTCAAGGCGAAGGGCATGGAGTCATTGTATTTCAAAGTCCGGTCCAGTACGGGCTTTCCGTACGGAGGGCTTCCGATAATCTGATAAGGCGTACCATCGCTGATTTCCACCCAATTTCCCTGAGGATACAGCATATACAATTTATGTTCCTTGTCTCCCCGCAGCTGACCTCCCATCAATACATGGATGTTGAAGCTGAGTCCACCCTCCTCCAGGGCCTTGCCGTCCTCCTCCGCGACGCGGCGTACCTGGGTGGAAAAACAGTTCAAGGCCTTGAAAAGCTTGTCGAATCCCGGGCCTTTGCTTTCCATCACTTCCTCGAAGTAGGTAAGCGACTTGTCGCGCAACGACCGCAACCCCGACGCCATGAGAAAGAAGGAGGATTTTTTCCCCTGATATACGATGACCTTTTTCGCGGTGATGCATTCGCTTCCCGAGGTGATGCGAGTGTCGGCGATGCCTACAAGTCCGTCCGCTACCTTGATGCCTAAACAAAATGTGATGGTATCCTCCTTTATTGTTGCCGGGCGGAAACGGTTTCCGCGGAATTGAGCGAAAGAAAAGTCCGGTAAATGGCGTCTCCCGCCTCGTTGAGTCCGGTTTGCAGCATGTCCAGGAATTCGTGCAGCCCCTGGCCGATGATTTCCTCCACATGGGTGTAGGCCAGGCGGGAGCGCAATTGACTGATTCTTTTTTCGGCGCCGTTACGATAGGCGCCGGCGGGAGTCCCGGAAATGGATAACAGGCATTCCTCCGCGCGAAGCAGGCAGAACAGTACCGCGCGGGGAAATTCGCGATCCAATATCAGGAATTCCACCACCTTGTCGGGAACGATCCGCCCATGCGCGCGGCGGAACATTTCGTATCCGCTCACCGAATGCAGCAGCGCGGCCCAGAGAAGGTCGTCGACCAGGGAGCCGCCCTCGGAGGCGTTGGGGAGAAGGATGAAATACTTGACGTCGAGGATGCGGGAGGTCTGGTTGGCCCTTTCCATGTATTTCCCCAGCATGAGAAAATTCCATTCTTCTCCTCTCGACAGGGTGGAATCGACTATGCCTTCAAAAAGATTGCTCGCCAGGCGGACTTCGCTGTAAAAATCGTGGGGAGACTCCAGGGAACGGTAACGCGCGTCCGGTTCCGTTAGCATCAGATAGAATTTGTTGAGCTGCTCCCATGCCTCCAGCGAAAGGTTGCTCTTGATGGCGCGCGCGTTTTCGCGGGCGCGGGTTACGCAGGAAAGAATCGAGTTGGGATAGGCTTCGTCAAAGGTGAGGAAATGGAGGATGGTATCTTTGGCGGCGGTATTTTTTCCGTCGAGAGGGCCGTATTTCTCCTTGAACCATTCGTAGTCTCCGGTGGTGACCACCAAGGATTCCCATTGGCCTCCGATATCCGCCCGATTGTCAAGGTTGGATTGCAGATTGACTCCGATATATCGGGCGATGTTTTCCGCCCTCTCGATATACCGGCTGGTCCAATAAATCGAATCCGCGACCCGGCTCAGCACTCTTTGATGGCCGCCTCCAAGGCCGTCGTCTCATCCGCGGGTTCCTTGGCCGCTCCGGATAGGGTCTCGCCTCCTCCGGTAGGCCGGCCCATTACCCACGTATCCTTGCTGCCGCCACCTTGGGAGGAGTTGACCACGAGCGAACCCTTGTTCAGGGCCACACGGGTCAAACCTCCGGGCATGACGTAGATTTCCTTGCCGTAAAGCACGAAGGGCCTGAAGTCGATATGCCTGCCTTCGCACACGTCGCCCAAAACCACGGGTGCGCGCGACAGCGACAAGGTACGCTGGCCGATGTAATTCCGGGGATCGGCTTTGATGCGATTGCCCCATTCCATGAGCGTCGCTTTCGAAGCATGCGGACCGATAAGTACTCCGTAACCGCCCGAATCGTTGGCCGTTTTGATGACGAGTTCGGACAAATGCTCCAACACATAGGTTTGATGTTCGGGAATCCAGCACATGAAGGTTTCGACATTGGGAAGAATGATTTCCTCCCTGAGGTAATACGAGATGATTCGGGGCAGGTAGGCGTAGATCACCTTGTCGTCGGCCACTCCCGTTCCGGGAGCGTTGGCGATGGCTACCCGACCCTCTTGGTATACTTTCATTAGTCCGGGCACACCCAACATGGAATCGCTCCGGAAGGATTTCGGATCGAGGAAATCGTCGTCGATAC
>CAYNXV010000311.1:0-2696 GCA_964401245.1 uncultured Bifidobacteriales bacterium | reverse complement strand
GGATCTCATGAAGCAATTCGGCATCGTATTCAATTACAACCGCTTCTCGCTCACCTGGACGCGCCGTTCCGATGGCAAGTATGACGTGTACCGCGACCAGCGAACCACCCCCATCCGCACCGGTGTGAAAAATCCCATCGACGCCAAGGGCAATTGGAGCATCCGACCCGGGGATTTTCTGGACGCGGCCACTGAGAACCTGAGTTCCGTATACATGGACGGCCAGAACGCCGTGGCTCTACATTTCTTCAACCATGTAGGCCGCATCGGCAATCAGCGCTTTTTCTTCACCTTCCAAGCCACCCCGCCGCTCATCACCATGCATTGGCCCCTGCCTTATGCGGTCATTTCCAATCCTAGGCCTTTTCTGGACGCCGAGGTGAACAATCAGGCTTATGCCCGCATCGATGGCGATCCCGATTCCACCTATTTCAAGATTTTGCCACGATCTGCCAGTGGAAGCGACAATTCCAACGCTGCCAACCCCATCCATTTCGACGATACCCCGCCAAGCGCTTTCTCTTCCACCCCTTTCCACCTTCGCCATGCCTGGAAAAACGGGCCGGGTATTTCCGATGCCGGAAACCTGTGGCTGGAAATCACAGCTTCCACGCGCCGCTTCAACAGCACTAGTAATTCCTACACCCAGGGTGCGCGGGAGATACGCCGGGTACCGTTTACCCTCGATACTTCCCCTCCCGTTCTCACCTTGGGCGCGCCAAGTCTTCCGGTAAACCCGGATTCGACGCCTTTGTTTTTGCGCTATGCCTTTGACGATGCGCCGGTTCAAGAACTCCAGAACATGCGGGCTTTTGTGACCGATGCGGCAGGAAACAAACTTTTTGAATTCAAACCCCTGGCCCATCTGGCCGGAAGGTCCGGCGGATTTCCCTTTCAGGGCATGGACGCGGTGGGATCATCCCTGCCCGACGGCGAATACCGTTTCACCGTGGAAGCCCGTGATGCCGCGGTACCCGATTTCGAGGGCTTTCGCAAGGCGCAGGGGCTTTTGGATTTATACCCATTCCTTCCCACCACCGAGGGCAAGGTTACCGCGGCCTTCGACTCGGCTTGGGAAGCTCTAAAGGCCGACTCCGGCTTTCATTTCGCGCGTGCGGAAAGCTCTTTCTTTCTGGACAGGACTAAACCGCGCTTCGAGCTGGTTTCGCATACCCCCCTTGTCAAAGGCGGTGAATTCCAATCCTTCCGCTTCCGCCTGGCGGACCTTGCGCATCGTGATTCGGCCTGGGTGAAATGGCGCCTTGTGCGTCAAAGCTTCGGCTCTCCCGACGAAACGCGTGAATTCGACACCCGGCATGCACTGGAATCCGATCTGTTTTCTGGAGCTCCCACGTTCACGGTGGAGGAGCCTTCGATTTCGCCTTTTGCCGACGGAGTATACCGCTTCTCAGTACAGGTCACCGATGCAGCTGGAAATGCTGAAACCTTTTCCGATCCCGCCTGGACCTTCCGCATCGATCGTACCGCGCCCCGGGTTCTGGATCTTGTTCCCACAGCCCAAACATTCGATTCCCGGAATATCCCGTCCAGCCCCAAGCTTTCCTGGAAGGTGGACGAGATTTTCGATTCTCCCGGCAACCGGGAAAGCGACACCGGCAGCTTTGCAGCCAGAACCACGGTAACCTTGCGATCCCCTTCGGGAGATACGATATTCACCTTGGCCCCGAGTTGGGTGCCTTCCGGCACAGCAAGGAATCGCTTTGAAGCGGTCTTGCCGGCGCACGAACTGGCGACCCGTAGCGGACGTTGGCGAACCGAGGTGCGGGTTCGCGATGGAGCCGGAAACACGGGAAGCGGGTTCGTGGACGTATGGGTGGACGTGCGGCCCCCGAAAATAGTTTCTCCCACAAGTGAAGCTCCGATTTTCGGCAAGGTGGCGGTAATAGGCCTGGCTGAAAACCCCAGCCTTACCGGCGCCTTCGGGTATTATGAATTGGTTTATCGCCGCCTTGACGATTCGCTTTGGAGTAGCGCCGGGATCTCGGTGCCCGAAACGCGCCGGGGCCCGGGCGGTCAGCCCAATCGTTCCCTGGTTGCGCAATCCTTAACCGGCTTTCTCGGTACCTGGGACGTAAGCGGCCTTGTCACGGGTGAATCTTACGAGCTATTTCTGCGCACCGTGGCCTCAGGCGGGCAGACGCAAGTCGATAGCGTGCAGGTACGGATCACCACGCCGGATGCCAGCTTCCCGGAGTTTTCGGTTTCATTGGGCAATGTGCCCGAGGTTTATGCGCCGCGATCCGGTCCCGTGAACTTCGGTGTAAGCCTCCATCCCTCCGACGGTACCCCTTCAACCGGCGGAGCCGCGGAGCGAAGCTATGAAGCTACCCTGAGCCTCGTCGATGCCCAGGGCAACGTACTTCTCAACAAGACCAGGAATCCGGTAAAAGTTTCGCCCTTTATAGGAGAGCCGACAAGTACCGCAACTCCGGGGGTTTATCTGTGGAACGCAGAAAACGGAGAATGGTCCTTACAGGTGAGGGAGGCTCCAGACTCGCTTAATATCCTGATCCAGTATCTCAGCGGTTCTGCCGTGAACATAGGCTGCGCCGCACCCCTTCGCTGCCAGGATTTTTCCGTGAACCGGCAAAGCGTGGACCACCCGGGTGAGAAACCGCTGATCTTCAACCGCATTCTTCAAGTCTCGGTTGCGCGGGGCCAAAGCGGTCTTTTGA
>CAYNXV010000310.1:0-2697 GCA_964401245.1 uncultured Bifidobacteriales bacterium | reverse complement strand
AAGGCTACGATGGACGGCGTGGTGCGCGCGCCTTCCGCGTTGGGTATGACGGTGGGCTTGCCGCCCTCCATAACCGCTACGCAAGAGTTCGTTGTTCCCAGGTCAATTCCGATGATTTTTCCCATTGTGTTTCCTTTCGATTTCCTTTTCCTACTCCTGGCCCTTGCCCTGGGAGACGATTACTTTGGCGTGCTTGATGACTTTCGCTTTGACCTTATAGCCTTTTTGCAGCACCTGAATTACATGATTTTCGGGGATTTCCGGATGCGGTTGTTGCATCAAGGCCTCGTGCAGATTGGGGTCGAATTCGGCGCCCATGGGCTCCACTTCTTCCAATCCGGCTTCATCCAGCACTTGTTTGAACTTGTTGAAAATGAGGTGAATCCCCTTTTCAAAGTCTTCCAGTTTATCCGTCTTGTGACGGGGATCAAAAGCCAGGTAAAAATTGTCGAGTACCTCGGTCAATTTGGCTATGAGCCGGTTATTGGCCGAAGCCTCCAGTTCGAAACGCTCCTTGGCGGTGCGACGCCGGAAATTTTCGAATTCGGCGTAAAGCCGAAGGTATTTATCCTTGAGTTCCTCGTTTTCCTTGGCCAGGTCCGGACCTTTGTCGGCTTGTTCCTGCTCCGGGGCTTCCTCCGAAGGGGTCGACTGCGAAGCATCCATGTCTTGCGTTTCCAATCCCTCTTGGGTTTCCGTGGCGGAGGTTTCCGCTCCGGTTTTTTCGTTATTTTCGGTGGGTGACATAATTCCTCATTAGATTAATCAAGGCTTTTCCTGCGCGGCATGCATTCTTGTCAGGGATTTGGCCGCATAATCCACCAAGGGAATCACCTTCGCATAAGGCATGCGTTTGGGACCAATCACTCCGACTACTCCGGAGGCGCCGCCTTGCTTGTAGGTGGAAGTGATTACGGCTACCGAATGGAAGGTTTTCCCATTTTCGATTTCTTCGCCTATGGTCACTTGAACTCCATCTCTTTGGCTTAAATCACGCAAAAAGCGTACCAAAATTTCGCGGGATTCCAACATATCCAGAATGGGAGCCAGAGCATCAAACTTCTCAAATTCAGGTTGCATAAGCATGTTTTTCGTTCCAAAATACTGCATGGCATGCTCAAGCTGCTCGCGGATGAGTTTCGAAATGGAACGGTCCATGAATTGTAGGGCCCGCAATTCCTCCGTAGAATTGGGGTTTTGGCTTTCTGTACGTAGGAAGGTGTTCAAAAATGAAACAGGTTTTCCTCGCATGATGGCGTTTACTTTGCGGGCAATGGCTTCCAATCGATAGATGGAGGTTTCGAGAGCGCTTTCCAGCAGCAAGGTGCGAAAAACCATATCCGAAGCGGATAGTACCAGCATGATTTTGGTTTCCGCGAGGGGAACCAGCGAAATCTGTTCAAAAGCTTCTTCTTTAAAAGAAGGGGACAGCGATAGGCCCAGCAAATTGGTCAGCCTTCCCAGCACTTTGGCGATATTGGCCATGATTTCGTTATCGTCGCCTGGTTGGGCGATTTCGGCATCAATGGTTCGTTTTTCCTCGGGAGATACTTCGCCGTAGTGGGTCAAGTCGTCCACATAAGCCCGGTATCCGCGATCGGTGGGCATGCGCCCGGCGGAAGTATGGGGCTGTTCCAGAAAACCCAAGTCTTCCAATTCCGCCATGGTATTGCGAATGGTGGCCGAACTGGCATCGACTCGGGGATTTTGGCTGATGATTTTGGAGGATATGGGCTCGGCTTTCAGGACATATTCGTCCACAATGGCGGCCAGGACCCGCTTTTGCCTTCCACTTAAATCATTTTCCCCGTGCATCATTCCTATTCCTGATGGCAAAAAGTCCCCCGGCCTTTTAAAAGCCAGGGGACTTCTATTCCTTCATGGAAGCAAGGGCGCCACAGCGCCCCGGCGGCATTACATCATGCCGCCCATGCCTCCCATTCCACCCATGCCGCCCATGTCGGGCATGCCGCCGCCTGCGCCGGCTCCGGACTTCTCTTCCTTCTTCTCGGCAATCAAGCAGTCGGTGGTGAGAAGCAGGCCTGCGATGGAGGCTGCATTGATCAAGGCGGTGATGGTCACCTTGGCGGGGTCGATTACGCCGGCGGCGATGAGATTTTCGAATTCGCCGGTGCGGGCGTTATAACCCCAATCGTCCTTACCTTCTTTGACCTTGCTAACGATTACGGAGGCTTCCGCGCCTGCGTTGGTCGCGATTTGGCGGAGGGGTTCCTCTACCGCGCGACGCACGATGTTGGCGCCGATTTGCTGGTCGCCCGAGAGCTTCAGCGAGTCGAGAGCCACGATGGAACGGAGCAGCGCTACGCCGCCGCCGGCCACGACTCCGCTTTCGACAGCGGCGCGGGTGGCATGCAGAGCATCGTCAACGCGATCCTTCTTCTCCTTCATGGCCGTCTCGGTGGCTGCGCCTACCTCGATGACCGCAACGCCGCCGGCCAGCTTGGCCAGACGTTCCTGGAGTTTCTCTTTGTCGTAGTCGGAAGTGGTCTCTTCGATCAGACGCTTGATTTGCGAAACGCGCGCCTTGATGTCGGAGCTCTTGCCGCCGCCGTCAACGATGGTGGTGGTGTCCTTGTCGATGGAAACGGTTTTGGCCGATCCCAAATCGTCGAATGTGGTGTTTTCTAGATTGAAGCCGGTTTCTTCAGAGATGACCAGGACACAGGTGAGGAAGGC
>CAYNXV010000309.1:0-2797 GCA_964401245.1 uncultured Bifidobacteriales bacterium | reverse complement strand
GAATCAAGTTTCCATAATGGCAGTTGAAGATAGCGGGGATCATTGGCAAAATGGGGAATATCTCCTAGCCTTCAAATATTGGAATGATAGGTTTGTTGCAGCGTGGCTAAAGAGCAGGTTCGGGAGAAATGCAAAAAATTTTCCTGCCTTTTGCCGCCCTTGCGAAAATGGACTGGCCCAGCAAACGGGATATGTTAAGGAAGGATATTTTGGAATTCAGGGGAACCATGGTGGAGACCTCTATATGCGGAACTTCAAGGTTCTTGAGAACCCCAAGTTCGGCTGTACGGATCCAGCAAAACCCATATTTGATGAAAGCGCCAACATTGATGACGGAACCTGTGCCCCTCGATTCACCAGCCGCGACTATAACGTTTCGTCGATTAAGCAAGCCTCCCTACAAGCCATTGAAGACTATTTTTTGCACTATTCCTCCTCCTCCCTCAGCTTGACATTCCAGACGCCTGTCATCAGAAATGTGGGCCTTTTCAACCTGGATGGAAAGCTGATTTCAAAGGCAAGCCAGGAGATGGGCGGTCAGTACAGCTTTGGCCATCTGAAAAAAGGAATCTACGTGCTGAGGGTGGAATCAAACCAAGCGTCGCACCAGCGGCGCGTGGCGATTCAATAGTATCTACTGGTCAAAGATTCACAAAAGTCCCGCAGCGGTGGCCCCAATATCCACCGATTGTTACCTTTTCTGGGTAAAATTCCATGAATCCCATGAATCAGAACCCAAAAATACTTCCCCAATTCCGTGGGATTATCGGCCTTACCCTGGGTTTTATGGCTTTCGCGTTCTTGCCGCGAATCCACTCCCATTCCGTCATGCTGCCAACCTTCCTAGGTATCGGCCTATTCTTTTCGGCCTGGATTGCATGGTTGATTGTGCGCCAGAAGGCAGAAAATAGATCCGTCGAATATTCCTTCAGGCCGATTCCTTCCCATTGGATACAGGCTGCCTTGCAATTGATACTGATCGCCTACCTTGCCACATATTGGCCTTTGATTCGCCAGCACTTTCCCCTGATAGCGGCTCAATTGGTCTTCATTTATTTGCTGGACATACTCCTCGCTATTTCTTTGCGGGAAAAAGTCATTTTGGGATTCGGTAACTTCCCCGTTATTTTCAGCATCAATTTCTTTTTATGGTTTCGTGACGATTGGTTTTACCTGCAATTCCTGATGGTGGCCTTGGGACTGCTCGGAAAGCGCTATGTACGCTGGGAGCGGGAGGGGAAGAAAGTTCACATTTTCAATCCGTCGGGATTGAGTCTAATCGTTTTCTCCTTATTCCTCATCGTCACCCAGAATACCGAGAAAATGTCCTGGGCGCTATCTATAGCCTCCGATATATTCAGTCCCAGCGTATATCTCATCATCTTTATGATGGGATTGGTGGTGCAGTTCAATTTCTCGGTCACGCTCATGACATTGGGCACGGCTCTTTCCTTATATGTTTTGAATCAATCCTATTTTTTCGCTTCGGGAAATTATTGGTTTATCGATTCGGGCATTCCCCCGGCGGTTTTTTTGGGAATGCATTTGCTGGTTACCGATCCGGCCACTACTCCCCGCAGTTCCCTGGGGCGCCTGCTATATGGAATATTTTACGGTATTATGGTGTTTGCCTTATTCGGCATTCTAGACGCCAAGAACATACCGACTCTCTACGATAAATTGTTGCCCATCCTTGTGTTGAACCTTTCGGTCAAATGGCTGGACGCCTTGGCAGTTAAAATGGCCGGTGGTTTCAAAGCCTTTCCCCAAGCGGTTCTGGCGGTATCCGGCAACCGTGTGCACATGGCGCTATGGACCGGCTTCTTCATCTTTCTTTCCGCAACCGACTTTATTGGCCCCAATCATCCGGGAGCGCAAATCTCCTTTTGGGAGCGGGCTTGTACGGAGAACAAGGAAAAGGGTTGCCTCAATCTGCTTCGCTATTATCAAAGGGATTGCCGCCAGGGTGATGCGGCCGGCTGCAATAATCTCGGCGCCAGGCTGAAAGCTTTGCCCTCTGCGCCGGTAGGCTTTCAAGGACCGCAATACGCCGCAGAATATTTCGACCTGGCCTGCCGTCAAAATAATTTCAGCGGTTGCCTCAATCTGGCCAATGAATACATCTTCAATGTCGATGCTAAGGGAATGCAACTTAATCCAAATCTCGCTCTTCAGACCCTGCAAACCGTGTGTGAAAAGGAGTCGCAAGCGCAAAGCTGTTACCTGGTTGGAATCGCATACTTTGAAGGCAAGGGTTTGAAACTGGATAAAGTGTCATCGGCCCGGTACCTGGAAAAAGCATGTATGGCGGGATACTCACAGGGGTGCGGCCAAGTGGCCCACATGTATTTGATGGGTGATGGGGTAGTAAAGGATTACGCAAAAGCCGCCTCCGGCTTTCGCACTGCCTGTGACGGAGGGGATGCGGCCGGATGCGCCTATCTGGGATTCATGTACCGGCATGGTGACGGGGTGGAGCAAAGTGATGCTGAGGCGGCTAAATTGTTTCGAACCGCCTGCGAGCTGGGTTCTTCAGAGGCATGTTCCTGGCTGCAAGGTCAAAATTAAGAGGGTTGGGACGCTTTTTTTTCATGCGCACAGGGCCTTATGGATTTATGATGATTGACTATGCCGACTAGATCCCAAACCCATAAAATAAGTGGCTTACTTGCTAGGAGCAGCGGTCCCCTGCGAGCAGCATTTTTGCTTTCCGCCCTCGCCCTCCTCACCTCCTGCGGCCCAGGCACCCGCGACGATTCCATCAAAATCCTATGGGCCAATTGGCCCCCTGCAGATG
>CAYNXV010000308.1:0-2807 GCA_964401245.1 uncultured Bifidobacteriales bacterium | reverse complement strand
GTTCCCCTGTTCGAAATGCCTTTCGATCAATGCGCGGTCGACGTGTTGGGCGCCCAATTCCGGAACGCATACGATGCCCGTCAGCAAAAGGAGGGTTGTGCAGAATGCAGCTCTGAATTGCAAGGCATAATCGACCAGGGATCGGGGAAATGGGACTGGTCTCCTTTTTTCGGCGTTGATCACATTTCCACCTTGGCTAAGATGATATTCCGTATACGATCGCGAATCCCCATGGCAGGCTCCTCATTGCAAGCAGCAGAAAAGATAACTCGATTCGGGGATCCCCCGGAAGGTGGGTCAAATCGCGAAAGGCGCCGCATCCATCGAATTTGAAAGGGCAATCAAAATCAAAAAAATGTGAAGAGGACGATTAATTCTGCTTTCGATTACGCCTAACTATGCGAAAGCTTCTTTTCTTCCACCAGATCCACACGCCCGTCACACTGAGCCCGGCCACGGCCACACCCATCACCGCCACAAAAATGCGATAGGGCAGGCCCCCGATGGCGATGGTTCCCCAGTGGAGATGGTAAATCCAGGTGGTGATGGTATTGCCGGCTTTCTCTCCGGTCGGCACCTCGAAGGCGCGCAAGGCGCCGGTATTGCCGTCAATCCAGACCGTGGTGGCGGGATAGCGTTCCGAGATGTCGCGTGAGCTGCGGACCTGATAGCGATACACTCCGCGCGAGGCGTCATAGCTCATGGCACGCTCATTAAAAATTTCGATGTTTCGTCGCTGAGCCTCCTCGTCCATGCGAATGCGGGCGATTTCCCGGGCTTCGGGCCATGAGAGCTTGGGTTCGACCAAGGGCTTGTCCAAAGGCGCGAGTGTCTCCCGGGCTCGCTGTTCCACTCCGAACAGAGCTTTCATGACCGGGTTGTAAATCTCTTTCAAATTCAAGCCTACGCTGGACCAGGCGAAAATCAGCAGCATGGCCCAAACCCATAAGCCACTGGCACGATGCCAGGTGAACATGAAGGAGAAGGTGCCGGTGGCGCGTAGCAACCAGGCGGGTTTCCAACGCGCGAACCAGGATTTGTTCACTTTTGCCGAGCCACTCGTAGTCCCGGTTCCTGCATTCCCCTCACCTCGTTTCACCGGAAAGGTAAGGTAGGCGCCTACAAAGCAATCGAGTGTCCACAATAGCGCAATTATGCCCATTAGAGTCATCCCAACCGTGTCCAAAGCCAGAGTATAGTGCAGGCGGTAAATGAAGGACATCAGGGTTTTCTTCCCTTGGGTTATGTCACCCCAATGCCGGGTGCCCAGTATTTCTCCGGTATAGGGGTGCACCAGCACCTCGTCGTCTTCGAAGCTTTGCCCTTCGCGCGTCGACACCCATAACGATGCCGCCTGTCCGGGTTCCTGTTTCAGGTAGAGGTCATTCACCTGTACCTGCGGCAGATGGGACTCCACCCGTTCGCGCAGCACCAGCGGATCGAGCGGCACGGCGCCGGGCGAAGGCGCTTCGGCGCGCAGGAGTTTCGGGTTGAGCATGACGTCGAGTTCGTGGTAGAAGGCCAATAGGGTGCCCGTGAGTCCGGCCATGGCCAGAAAGACGGCCGTGGCCAGCCCTACATAGCGGTGCGCGAGAAGGGCGAGATTGCGAAGGGGGAAGTCTTTTTTACCGGGACTTGCATCCTGAGAGGTGCCCTTGGATTTGGGCTCAAGGCTTCTCGAAGGTGACCGCGAGACCATGGTATTCCTTTGCATATTTTTTTCCTTTCAATTCCCCCGCCGCATCCTTGCTGTAATCCGTACGGAGCAGGTAACGTCCTTTCCAGGGCGCCTCGATACGGACCTTCCCGAGCGAATCGGCTTCAAACCAGCGTCGCCAGGAATTGGGGGCCACCACTTCGATCCAGGCGCCGCCGAAGGGTTGGCCTTCCTTGAGCACCTGCCAGTTCGCGCCGTCCTTGCCGGTGGGATGGATGTCCAAGAGCAAAGTATCTCCGGGCGCGGATAGCTTGCCGGATGGGCCGACGTGGCGCGCATGAAAAAAAGGCCGACCTGCGTCCTTGCCTTCGCCGTAAACGGGGGCTTCCAGCAATATCGCGGTCATGCCTTCGGCCTTTTTCACCGGAACGAAAAAGTGATCGTCCTTGAGCTCGGACCGGACAGTATCCTTACCCGCCGCTATAGCTACAAGCGGACCCTGCTCCATCAGCTTGTCCTTGCTTTCGCGGACTCCGTCCTCGGCCTCTCCGTAGAAGGCTTGGTAGCCGCCCTTGGTCTTTTCCAGCCACATACCGTGGGAGAAAAGAGGAACTGCGATAACGGCGGCCAGCAAAAATGGTTTACCCAAAATATTTTTCATGATGGTTCTCCTTGAAGTGAATTTTTAAAACCCGTATGCAAAACCCGCCGAAACCTGCCGGGGCATTTGCGGATTGATGGTGGACCAGCCCTTGTAGTATTCCTCGTCCAGCAGGTTATTGACGTTCAGTGTCAAACGGAAATCGCCAGTCTCGTAAAACAACGATGCGTTCATTACCGTGTAACTGGGAACCTCGAACCGGCCGGTGACCGAGCTGTTCATAATCAGCAATTCGCCGGCGCCCTGGGCTCCCAGTCCGACACCGAAGCCCTGCAACATTCCTTGTTGGAATTGATAAGTGCTCCACAGGGTGAAAAGTTGCTCGGGTCCGGCTTCGAGGGGCCGCCGGCCTACTTCACCCCAAATCCCTCCGAAGGATGAGATGATTTCGCTTTGGTTGTAGGCGTATCCGGCCAGCAAAGCCAGGCCCGGCAGGGGATGGGCGCGTAAGTCGAATTCCAGTCCCCGGCTTTCCACTTCACCGCCCTG
>CAYNXV010000307.1:976-2832 GCA_964401245.1 uncultured Bifidobacteriales bacterium | reverse complement strand
AACTCGCACTTAGAAATGCTCAAAATCTGCTAAAACCAGCAATAACTCATAGCCATAGAGTACCACTTTCAAGAATGTGATACAAGATTTCCGTCAGTACAAATGGATTACTCTCGATGCGGAAAAAAGGAGAATAGGGTGGGGCCGGTTATGGAAATAGAATCTTTCCAGAGACGGTATGTTGAGTCAGGTCCGCTGGCCAGGGTACCACCAGCCGTCGTGAGTCTCCGGGAAATATGGAGTGTTTCAGGGCAGGATGCTTTGAACTCTCATAAGTAAGCAAGACTCTTTCTTTGAGGATCAGATTACCTTGGTCATCCCGGGGAGTAATTTCGAATTGCGCCTTTTCCATGCTTTGTCTACCCGTACCAATATTGGAAAACAGGAAAACCAGGCTGTCCGGACCCTTCTTCGGGGCATTCATCCGGTAAACGGAGTCTATCGATATGTTGGGTTTGGCGTTCTTGGGGCTGAGAGTGATGATGGCTTCGTAGCGGGTCAAAATGGTGACGCCACCCGTCACTCCCCCTCTTTCTTCTATCACGGGAATATCAATGGGTATCTGTTCCACAATCAAGGTGTAGGATTTTTCCCGAATAGGTTGTTTTTCTCCTACCCATTGTAACTGGACCTTCTGCTCATCCCCAGGGTAAAGAATCAATTGGGAAGGGAAAATAACGAAATCCTCTACTGATATTTCCCGTCTATTGATGACTTTGCCGAATTGATCGATTTCGCGTTCCACGACCGTAAGTTCCAGGGGAATGGGTTGAGCCTGGGTTGCTGATAAGGGGCTGTTCGCTCCGAACCCACCCTCGGTCCCGTACTTCAGAGTCAGCTCCTGGTTTAATTTGTTGCTTGCGGGTTCCAAATGGATAATCCAGGGTTCCAGGGAATAGCCGGAGCTTTGTGCTTCAAAATGTAACACCATCAAAAGGAGGAGGCCGGCGATTACTTGAACACCCGAAAAACTGATTTTCATCTGCTATAATCCTATGGTGATGGTGGCGGTAATGCTTTCATAATAATAGCCGGCAAGCTTCCCCGTAGGGTTGTTCCAACTGCCTTTCAACTGGACATGATAGCTTTGGGTTTCCGTGGTTTGAGTGGCTCCCGGATCCCATGTCCACATTCCATCTCCGTCCAGCGCTACCACGACATCTTCAGGCTCGGTCAATCCTGTTCCCAGCGTCCCAATGTCCATTTTATCCAATAAAATGGATGTCATCGCGATTTCATTTGATCCGCTGATGAATTTCCCCTCGTTCGCGAAGGTGAAGTGCAGGTCAAAGGCGTTTTCATGATTATTGCTTATCGCAAAAATAGCCAATTGAACTTGAGTTCCGGCTTGGCTGAAGTTCTGGCCCAGGCTCCCGAGTCCTTGAAGTTGGTTGATTACCGGCAAATCGCCTACGGCTGCGTTCACTGTCCTGGGGGAAAGGAGCAAAAGCATACCTATACAGAGGTATATTCTGGGAAACCCATGGATTCTAATGGCGACAAATGGAGCTTTTCGATCCATAGGATTATGGGGTTGGATGACGGAAACCTACATTCCTGTAATTTCCGAGTCTAACATTCCGGGATGAATGATGTCAAGAAGGGAGGGGGGAATTAAAAAAGAAGGGAATGGGTATTCCCTTCTTTTCCGGTGAGCAGGGGTTAGGCCCTGGTATCGATTACAGGGTCGGGGTCAGCGTAGCCGTAATGGTTTCGGTATAGGTTCCGGCCAACAGGGTTTGTGCGGTCCAGGTGCCGCGTACGCTCAACACATAACCTTCCGTGGCGGCGGTTTGGTTAGCGGGATTCCATACAGCGGGAGTATTGTCAACAGTGACAACACCGGTAATGTCGCC
>CAYNXV010000307.1:0-952 GCA_964401245.1 uncultured Bifidobacteriales bacterium | reverse complement strand
TGGTACCGAGACCTTCACAGGGATCGGCGGGGACGAGGGCCGCGATACCGGTTCCCAGGGTGCCAATACCTGCAGGCGTAAGACGGATGGCGGTCATGGCGAAGGAAACCGCGCCATTGGAAAATTCACCGTTATTGGCGAAATCCAATGAAAGGTCATACGACGTGGTATTATTGGTGATGGTAAAGTTGGCGATTTCCAGCAGAGTTCCCGCGGAGGAGAAGTCCAGCTGAGTCTGACCGAAAGCCGTAAGCGAGTTACGGATACCGATGTTACCGCCCACCGTCACATCTACCGCGTGTGAAGTTCCTACGGATAACGCCAGTACAGCGGCTCCGATTTTTAATTTGTTGAAAAGTTTCATCTAGTACCTCCTTGTTTACGTTGCTACTTGATCTCGAAGCCCTTTCCGGCGTTCTTGATAAGAATATCGACAGTCTTTTTTCCGATCTTGAGAATAGAATTCCGTTTCCATCCAAAAGACACGCGACATCTTCAACCATTGTAGAGGGTGGATCCGGGTTTGAAAAGAAAATTTGCATTCCCGTTTCCTTTCCCTTGAATGAATTGGGCAATCTTGAGATAACCCAGTACCCAGGGACGAATTTCCATGCTCTTTTTATGGTGGTATTGACAACTTATGCGCCACCCCGTTTCTACGACGTAGCTCAACCCATTCTTAATGCAGTACCTCGTGTTAACCTTAATGTTACGTATGAGGTTCGCCTTCCAAACCAATATTCTAGCGCCTTCCCAGCCTTAGGCCGGTAATCCCATCGGGTGGCGACCTCTTTTCCGGAAGGTCTTTGGCGCCGATCCGCCCTTTCGTTTTCCATGGCATGGGCATTAGTCCCGCTTATTACCAGGAACTCTTTGAAGCAAGCGCCTATCTGGCGGAATTTCAAGAATTTCGGCGTGATTTTAGCCCTTGCGGGTATTTGTGAATCAGCTA
>CAYNXV010000306.1:0-2839 GCA_964401245.1 uncultured Bifidobacteriales bacterium | reverse complement strand
TTTCCAGGCTGAGCCGCGCCATGTCGAGAAAGGCCTTGGAATTATCCTTGAGCGCCTCGCTGGACAAGCCCTTGAAAGTATCGGCCAGCCTACCCTGGGCCTCTTCGAGCAGTTTCAGCTTGTCTGCGGCATTGCGCCGCTCTTCGCCGAGTCGGGCCTCGAGCGCGGATAGCTCGGAGCGTTGCCGCGAGTTTTCTTCGCGCAGGACCGCGGCCTCGGCCTTGACCTCGGAGAGTCGCGCCTCCAATTCAACTGCCCTCTCATCGCGGGCCTTGAGCTTTTCTTCCCAGACCAGCCGCATGGGATCGACATCATCCAAGGAACCGTCTTTTTGCCGTTGGGTACGACGCAAGCCCAGAAAGTAGGCGGTGCCCGCCCCGAGAGCCAGGCCAAGACCAAGCCCGGCCAAGCCCGAGAGCAGAAGGGGAAGCATATCCATGGCCGCTAAAAATAGGAAAAAGGGTCCGGCTTAGTAGTGATACCCCAAAAGCAGCCCGAAATGCAGCCCCCCGGCATTTGCCTCGATATTACTGATGAGAATGGAGCTCCAGGAATAATCCGCCTCGAGTCCCAAATTGAAATGCCTTCCCAATTCCCAATAAACACCCCCCTGAGCCCAGACTCCGAAAGCCGATTCCGTATGATCGGCATCCACCGTCGGCGCCAGGATACGTGCCATGGCATAGGATATGCCCACGCCCCCGAATGGTCTAACGGTAAGGAAACGGTCCAGAATCTTGCGAATGCCGCCGTTGATTTCGTAAGTGCGACCCTCGTAAAAATCCGCGGTAAGCTCTCCCTCCGCGTTCTCTAAATGGGCCCTTTTGCTGGAGGAGTAGAGAAAGTCTATGGCCACATGAATGGGCCAGGAAGTATGCCGGAAATCGAATTGTGCCTTAAGAGCGGTTTGCCTATGGATGAGAGGCCAATCCTCCTCGTCCATAAGCTTAAGCCCCAATAATCCGTTGAGATTGCCCGTCATGCCGAAAATCGATTTTTTTCGCACGACAGCCGGGGACGCCGGGGAGGGCGACGGACCACCGGGAGACTTCGGCTTCAACACCACGGTATCGCGAACCACCAGGGTATCGCGCCTCTGCTTTTCCAGACTTCCCGCCAGCTCCAGGTCATTGATGCCCCGATACCGCCTTTGCACCAGGTATTCCTTTTTCACGCGCAGGAATATGGCTTCGATGGACTCGCTGACGAACATGTCCAGCAAATCGGCTCCCGGATCGTGCTCCAGCATGCGATAGAGATAATACTTGCCGCGTTCGCGGGTGAGGGGGTTCACCGAATAGACGACGCCCAGGTATTTGGCCACGAAAAGGCTGTCGGCAGCGGCATATTCCTTATTGAGGGACTGGAAACGCTCCAATTCCTGAATCACGGTTTCGAAATTGCCTTCCTGATATTGCAGGATGATGGCCCTTTGGTCGAGTCGGCCTGAGACCCCGGTATCGTGTACTGCGATTTGGTTGGAATCGGAAGGGGGTAAGGCGACGGGAGCGGATTCCACCCCATGGGAAGTATCGGCCCAAAACGCCAAAGTGACCACAAGGAGGGGAATACGCATGTCGAGCCTGATCGTCCCATAAAAGGACCGGCATTGCAATACCCCCGTAAGTCATTGATTTAAAGGGAGATAGACGCGCAGCGTGTCAAAACGCGGCCCAAACCAGGGTTTTCCGCTCCGTCATTTCCTCGACGGCATAGGCCACCCCTTCGCGTCCCAGGCCCGAATCCTTGGTGCCGCCATAGGGCATGACATCGGCGCGATAGGTGGGCACATCGTTGACCACCAAGGCCCCGGCTTCCAGGCTGTCGAATGCCTCCGCCACCTTGCGCTGGTCATGGGTGAAAAGCCCCGCCTGTAAACCATAGCGGGTGGCATTCACACGGGAAAGGGCCAATCCGAAATCTTCGTAAGTCTCCACCACGACTACGGGTGCGAATATCTCCTCACAAATGACCTCGGAATCCTCTCTGACATTCCGCAAAACGGTAGGCTGCAAAAAGGCTCCCTCGCGTCCGCCTCCCGTCAGGACTTCGCCCCCCGACTCCCGCACCCACTTTTCGGACCTTTGCGCCTCTGCTTCACTGATTAGCGGGCCCGACTCGTTATTCTCTTCAAGGGGGTTCCCCATTTTAACCGCCCGGGTTTTTTCCACCAACTCGCGCGTGAATGCTTCGGCCACCGATTGATGGACGTAAATGCGTTGCACCGAAATGCAGCTTTGCCCGGCGAAAGCGAATCCTCCTTGAACGCAACGCGCAGCCGCATGGGCCGTTTCGGCATCGGCTTCTACCAGCACGGCGGCATTGCCTCCGAGTTCCAAGGCCGTGGGTTTTTTCCCGGCCATTTGCTTCAGTTTCCACCCTGCGGCGGCGCTGCCGGTGAAAGTGAGGAATTTTACGCGGTTGTCGGTGATAAGCGGTTCGGCCACGTCGTTGTCGCAGGGCAATACCTGCAAGGCGCCGGGAACGAGGATTCCATCGGTGTCGCAGGCGAGGATGAGGCGGGCTAAGCGCAAGGCGGTCAAGGGTGCCTGGGGTGCGGGCTTGAGTATGAGGGGCGCTCCGCAAACGAGAGCGGGCGCCACTTTATGTGCCACCAGGTTGAGGGGGAAATTGAAGGGGGTGATGGCGGTGACGGGGCCCCGGGGAACGCGGCGCACCAGGGCGCTTCTTCCTTCCGAGGCTTTATTCCAATCCAGGGGAAGCCATTCGCCTCTTTCTCCGAGGCATACCCGCCAGGCGTCTGTGAAGGTGGCTACGGCCCGCTCGACTTCGGCGCGGGCATAGCGGATGGGTTTGGCGGTTTCGCGGGTGATAAGCT
>CAYNXV010000305.1:0-2876 GCA_964401245.1 uncultured Bifidobacteriales bacterium | reverse complement strand
TTATAAAAATCCAGGAGTAACGAGCTTTCCCCGGGTAACCAATTATTCAGGCCAAAATGAAGATGTGGACCCCAATAGTTGTTTAACCTTTGGGCATGCCTTAACCTTGGTAGCGGGACCGAATTTTCTAGTAGTTAAAAATAATGAAAGAAATATTTTACATGTTTTTGGGTACAACGGCGGCATCAAGGATTATGTGAAGGGATTAGAATTAAGTACTCCAACAAATCTGCCCAAATTCAATACTACCAGTACTGCATTGAATCAGCTAACAAGGCCATTATACCGAGATGGAGTTTTTCATAATAATTGGGAAAAGGAGATAAAAAGCATATCGGTTTCGGATAACTTAATTGCAGTAATTAGTGAAACAGATTCTGACGAATGGAAATACCTTTATGTGTTTTCTTGGGATGGGGCTCAGCTTAAATACTTATACGATGAGGCGATCCATTCAAGAATGAATGGAGAGGATGGATATGATGCCCTTACCGTCTCGGCAGGGTCAGATTATTTTGTGGTAAAAAACCACTGGACCGGCGCAGACGAGAATAACGGGATTTGGTATTACAAGGTTGACTTGAAAAACTGGAAAGTAGAGAAAAAACCGGAACGCTTGATGGATCTTTTTGGAGATGGCGCCGGGGAAAGCGACTGGGTCGTAAAAACCTACAGCGATCTGATTTTTATTGAAAAAATGAAAAATAAAAAGGGAGATCAATCCCATAGTCCCGCATTGACATCTAATTGGAGTGGTGGGGTAAACGGAGAGTTTACATTAGGCTTTTCCGATTACCCTCACAAATTTGATAGTCGTGCATTTATTTTGGATCAGAATCGTAATCCGTTATCAGTAACTAGTAGTTTTCGAAAAGGTGCCTCGGGTTTTCAAACAAAAACGGGTAACTTTTCTGTTATGGGTGATAGAGTACTTGGAGTTCGGCTAGGCGAAACCACATCCTCTGGATATCAAGTGTTCCGTAGAAACGAAAATATAACGGGGGATTTTTTATTTTGGGAACATGGTTTTACTTCAATTACAACGGGAATTCATGATCGATATTCCGCCAAATTGGTTCATGGGGGAACGATGGTTACCACATACATAATGGATGGAGATAAAGAATCAGTTACTGGGATTCGATTTTATCCTGATATGTTCAACATATTTACCATTCCATCCAAACCACGAGAAGTGGTATTGGGTTCTCATGTCGTTAAAGGCGTTTCCGTGAAAACCAGAGGGCTGGGGTCTTCAGGAAAAGACGTGCAAAGTGTCGCCTATTCCTACCCTATCGTCTCGCCGGAAGGTTCGTCAGGAAAGATATTGAAAAACCACTTGTCCGGACTTCCGAATTTCAAATTGGTAAGGAAAGATTTTCCTGAAGGCGCGCAAGTGTCCGAGTATTTTCGGGACGAATGGGATGCTCCCGTCTTGACGGATGAACGCAGCCTCATCGGCACTACAACCAAAACCTGGTCGCTTCCGGATAAGGTCACTTGGAAGAAGCCCGGAGGAAGAATCGGTAACACTGTATTGGCTTCGGTAAATCCACCAGGGAGTCCGGCGGATATCTTCACTATCAGGAAAACCAAAGATTCCTCGCAAACTTTTTTCCATAGCAGTTATCGAGGAAGTTCCAGCTATCTGACGAATTATGACGCCAAGAATGGCCAGCCTAAGTCCTCTATTTCGAAAAATGGTGACCGTTGGATTGTGAGTTTAAGCATTTTTGAGCAAGATGTAGATGGTCAATTCGAAGGGCCTGATTTCAATCGATTAATCCAATCCGCGACTTTTCAATTTGATGAAGACCCCTGCAATCATTCTGATAAAAAGGATCCCTGTAAAAACATAAAATTGGATTGGTTTACAGATGAACGAAAACCGTCCATAATATCCTCTTCAATTTATGTCCACGATGATAACGGAGTGCGCGAAGTTTATGAATGGAGAGCCGATGCCCTTGGGAGCGTCTTTCCACCTTTAAATGGCGATCCCACGGCGAGTGGAGCCGGATGGAAATGGCAGAAAATCTCCACAGTGTTACAGCGTTTGGACAGCCCGGTGGCTCGCTGCCAGGGAAGCATGGTTACCGAAAGTGAGCAACTCGGGGTGACCACTACAAATTTCTACGGCGGAGTGGGCTGCAATCTCCTGGGGTCTGTGACCAATTCCGGCCTCTTCTCTTCGGCTTTGTTGACGGGAGAGGAAAATATCCGTAGCGAGAATTGTGGTCACAATATCATCCCCTGCATGGGAGCATTTGGTCGTTGGGAAGCGCCGGGATCCCCCATCCAGGACAAGGTGAGTCATACGGGTGGGAACGCCATCCGGGTTATGACTTTAGGTGGACTCAGTATCAATCTGAAAATCAGGGAGAAACCGGGTTTCATGGACCGGAAGAAGGGATTCATGGTCTCCGCCTGGATTCTGGCCGAACCGGAATCGAGTCCCGCCTTCCGAATCGAATTCCGAGAAAACACCACGCCACCGAATCCCGATGCGGGGGATCCAATAGTCCACGACATCGACGCCGTTCAAGAGTATATCTTGAAAAACGGATCCTTTCCCACTGGAAAATGGGTCAAGATCCAAAGATTAATCACCTTTGAAGAACTGACCAGCCAGGGAATTTTTGGTCCATCTCCTAATCAGAATTATCTCAAGATATGGTTCGGCAATGGGGCCCATCCGAATCCCAATTCCCACGCCGTTTATGTGGACAATGTACGCCTGCATCCCGCCGATGCCGTCTTTTCCTCCCAGGATTTCAACGCAACCGGTTTGTTGACCTCGACCTTGGATGCCAATAACGAACCCGTCTTTTTCGAATACGATGCATGGCGAGCTCCCGTAGGCGCCAGGCAAAAAG
>CAYNXV010000304.1:0-2877 GCA_964401245.1 uncultured Bifidobacteriales bacterium | reverse complement strand
TACCGTCTCATCAACACTCCGGAATTCCGGGACGAAAAGGGCAATGTGCTGTGGGAGAAGTATAAGGTCAAGCAAATCACCCTTTCGGAGCGCGCCCGTCGGGGTATCGGCACCTTCCAACCCAGCGACCCGAAGAATCAGGATATTTCGGAATTGATAGGCCATGTCGACTTTTCCAAAATCACCGAATTCGGCGAAACCGATCCGCGAGCCTATAATCTCGACGGAGAATTGGAAATAAGCAATCGCGGCCTTATCGAATACATCGAAATCCTGAAATGCGACATCAAGTTTCACTACGTGCTGATTACCGTGGCCCAGGAGCAGCTCATCAAGGCGCCCGGTTTTCCCCAGATTTATACCGACGTGGTTATTCTTTCGCATACCAATCAAACCGAGTTCGAAAAATTCAAATCGAACAAGGAAAACGAGGCGCTGCACGATCGCATGTATCCCATCTACGTGCCGTATTGCCTGCGCGTCGAAGATGAGGTGAAAATCTATAAGAAGATGATCGCGAGTTCGCAATTCGCCCACATGGATATCGCCCCCTATACCCTGGAAGTGGCGGCCATGTTCGCCGTGCTTACGCGGCTTACCGAATCGAACCTGTGTCCCGATCTCATCAAGAAGATGAAATATTACAACGGCGAATCGGTGATGGAGCAGGAAAAGGATCCGGTGGACTTGAAATCGCTGCGACTCGAAGGCAAGAAAAAGGGCGAAGGCATGTCCGGCATATCGCCGCGCTTCGTAGTCAACGCCATCAACGTCGCGCTTTCCGAGAAGGAAAAGGACGGCAGCATCAACCCCCTCGACCTCCTGCGGGCCATGCGCCACAACTTCGGCCATCATATCGGCTTTTCGGAAGAAGAAGAGGAACGCTATCTGCGCCTTCTCATGGCCGACAAGGGCAGCGTCAACGCCGAGTACCGCGAAATCGCCAAGAAGGAGGTGAACCGCGCCTTCCTCTTCGCCTATGAGGACCAGGCTCAGGCCCTGTTCGATAATTACATCAAGAACACCACCTCGTTCTGCCTCAAGAAGAAAATCACCGATCCGGTAACCGGCGAAGAGCATGAGCCCGACGAGAAATTGCTGCGCAGCATCGAGGAGATGATTGGCGTGTCCGAAAACGCCAAGCGCGAATTCAGGCAGGGTATTTTCGTTTTCAAATCGGATGCACAGGATCAGGGGAAGAATTTCGATTTCAAATCGTACCAGCCCTTGCACGAAGCCATCGAACGTAAACTGATGGCCGATTTGAAAAACGTGGTAAGCCTCACCATCGCCGATCCCAACAAGAAGGATCCCAAGGCCATGAAACGCCGTCAGGACGCCATCGACGCCCTCAAATCCAAGGGATATTCGGAGCGGAACGCCGAGCAGCTTCTGCAATATGTGGGCGAAGTGTTGCGCAAAGAGGAATAGGCATCCACACGGGCGCGGTGACGCGCCCACGCCCGGGAGGCAAAGTCATGACCGTAAGGGAAGTGGATTGGGACTTTTCAAAGCGCGGGCAGGAGGATGTCGCCAGGCATCAGCGCAAGGTCCGCGACAGTATCCGCGAAAACATCGCGGACGTGATATCCGAAGAATCCATCATCACGCGCCGCAAAGGGCAAACCGTGAAAATCCCCGTCCGGGGGGTGAAATCCTACGAATTCAAATACGGACGCCGCAAAGGATCGGGCGAAGGTGGCGGCCAATACGGCCTCGGGCACGGCAAACAGGGTAAGGGCGACGTAATCGGTAGGCGGCCCATTCCCGGCCAGGGAGAGGGCCAAGGTCCCGGCAAAGGCGGCAAGGCCGGAGAAGGTCCCGGCACCGACTATCTCGAAACCGAAGTGGATATCGAAGAGCTGATATCCATGATGCTCGACGATTTGCAGCTTCCCGATTTGCGCCGCAAGGATATCGCGGAAACCCTGGTTCCCGCCGGTTGGAATTTCGAAAACATCGAGCGCACGGGCATCAAAGCCAATCTCGACAAGAAGAGAACCGTGCGCGAAGCCATCAAGAAAAGCGCGGGCTCGCTCCAACAATTGGTTCGCGAAAGCGGAAAGCCCCAGGAGCTATGCCAAAAGGCGCTCAACCGCACCCGTGGAGATTATGTCCAGGCGCTGGAGTTACTTAAGAATCTCAAGGATGAATCGGAACTGGACGGCGAGCCGGAACATTTGAAGGCCTTCATCCAAAAAGACGATTTGCGCTTCCGCGTGCTCAAAGAGGATGTGGAAACCCAAAGCAACGCCGTCATTCTGGCCATGATGGACGTGTCGGGCTCCATGTCCACCACGAAAAAATACCTGGCCCGCAGCTTTTTCTTCTGGATGGTGCAATTTCTCAAGCATAAGTACCGCAAAGTGGACATTCGATTCATCGCCCATACCTCGGAAGCCAAGCTGGTGGACGAGGAGGAGTTTTTCCATAAAGGCGAATCCGGTGGAACGGTTTGCGCATCCGCCTATGAATTGGCCACCCAACTCATCGATAACGAATACCCGTCCAGCCATTGGAATGTCTACGCCTTCCATTTTTCCGACGGCGAAGATTGGGATCCGGGGAAGACCATGCATGCCGCCCGGAAATTATTGGAAAGACGCGTCAACATGCTGGGTTACGGCGAAATTCGTACCGAAGTCGCTTATGGCCAGCAATTGATGAAAAATTTCGAGGATACTTTCAATTTGGAACGCTATACCTCGTATCGCGATTCCGATTTCGAGTATTACCTGGCCCAACGCCAGGACCTGCCCTTGGTAGGAGTGGTGGTTAAGAATAAAACCCATGTATATCCCGCCTTGAAAGTGTTTTTCTCCCGGGAGAAAAAACTTTGACTGGGGTAGCTAAGTTATTTTGGGGTAAGGATTTATG
>CAYNXV010000303.1:0-2878 GCA_964401245.1 uncultured Bifidobacteriales bacterium | reverse complement strand
CGGATGGCACTCCGAAGGGTTAACGGTAGCTGTCCGTAATCGTGTTTCCCAAATCTCGACGAAAATAAATTCCATCCACACAGGTGCTTAGCAATGAATAGGATATTGGTAATAGAAGACGACGAGCTCGACCAGATGGCAATAAGACGGTACATAAAAGAGGAATGTTTTTCCTGTGATTACACTATGACTTCTTCGGTTTCCGAAACCTGTTTGATATTGGAATCCGGTGATTTCGACTTGATATTCGCCGATTACCGGTTGGGAGATGGAACCGTGTTTGATATCATGCCAGTCGCGAAGGGGATCCCACTGGTTGTGGTCACGGGTGTGGGGAATGAGGAAATTGCGGTTAAGGCAATGAAAAAAGGGGCTTGCGACTATCTGGTAAAGGACTCGGCACACCGTTACCTTCAGTTGTTGCCGGTCCTATTGGAAAGTGCGATTAAAATAAAAATGCTTGATCTGGAACTCAAGCTGGAGGAGGAAAGGCGTAATCGCCTTATCGTGCAGTTGGAAAAGACGAACAAGGAATTGGAAGGTTTCGCCCATGTGGTATCCCATGATTTGAAGGCGCCACTCAGGGGGATCAGGGCTATTTCAGGTTGGTTATTGGCGGACTATGGTGAAAAATTAGATAATGAAGGTCGCAACTATTTAAAATTATTGCAACAACGTACAATACGGATGTATGATCTTATTGACGATATTTTACGTTATTCCAAGGCAGGAAATTATTTCGAAAAGTTGGAAGAAATGGACATCAATATCCTGGTCCGCGAAACCTTCGAATCTATTGCGCCTTCACCCGAATTCCGGCTGGAATTAGATGCTCCCCTGCCGAAAATATGGGCCGAAAAATCCGTAATGGTACAAATCTTCCAGAATCTACTCAGTAACGCCATCAACTTTTCCGATAAAGCTCCCGCATATATCCGGGTTGCCTCCGGAAGCAAAAATGGAATGCATTTATTTACCGTTACGGACAATGGGGTTGGTATTGCGGACCGCCATCAGGAACGGATTTTTTCGATTTTTCAAACCCTGGGGAAACCATCGGCCAATCAAGGGACCGGCATCGGTCTGGCAATTGTGCGGAAATTGGTGGAGGCAGCCGGCGGAAAGGTTTGGGTGGAATCAAAGGAGGGTGAAGGGGCATGCTTTTCCTTTACCTATCCCAAGGATCGTCCCATTGAAGCTTCCAGCGGGTTTCCCGTATGTTAGCCGCCTCCCGCATGCAATCACCTAAATAAAGAGGTCGAAATGTTTCCTGCTAACGATACCCTCTTTCATCCCGAAGTTTACATGCTGATCGTCGAGGACGACATCGTGGACCAGATGGCTTTTAAGCGCATGGTTTCGGAAAGAAATCTACCCTATCGATGCAGATTCGCTTCAAGCGTGGCCGAAGCCAAATTGGCCCTGGAACAGGATTCCTTTGACCTCGCGGTTCTTGATTACAGTCTATCCGATGGAACCGCCTTTGATATCTGCCCTTGGTTGGAACAGGTTGCATTCATCCTTACTACGGGAATCGGCGATGAAACGATCGCCGCCGAATTCGTCCGGGCTGGTGCCGCGGATTATCTGATCAAAGACTCCGAAGGCCAATACCTGGCTTTCATCCCCCATTCCATCATGCGTTCGTTGGGATTTCACCGGCAAAGGCAGGAATGCCGCCTCCTTTCCCAGGTGTTTTTGAGCAGTTATGACAGTATTCTGATCGCGGATGAAAAGGAACGGATTCTCCGCATCAATCCCTCATTTACTCGCGTTTTCGGTTTTTCGGAAAAGGAACTTTCCGGTCATCCCATCCAAGCGGTGCTTATTCATGGCTATCAGGCCTCCAAGCGCATGGAACCCGATTCTTGCGGTATCCAGCAGGAAGGATATGGCGTGGCCAAAACGGGAAAACGGTTTCCCGTTATCTGGAATGAATTCCGTATCGATAAAAAACTATCCATGATAGCGGAAAAAGTATTCGTGATTCGGGATGTTTCCGAAAGCAAACGAATGGAAGACAAGCTTCGAGAAAGCTTGGATAATGTTTCACGCGTCAACCAGGAGTTGACCTTTCAAAAAAACGCCATGGATCAACATGCCATCGTGGCGGTTACGGACCTAATGGGCCGTATCACGTATGTGAACGAAAAATTTTGTGAAATCAGTGGCTACAGTTCGGAAGAAGTGGTGGGTAAAACCCACCGAATCATTAATAGCGGATTCCACCCCAAGGAGTTTTTCACTGCAATGTGGCATACCATCTCATCCGGAAAAATTTGGCGCGGCGATATCCGGAACAAAGCCAAAAACGGGGAAATATATTGGGTGGATACGACCATAGTTCCCTTCAAGGAAAAGGACGGAACCATATCGAGGTACGTAGCCATCCGGACCGATATAACTCAGTTAATCAATATCTTGGAGCAACTGAAAGTCTCCAAGGAAAAAGCGGAAGAGGCCGCTCGGGCAAAGTCCCTTTTCCTGGCCAATATGAGTCATGAGATCCGTACGCCCATGAATGGAATTCTGGGAATGTCGGAATTGCTGCTCCAAAGCCCTCTGGATGCCGAGCAGAGGGAGTGCATGGATATGCTGGCTTCCAGTGCGGAAGGTTTGCTTACCGTGCTTAACGACATTTTGGATTTGAGTCGCGTAGAGGCGGGAAAGATGTTCGTGGAAAGCCTCCCCATAGACCTCGGAATGGTTCTCAAGGCGGCCATGGATACCTTTTCGATTCGTGCCCAGGAGAAAGAAATCGAATTATTGCTGGATGTGGAGGAGGGCTTCCCCCGTGAAATCATGGGGGATTCCGGCCGTATCAGGCAGGTAATCATCAATTTGGTGGGCAATGCCTTGAAGTTCACCGAGCAGGGCG
>CAYNXV010000302.1:0-2885 GCA_964401245.1 uncultured Bifidobacteriales bacterium | reverse complement strand
ACGGTTCACCGATTTGGGCATAGACGTTTATTTGGGTAACGCGCGCTTTACCGGCCCCGACCGCCTGGAAGTGGATGGAAAGACACTCCGATTCCGCAAGGCCTGCATCGCCATCGGGGCCCGAGCTTCGGCGCCGCCCATTCCGGGACTGAAGGACGTTCCTTTTCTCACGAATGAAAATCTGTTCGACCTAACGGAACTCCCGGAAAGGCTCACCATCGTCGGAGCGGGTCCCATCGGCGTCGAAATGGCACAAGCCTTTCAAAGATTGGGAGCGCAAGTCACCCTTATCGACGCCGGTCCTCACATTCTGGGACGCGAAGACTCAAAGGCTGTGGCGATTCTGGAAAAACGGCTTGGGGAGGAAGGCGTTAACATTAAGGTCAACGCGCAAATCGTATCGGCATCGGGGGATGACAGTCGGCAGGTACTGGCTTTGAAACGAAACGGCGATGAATTTACGGCCGAATCCGACAAGCTGCTGGTGGCCGCCGGAAGGGCTCCCTATGTCGAAGGCATGGGCCTTGAAGCCGCCGGGGTACACTACGGACGTCACGGGGTTGAGGTGGACGATAAACTGCGAACCACCAATTCGCGAATCTTCGCCTGTGGCGACGTTGCCTCGTCCTACAAATTCACGCATGTGGCCGACTTTCAAGCGCGCATCGTGATTCAAAACGCCCTGTTCTTCGGTCGCAAAAAAGCATCTTCGCTGCTGGTCCCCTGGGTAACTTATACCGAGCCTGAGGTGGCGCATGTGGGCCTTTATGAAAAAGACGCCGCGGAAAAAGGCCTCGAAGTCCAATCCTTCGGGCTCGATTTCAAGGACATCGATCGCTCCTTGTTGGAGGAAGAAACCGACGGATTCGCCGAAGTGCTCGTGCAAAAGGGTTCCGACAAAATCGTTGGCGCGACCATCGTCCACAACCGGGCGGGCGATATGATTTCGGAAGTGACTGTGGCGATGGCGGGAGGAATCGGCCTGGGCTCCATTGCCAATGTCATCCATCCCTATCCAACGCAGGCGGAGATCATTCGCAAGCTGGGGGATCGATATAATCGTGGCCGGTTGACAGAAGGTGCTAAAAAGCTGCTCGGTTTCGTGCTGAAATTGGGAAGGCTGACGGGACGGTAGCCCCCCCCTTCGCCCCATTCGGCCTACGTAACGTTGGAGGCAAGACTTTGATAGTTTATCAGGACCATCGGAGCCTGAATTATGAAAAATTTTCTCGTTAGTTTTACCGTATTCGTAGTCGCTGTTTTTTCCGCTTGGAAAACTCCTCTCGCCCAGGAAAAAAACGCTAAACCCCTCCATCCGGAAATCGCGGAATCCGCCGAAGAGATTGTGCCCCTTGCCGTAGGTATCCCAATTCCGCCGGCAAAGGTGCAGGATTTGAAAGGAAAAGAATCAGGCCTTCGGGAAATTCTGGCCGGTCGGCCGGCTTTGCTCATTTTTTACCGGGGAGGTTGGTGCCCTTTTTGCAATACCCAGTTGGAACAGCTGGCGTCAATCCAGGACTCGCTCTTTAAAAAAGGTGTAAGCATTTTCGCCCTAAGCACCGACAAGCCGGAAAAACTGCGGGAAACTTTGGAAAAGCAAAGCCTTGATTATACGCTCCTCTCCGACAGCCGGATGGAAGCCGCCAAAGCCTTCGGTATCGCTTTTCGTGTGGAAACCGAAACGGTGTCCCGGTTGAAGGGGCATGGAATGGATATTGAAGCCGCCTCCGGACAAACCCACCACCTACTTCCCGTACCTTCGGTGTTTCTAACCGATTCGAAAGGTGTTATCCGCTTCGTATATTCCAATCCGGATTATCGGGTCCGCATCGACTCCGACTCTCTTTTCAAAGCCATCGAGGAAAACCTGCGGTGAGGAAAGGGTTTTCCAAGAGACAATTGCTTACTTCGAGCCGCCCGCCTTCATTCCCAATCGATACCATCGGTTGAGTCTGTCCGGTGCCACTCCCAGGTTATAGAACAACATCATCAGCCGATTCCGAAGGGTATAGGCCACCACCCCTTCCCAATCCCATCTTCTGGACGCCGTAACCGCCTTCTCGGAGAGGATTTCGATGCGGAATCCATGCTTGCGAATTCTGCGCATCAAGTCCACGTCTTCGAGTATAGGTAGAGGTAGGTAACCTCCGAGTTTCCGGAAAACATCCTTGCGGATGAAAATCGCCTGGTCGCCATAGGGAATGCGCGTGATATGGGTGCGCCACGTGGCCAACCAGGCCAGGAAACCAATGAGGGCGCTTTGGGAGTCGACGGCCAACCCGAAAGCACCGCCTATGGCTTCGTCGTTTTCCAGCGCGTCTTCCACCCGCTCCAGGGCATTTTCGGGAAGCCGGGTATCGGCGTGGAGAAACAGAAGTTTGGCTGCCCGCGACCATTCCGCTCCGACATTCATCTGTATCGCTCGGCCTTGGGAAGCTTCCAAGCCAATCACCTTTTCCCGCCAGCGGGGTTGCAATGCCGATAGGGTCGATTTTTCGGGATCGCCGTCCACCAGGATGACTTCGCAAGTCTCGATTCCCTGCAGACTCCACAGGTTTTCCAAAAAGCGATCGATAATCGCTTCTTCTCCTAATACAGGAACCACAATGGAAATCCGGGGATTTTCTCTATCGCTGGCAGACATCAATATTTTTAGTCCGACTCATCGGAAAAGCGTTTTAGACCGGATATTTATGCGGGGGAAAAGCCACGGGAACCTCTGCTGAGCGGGATTCGGTTTGCTGCAAGTAGGCCCTGGCCGCTTCGAGTTGATTGAGACTTCCCAGCACCAGAATCCTGTCACCCGCCAGCAAATCTTCGTCCGGCCCCGGATTGAGGATGTTGATGCCGTCCCTTTCGATTCCCACGATACTGGCTCCGGTTTT
>CAYNXV010000301.1:0-2930 GCA_964401245.1 uncultured Bifidobacteriales bacterium | reverse complement strand
CACTACCACAATCTTACAACTCAGCTTCCACATCAGGTATGGATCGCCATTCCCGGAACGGCCCGCGCTCCGAAAATCGAATATCCTCCACTTCGTGTTGTACGTTTTTCTGGCGATGCCTTCGCGACAGGGATTGAGGTCCATTCCGCGGATGGTATTCCTTTGCGAGTTTACGGGGTTGCCAAAACGGTGGCGGATCTGTTCAAATTGCGCAATAAGGTAGGCTTGGATGTAGCTATGGAGGCGCTTCGAGAAGCCCTCCGATCGCGCAAGACCACGCGAACTGAAATCTTGAAAATGGCCAAGGTTTGCCGCGTTGAAAATGTGATACGGCCCTACCTGGACATGGAGGCAATTGTTTGAAGAACATTGCCCATTCCATTGCACAGCGCCTCCTCAACTTCAGCAAATCATCAGGCGAAGAGCATACCCTGGTGCTTTCGCGTTACGGGGTTGAGCGCATGCTATACCGGCTTTCGCAATCACCGGAAGGACAGCGTTTTATTCTTAAAGGAGCAAGCTTGTTTCTTGTATGGTTCGGCCATTTCTTCCGCACTACCCGCGATGTGGATTTGCTTGGTCAAGGACCATCCGAGCCGGAAATGTTGGCCGGCATATTCCGTGGGTTGTGTGTACCGGATCATTCCGGAATTGACGGCCTAGTTTTTAATCCGGACTCGATACGAGTCTCGCGAATTCAAGAAGGTCAGGACTATCCCGGCTTGCGAGTCCAATTGCAGGCCCTGCTTACGCGGACCCGGATTGACCTGCAGGTTGATGTCGGATATGGTGATGCCATCACCCCGGCTCCAGAACCCATTATATTTCCGACACTGCTTGACGGTCCGGCACCGAAGCTTCTGGCCTATCCGGCGTATACGGCTGTAGCGGAAAAGTTTCTGGCGATGGTGACGCTAGACCTGGCAAATTCGCGCATGAAGGATTTCTACGATCTTTGCGTTATTTTCCGGAACATTCCTCTTGATTGTGAAATATTGGCCGAAGCCATGGAGAGAACCTTCACGCGCCGAGGAGTGACAATTCCAAGGCAGAAGCCCACAGCACTGACTGAAGCATTTTTCGAAGATCTCCAAAAAAACCGACAGTGGAATGCTTTCGTGAAGAATAACAGGATTTCCGTCCCGATGGGGAATCTTCGAGAGGTAGTTTTGGAGTTACAAAATCACTTGGGCTGTGCTCTGGAAAGGATTGGAATTCCAATGCATCCTTGAGTTGCCGGTCCAAACGCAAAAAGCCTCCCAGTAACGGGTTATTTATCCCGATTTTCTTGCCTCAGGGAAGAGGCCGGTGATTGGCGACAATTAAAATTCCCGGTCGCGAGCAATACCTCCGTATCATTTATGGGCCTGAGTATAGAGAGTCAGGCTGGGAACCTTAGATTATAATACCTCTGCCTTCTTATCACTTTCCTGTCGCCTCATCCCTGGCAAGAACTTCAAAAGTGTGCTCGAGGCGCTCTCCATAGTTGTCCACCAGCAGCAGTTTGTGGGTTCCGGGCCCTGGATCAATAGCCAACTTATGGAACTCTCGGGTCTGCCCTATGAAGTTCTGATTCAAATGCCAAAACACCGACGCCCCCGGATCCCGGTGTACTGCCTCGAAAACAGTGCGGCTCCTTTGGGCATCCAGGTCCACCGGCACATAGATCTTGGCCATACCCCGCGGGTATATGAGATCCATTGCACGGGAA
The DNA here is from genome assembly GCA_964401245.1 of uncultured Bifidobacteriales bacterium. Classification (GTDB taxonomy): domain Bacteria; phylum Fibrobacterota; class Fibrobacteria; order UBA11236; family UBA11236; genus JBGTHM01. Next base: position 1,219 of record CAYNXV010000301.1, on the reverse strand, counting down.
CCTCCCAAGGCTGAACCACCCTCTTCGCAATCCTGCCGCCAGGGCGGCAGGGGCAGGTAATCCGAATGCCGCTGCCGATAATACCATTCCTGGGACGCCGGCAGCACGAACCACGGCACATGCTGCATCTCTGCCACCTTCTGGCAATCGTCGTGTACTTGGAAACGGCCCTGGAGATCCAGGTGGACCAGGCGATGGTATGGACAGGCTGCCGTGCGCAAGCCTGCTGCGGGAATCCAGGCGCTGTCTTTCAAGGGACAGTGGGGTGAGGGACGCATTCCGCTCCTTAGGCAGACGGGAATCTGCAGCAGGGAGGACATGGGTGTGGCAAAAGTCGTGGTGGCCGGCAACAAATTGAAAGTTTCGAACAATAGTGGGGCGGCCATCTGAATGCCGGTCATGCCGGGTCGACCCTGGCCGCTGGCATTACCTATCCATACCGCCACTACATATTCTGGTGTCACTCCCACTGCCCAGGCGTCACGGAAACCAAAACTGGTACCGGTTTTCCAAGCCACCCACCGGCTGGAGGCAAAGCTGCGCCAATGCTTTTCTTCATCGGGACGGCTCACTTCCGCCATGGCCTGCAAAGTTAACCAGGCGGAGGCAGGGCCGAGGGTACCCGGGGAACGGGAATTCTCGGAAAGAGAAGGAGGAGATTTGCCCGTCGTTCCAGACTCGGTCGTTGGTACCACTCTGTTTTGAGCTTTTAAAAATCGGGACGGGAAGAAGGTTCGTAAGTTTTTCGCATCTGGGGTTGGCATGGAAAAACGCCCAGCCTCCCGGGCCAAGCCGGCATAGAGTCCGGCCATTTCCCACAGCGTTCCTTCGGCACCGCCCAGCACGAGAGTGAGGCCGTAGTCGCCGGCGCCGCGGGTGGCGGTTGTCATCCCAATGCCGCGTAGTGTATGAAGAAAGCGCTCGATGCCGTAGTCTCGGAGCATGCGCACGGCGGGGATGTTCAGGGAGCGGGCCAAGGCCATATGGGCAGGCACGGCGCCCTCGTAGCCGCGATCGAAATTCTCCGGTACATAGCCGTTGATTCGCGATGGGATGTCCGGTATCAATGTTCCCGGGAGAATTTCTCCGGCCTCCAGCATGGCGGCATATAGGAAAGGTTTGAGCAGACTGCCCGTGCTGCGAGGGGAGGCGATGATGTCCACGTACTGGCCGGTCTCCTGGACGGAGATATCCGAGACGTTACGAGGCATATTACCGC
>CAYNXV010000300.1:0-2931 GCA_964401245.1 uncultured Bifidobacteriales bacterium | reverse complement strand
TCCGCTTCCGAAAAGGTGGAAGTGGAATACCCCTTGGGACACCGCAGGCGGCGGGACGAGGCCTTGGCGCCTCTCGGACGCAAGTTGGAGAACAATCTTTCCTCCCGGTTCCCTGCCGACAAAACCCGCGCGCTCTTCTACCTGCTCATCGAAGACCCGGCGTTGGAGGCCATGCCCGTATGCGATTTGCTGGACAATACTGTCCATCCGCTTGACGCGTGAATCGGCGACACCTCCTTTTTCCGCGTATAAATTCCCGGATTGGGGTGATGCCACCCCGATTAACGCTTTTTTTCGATTGGCCCGGGTTTTGATTTACTCTCGGCATAATCTCCGGCGCGCAACCCGATTCAGGGGCGCTCCGGGGAGAAAAACGAACCGAGGAGGATTTATGTTCACATCTTTATTCACACGATATCGCGCAGGCTGGCTGGGCTCCCTGGTTTTCCTGCCCCTGGCCGCGCAAGCCGGGGATTACGGCCATGCCCGGGTAACCGTTGGTTTTCCCCACGGAGAAGTGTCGGTGGGCAAAACCTGGGGCCATCCCCGACCGGTGGTCATCGAAGATCCCTACGACCCAGATTATTGCGATATGGCCTATGAAGAGGTCACCGTGGTGAGACATAGCCCCCCGGTCAGGCATGTGGTTGTCCACCATGAGCCGGTAAGAAAGGTGATTGTGCATCATGCGCCCCCGACCCGGCATGTGGTAATCCACAAATCGGCACCGGTGCGGAAGGTGATAGTGCATAAACATGCTCCCGCCCGCAAAGTGGTAGTGCACCATCATCCGGGAAAACACGAGAAACGTTATGACAAGCACCATGGTAAACATCATGGAAAGCACCATGACAAACGCTATGATAAACGCCAGGACAATCGGTACGAAAACCGAAAAAGCGGCGGTCATGAACGCGGCCAAAAGCACCAGCGGCAGTCGCAATATGTAAGCGTCGGCCGTTGAATCACCCCTTCCCTTTTGCCCGACCCTGCCATCGCCGGGTCGGGCTTTTCATTTTGCTAGTTTAAGGCTTCTTGCCACCACGGAGTTTTAAGGCGCATGATATTACGATGGAGCCTGGCCGTTTTCACGGTTTTCCTCCTATCCCTCACTTATTCCCGCGCCGGCGCCACCCAGGCCGATGTTCCGGATATCCGAGACGCTTACGGAGTGGCCATCGCCGATTTCAATCAGAATGGGCGGCCCGACATTTACCTGGTCGGCTTCCGCACATTGAACCGCCTGCTTATCAATGAGGGCGGCGGAGTTTTCCGGGACCGCTCCATTTCCGCGGGTGTCGGCGGCAACCTCATGCCGCAGGGCATCCGTAACCTCGAACTGGGAGCCAGCGCGGTGGATTTCGACAATGACGGCGCGGTGGATATTCTCATATGCGGATGGGGGGATGCCCTCGATCTCCTGCATAACCGAAAGGACGGGACCTTCCGCTCCGTCACCCAGAAGATAGGCCTGGAACGCGATACCGACGCCAACATGGGAATCTGGGGCGACCTCGACGGCGATGGATTTCCCGACCTGTTGCTCACCAACGAAACGGGACCCATGCGGCTTTACCGCAACGACAAAGGTTTACAGCTCATCCCCATACCCCTCGACTCGGCGGGATTGGTGTCCGACTCGGGTTCGCAGGGCGCCTTGTTCGCCGATTTCGATTTGGACGGCGATCTCGATCTTGCCGTAACCGGCTGGAATCATCCGCTGCGGCTTTATGAACAGATAGCCCCCTTCCGCTTCCGCCCCATCCCGGTGGATTTGCCCGCCGTAACGGGGGTTCGCACCAACGCCATTCTTCCCGGGGATGTCGATAATGACGGGGACGTGGATTTGCTGATAACCGTGAGGCACGGTCGCGATTGGCTGTTCATCAACGGATTGAATCCTCCTGCGCAAGCGGTTTCGTTGAACGCATGGACATCGCCTCCCAAATCCGTACTTTTCGAAGAGAAAGGACTGGAATGGGGCCTGACCGATTCGCTGGACAGCTATGGGGGCGGCTTCGCGGATTATGACGGCGACGGGGATCCGGATTTGATTATCACCAGCCGCGGCCCCATCGCCTATTACGAAAACCGGGCGAACCGATTCCATCGCCGACCCCTTGACGAAGTCGGCATTGCCAATCCCGGCTCCAGTTACAATACCGGATTCATGTTCGCCGATTTACTCCCCTCTCCCGGACTCGAAATGGTTTTCGCTTCGCGGGACAGCTCCAGCTCCGTGCAATTGGGACCTCCGTCGCAAAAGCGCATGATAGAAGTGAAGCTGCGAGGCGTTCGCTCCAATGTCCACGGAATAGGCTCGCATATCAGCCTTTGGGAAAGGCAGTCCGGCGCGACCAAGGAAATTCCCTGGAATCTCAAGCAAAGCCTGCAGGCGCATGGGAATCACGGATATCTCAGCTCCTATATCGGCAGCTATCCTATCGCCGCCGACAGCGACAGCGGCAAGGACCTTCGCATACGCGTCCGCTTTCCCTCCGGCAAGGTCGTGGTGCGCAAGGTGCCCCGCGACTCGGCGGAGAAGGTAGGTGTGCATGTGCGCGAAAGCGGGATGGTTGCAGCGTTGTGGTCGGAGGGGACGCGCATTCTGAATCAGGGGGCGCGTGATCCCCAGCGCCGGCAAGTCGTGCTTTTCGCTTTGGTGGGTATGGCTTTCGCCGGCTTTGGATTCCGGGCTTCGGCCCGGGCCATGGCCCGCAGCATGGCCCGCAAGCATTATACCCAGGAGCTGGAAGTGAAAAATGCCGAGTTGAGGCGATTGCTGGAAGAACTCGAACGCACCCAGCGGCAGCTCATCCACAGCGAAAAAATGGCGGGACTCGGTCAATTGGTGGCCGGCATAGCCCATGAACTCAACAATCCCATCGGATTCATCTACGCCAACCTCCACCAAATCGAAAAATACCTGGA
>CAYNXV010000299.1:0-2959 GCA_964401245.1 uncultured Bifidobacteriales bacterium | reverse complement strand
TCCGAGGAGGGGATTTCCAGCCCGGGAGCCGGTGTCCAATGAGCGCCGATTCCGAATAGGGCATGGGAGGAGACGGTTAAACCGCCGACCAGAGCCAGAACCTTCCAATGCATAGCCTTCATGAAAATCTCCTTGGATGAAAAGCGATAATGCCCTCTATCTTAGCTTTTTGAAGATTTTCCTGCAATGAATATCCGCCTAGCGGGTCCTTCTCGGGCTTTCCAAGGCGATTATCGCCGCCATCCGCCCGGTAGCACCGCCATCACGGCGATGCGAAAAAAAACGTTCCTCATCTTCCCAGGTGCATTCGCCCCGTATTTCAATATGGGCGGCCGGGATTCCCATCCGCAAAGCCTGGTCAAGATTGGCACCGGGAATATCAAAGGTAACTCTGTCGTTCTGCCGCAGAACCCTTTTGGCAGGGAGGGTTTCGGCCAAGTCGGACCCGATTTCAAGACGGTTCGCCTGGAGACAGGGTCCGAATACCAGCAAGACCGTGGATGCGCGGATCAGGTTTTTCGCCAGCAGGGCGCGCAAGGTTTTTTCCAGGATGAGCGCCCGGGTTCCCCGCCATCCCGCATGCACGGCGGCTATCAGCCGCGTGGCAGGATCGTGTATCAGCACGGGAAGGCAGTCAGCCGCCGTTACGGCCAATACCGTATTCGGATCACGGGAATAAATGGCATCCGCTGCTTCGTTTTCGGCCGCCGTGGCGTCGTCGGCTGCATCCGCGTCGAGCAAACCGTTTCCATGCACCAGTTTGGGTATGCGCAGCAGGCGGTTTTCCAAACCGTAGGCGCCGAGTAGCCGGGCCCAATTGGCGTCGATATTATCCGGAAGGTCCGAGGTATATCGTCCCAGATTCAGGGAGGCGAATGGAGGCCGGCTCACTCCACCCAGTCGGGTGGTGAAGAAGGCGGTTACGGCTTCACCGGAAAAAGCCGGAATACAGGGCGGTCTTGCGGGAATCACAGATCAAGGATAGCTACAGTGATATCGTCGCTCAATTCCTTCTGGCTGGAAGGTTGGACACCCGATTTTCCATGGAAATTCATGGAGGCCTCCATCACCTTCGCCACGGCTTCCGCCGGAGATTCTCCCCGGGTGCGCTCCAGGAGTTTTTCCAGGGCCCGCGAAAACAGCCTTCCGTCGCGGTCCGCCGATTCGGTTAGGCCATCGGTAAGCAGCACCAATCTCGCCGGCGAACCTATGGAAATGGTGTCTTCCGTCAAAAAGGTATCGGAGAAAGAACCCAAGAACAATCCCTGCGAAGTCAATTCCCTGATTCCCGTCGCTTCCAAGAGGTACTGGGGAATATGCCCCGCATTACAGTAAGTCAGCTTCCGGGTGGCCTTGTCGAATACGGCGTAGAACGCGGTGATGAAATGCGCCCCTTCGATTTCATCCAGGAGAATGGAATTGATATGCTTCAATACCCGGACGGGAGAAGCGTCGCCGGCCGCCAGGGTTTTGAGCAGAACCTTGAACATGGACATAATCATCGAGGCGGCGATGCCGTGGCCCGATACGTCGGCGATTACCATTCCGACGCGGCCTCCTTCCAATTGGAAGCAGTCGAAATAATCGCCGCCTACGACGCCGGCGGGGAGATACCTATAGGCGGATTGCACCGGTAGGGCCGGATCGTCATGCTGGGGCAAAAGGCTTTTCTGAATGGAGCGGGCTCTGTTCAGGTCCTCATCGATCCGGGCTTGGGCCTGGTTGAGCGCCAGATTCAGACCCTTGAGACGTTTATTGGTGCCCGAAAGCTCCTGCCTGATACGGAGGTTTTCCAATACCAGGGCCGCTTGTTGCGAAAGGAAACGGAGCGTACCTATGGCCGGCGCGGTAAGCGGAGTGGACGGAGGCGATAAGTTCAGCCAGAGGTAGAGGGTTTCGACCATGACGCCATTTTTTTTGGTGCTTTCCGCGCCCGGCAGGACCAGGGAGAAAAGGGCGTAGGCGCTCGCGCCCAAGGCATGGAAAGCATCTTCGGAGTCGACGGTATCGACTATGATTTGCGAATTGGTCCCCAGACCGTTTTGCATTGGAGGCGCGTTCATCCGGGGGCGGCAGCGTCGCAGGCAGGCGCGGCTCAACTCCCCGCTGGCCAAAGGTTCGAGACATGAAGTTTGTAAATTGACACGGAACAGGGCTAGGCTATGGATTCCCGTTATCTCCGAAATCCCCATCAGCAGGCTGGATAAGGCTTTTTGCCGGGTAGGCGCGGCCATCATGACCCGGATGACGTCGCTGGCCAAGGAGTTGAGCATCAATTCCCTGGAGAGGAGGTCGTAAGGGTGGACTTGAGCGGAGTGCGGCATTTCGGGTAAGCGGATAAATGGGTTTCTTTTCGGGAATTGACCCCATTATACCACATGTCGGCATGGAATCCAGCTCTCACTTTATTGACCGCGTGGGGGGCGAAAGCTAGTTTTTGCCCAATTTGCGATAATTCCGCATTTTATCGGGAGTAGAAGTGCAACAAAAAGACGAAGTCAAAAATCAGCCTATCGAAGGTGAAAACGCAAAAATGACCTTTTCGGAGTGGGTCACGTTCGTGTTCATTCCCCGGTACGGCCGCTCGGCGCTGACCGTGATCATCGCCGCGCTTGCGCTGGTGGCGGGACTGGTTTATTTCAATCGAAGCCAGAACGCCGTCGAAGTGGAGGCCAATCGGGAATTGGGTCAAGCCTATATTTATTTCAGTGAAGGTAAATTGGACTCCGCCCGGGCATTCCTGACCCATTTCGTGGAAAAGGACAGGCCGAAGCTGGTTCGCTCCAAAGCCAATTTGTTACTGGGGGAGACTTACTTCCGTGAAGGAAATTACGACCAGGCCATAGAGGCATTTGCGAAAGTGGACCTGGATACCGAAAAGTTCAGCCTCATCACCTCGGGGGCTTTGCATGGAATGGCCGCGAGCCGCATGCAAAAAGGCGAATACACGCAGGCGATA
>CAYNXV010000298.1:0-2963 GCA_964401245.1 uncultured Bifidobacteriales bacterium | reverse complement strand
TTGCTTTTTGAGTTATTTTTGAAAGCTCCCATTTTAAATGGCCTTTTACTCCCCAATTTGGCAAAATACCCCCATGCGCACTGCCCTCGGCCTATTAGTAATAGTTCTCCTGATTTTCGCCTCCACCCGGGTGTTGAAACGCATTGACGCCACCAAACCGGAAGACTGGTTCCAGGACCAATTCACCTATCTCCCCTCGGGCAAATTCCTCAAACCCATGGTGCTGGATTTCGACGAAGCGGCGGGAAGCCTGCTGATGGTAAAGGGAATGACCTATTTCGCCGACGCCTATTTCATGGAAAAGGGGTATGCCTGGCTGGGGCATATTCTCGACGTAGCCACCACCCTAAACCCACGAATGAAGCCGGCCTATGAATTTTCCGGGGTAATTTTGACGCGCGATAAGGAGCAATTATCCACGGCATTGGAAATTCTGGAGAGAGGGGTTTACGAGTTTCCGGATGACTGGCGCCTGCGGCTCTACCTGGCCATGGCCCAGGTGAAGTTGGATTCCAATTACCTGAAAGCTTCCGATTACCTTAAACCCGTGCTTACCAATAATGAAGTGCCGTCGCATATCAAAACCCTGGCCGCTTCGTTCCGGAACAAGGGGGGCGACCGGCGCATGGCTTTGGCGTTTTTGGTGGATACTTATAAAGTCAACACCAACCCCATGCAGGCGGAAATTCTGGTGGAAAGGCTGATCAAACTCTATCAAGATGAAACGCCGCCCACCGCCCGGCAACGGCACCTGGTTGGCAAGGTTCTTGCGGAAATCAAAATAGAACCCCGTTCCGAAATGATTGGAATAGGCCTTATTCATGAATACTTGAGTGGAAGCCTTTCACCCCAAGGAGCTGGTCTCTTCCAGGCTCTGGGTATATCCATACCCCCCGACCCTGAAAATTCCCAAGATTAGGTCCTAGAGTTTTGCATTTTTCCTCCCGGAAATTCGCAAATCGCGAAAAATCGACCAGAGAATCCAGGGAGCCCAGCGTTTTTTGAATACGATGCAGTCAAAAATAGGGTTATTTCGCGGTTCCCGTTTCCGGCACGATGCTTGCGCTTGCATGCTCTCAGAAAAAAGCATAAGATGAAACCATCTCGGCTTTTTTACCAGAACCTCAACCGTCCAAGGAGTACTAAGATGAATTCACAAAAGGGTTTTACACTGATTGAGCTGATGGTGGTTATCGTCATCATCGGTATCTTGTCTGCACTCGCCATTCCCCGAATGATTGGTGTAAGTGCGAAGGCGAAGGGTGCGGAAGTTCCAACCATTGCCGCCAACTTTGAGACGTTGCAGGCAGCCTATATCCAGGAGACAGGTGCTCCCGGCACCAATACTCAGGTGGGATTCGGAATACCCACCTCTGACTGGTGGACCTATGCTGTACCAGGCGCTGGCCAGTTGACGGCAACTACTAATGTTCCCTTGGATGGAAGCTGCGGCGCAAACGAAGTGGTAAGCACCACCGCGGCAGTTGGTGCTGATGGAGATGCGGACTTTACCCGTGCAGTTGCGGCTGCCTGCGCACACTTGATGCCTAACTTTAACTAAATACGATTGTAGTTCTTTAAAACCGACTGCCCTTCGGCAGCCGGTTTTTTATTTTCACCCCATATTGATATTCCCTTCCCAGACGCCTCCTATCTCCGCATCAATTGTTAGCATGCGCCCCTTTCCGGCGCTATACTAATAGAATGTCCTCCCTGTCCTCCACCCTGCACCGTCTGGAACAGTCAGCTCCCCCTATCCTCCAATCCTGGGTGCTACTCGCTCTCCTCGCCTTCACCCCTTTTTTCTCCCAGAGTGATGCCCTTAAACCCTTGCTGATTTTCGTGGGCCTACTCGCTCTCTGGCTCACCCAAATCCAAAACTTCCGGATTTCCACCGCCCTATTGCCCTTCGCCTTTTATTGGGCCTACTCCTTCTGGAACCTGACGTCCCTACAGCCCCACCATAGCGAAGCGCTTTCCCTGTTCGTTATTCTCTTCGCCTTCCTTGTCGGTTACGGCCGCCCCGCCAAAATCGTGCACCAACTGGTTCTCCTGGCGTTGATGGTGGCTATGCTGCGCGGTTTCTGGGACATGCTCGCCTTCGCTCATCTCGGCCCTACCGATTGGACGGGAAGCCCGACTTCTTTTTTTTCCAGTCCCCATGCCTACGGTGCGGTACTCGTAGCGGCCATCTATTATCATTTCTATCTCATCGAAGGCGATCACCTCCATTGGGCGCCCGTGCGATTCTTCATCTACCTGTCGTTACTGCTCGCCTTCTATTCCCTGTTTCTGGTCAATGCCCGCGGCGCCCATCTCGGGCTGCTGGTCAGCCTATTGCCGCTTATCATCCTATCGCTCAATCCCCAGGCGAAAAAACCCCATGCCGCCAAATTACTCTTGGCCGCGGGAATCGCCTGGTGCGTCGGCGCCTTTCTCTCCCTGCTTCCCGGCAATTCCTTCGACAAGGTGGCGAGATTGTTCTTTCCCGTGGCTCCCGAATTGGGCATGCCCTGGGACAACTGGCGCGCCGCCGGGCATCTCTTCCTCTCCCATCCCCTGTTCGGCTCCGGAACCGGCAGCTTCGTGTTCAAGGCCCTTGAATTCCGGCAATCGCTGGGCGATGCCTTCCCCAATCCTTTCGGACCGCATGCTACGGCATTCAGCCATTACCTCCAAATGCTCGCCGAAAAAGGGGCGGTGGGGCTATCCTGCGAAATAGGCCTGCTCTCCGGGGCGCTGTTCAGTCTGGGTCATGCCTACCTGAAACGGGGATCCCTCCCTGCCAAATACTCCTTTTATGCCCTTATCGGGCTGGCGGCCGCCTTGATGGTGGGTGATGCCGGTTCCCATACCACGCCGAAATTCCTGTATTGGCTGCTCATCGGTTTCGGTTGGTCGCTGTGGGAGAAAAAAACCGAGCAGAAAATCGATACCCCTTCGGGTCGTATCGCCGCCGTTAC
>CAYNXV010000297.1:0-2964 GCA_964401245.1 uncultured Bifidobacteriales bacterium | reverse complement strand
GATGGCATCACGCAAACCGCGGTGAAAAAGGAAGTCGATTACACTTTCGCCAATGCCCTGCGCACCATTTTGCGGCAAGACCCCAATGTTATAATGGTGGGAGAAATCCGTGACCGAGAAACCGCCGAAATCGCCGTGCGCGCGGCCCTGACGGGGCATCTCGTGCTTTCCACCCTCCATACCAACGACGCACCCAGCGCGGTAACCCGCTTGCTCGACATGGGCATAGAGCCTTTTCTGCTGTCGTCGGCACTGACCCTGATTGGCGCCCAGCGGCTGGTACGTCGGCTATGCCCGCATTGTGGCGAGGTGGATGGCGCGGATCCGGAAAAACCGCCTCTGGCGCGTCCCACGCGGGGGTGTCCGCTTTGTCACCATACCGGTTATTCCGGGCGCGTTGGGTTGTACGAAATACTACCTTTGAGCGATAGCCTGCGCGCGCTGATTTCGGAAAAAAAGGATGCCAGCCACCTTCGGGAGCAGGCCCTCAAAGAAGGAATGGTCTCCCTGCGGGAGGACGGTTTGAACAAGGTGCGATCGGGATTCACCTCGATGGAAGAAGTATTACGGGAGACGGCTTGAACTCAAAATTGCGACTGCTTCTAGGTTTTCTGATTTTGGCAATGCTTCCGACTCCGGCATTGGCCCAAGACGAAGCCTCGCAAATGTCCCCAGCGGCACGGCGCGCATTCATTCGTGATTCCCTGCGCCAGGAAAGACTGCAAGCCATTGAGGCCCGGCAACAAACGAATTCCCCGGCGGTTCAATCCGCCGTGCCAAACTCTACGCCCGCTTCCACCCAGTCAACAGCACCGACTACTCCCTCCGCGCCTGCCTCCACCGCTCCGACGACTGAATCGGCCTCCGAAGCGGCAGCCCAAACCGCTGCAGCTTCCAGTTCCAATGCTGATGCCGATGAATCACCCGAGCCCGAAACTCCCGTAGTGCTACCCATCCACGATTCCATCCTCGTCGAATCACTGAATGTTCGCGATACCGACGTACGAGACGTGCTGCAAGGATTGGGAATGCAGCATAAGGTCAACATTCTCATGGCTCCGGAAGTGAAGGGACCCGTTTCCGTAAATCTGCACAAAATCAAACTCAAGGATGCGCTCAAACTCATTGCCGAGGAAAATGGCTATCGCCTCTCGGTTTCCCATGGCGCCGTCAAGGTGGAAAAAAGGCCGGCACCCGCTCCCCCCGCACCGCCGAAACCAAAATTCGTGGTGTTATACAAGAACGGCAAGCTATCCCTCGATTTGCAAAAGGTTCCCGCGCAGGATGTAGTGCGAAAGTTGGTGGAGACCACCGGCCGCACCATCATGGTGGAAAACGGGGCGCGAGGGGAGATGACCGCTTTTTTACAGGACCTGGAATTCGATAAGGCCTTGCGTCTCCTGGCGCAGAACAACGGTTTCCTGCTGCGCGAAAAGGACGGCGTCATCACCCTGGTGCAGGAGTCCTGGCAATCGACTCCCCAGGCCGGCGCCCCCAACAGCGGACGCATGCGCGTTTCTGTGAAGGACAAGTTAGTCAGCCTCGAAGTGACCCAGGCGCCCATCACCGATATCATCGCCTCCATCGTGGCGCAATCGGGCATCAGCACGGTGGTCTATGGCGACCTCAAGGGTTCTGCCACCATGAAGGTTACCGACGTACCCATCGAAAGTGCCTTTCAATTCCTATTCCGTGGCTCCGATTACACCTTCTGGGCCAACAACGGCATTTATTTCATCGGCCCGCAAAGCATGCAGGTGGTAGACAATTCGCGGCTCATCGTGCTCAAGCATTTGAAAGCCGAAGAAGCCCTGGAAATTCTTCCCGAAAGTCTGGTCAAGAACGCCCAGCTGAAACTGGTTAAAAGCCAGAATGCCATCATGGTATTGGGCACTTATGAAACCATCGACGGCATCGCCCATTATGTCGATCAAATCGACTTGCCCGTGCCGCAAATCCTCATAGAAGCCCTAGTGGTTGACGTGGACATGGATAAAATTCGGAGATACGGTGTCGATCTATTCTTGGGCGATTATCGCAAGGTTCCGAGCAAAGAGAGTATTTTCCCCGATTTCGAGCAGGTGCTTAACAAGGAGCGCAGCCAGAATATATTGAATGCGGTTCCGGGCTTGCGCGATGTGATTTCGCTTCCCAAAAATTTTGTAGCACGCGTAGAAGCTTTGGAACAAGAAAAGGTTCTCAAAATCCGCTCCAAGCCGCAAATCAGCACTCTTAATGGGTCCGAGGCCACCTTGAAAATCGGACAGACGCAGTATTTCCTGCTCAAATCCGAAACCGATTACAGCCAAGGCGATGGCGTGACCACGCGCTCCACCGAGCGATTCGAGAAAATTGAAGCGAATGTCACCCTCACGGTTACCCCTTTCGTCACCGGCAAGGGCGAAATCACCTGTGAGATTGTTCCTGATTTTTCCGAACCCGAAGGGTCGTTCAGCTCGGGAGTGCCGCCGACGCTCAACCATCGTATGCTCAAATCGAAGGTACGGCTGCGCGACGGCGAAACCATCGTGCTGGGTGGTCTGGTCAAGGAATCGAACAACCGCGTTTCCCGGCAGGTGCCCTTTCTGGGGTCCATTCCCATACTCGGCTGGCTTTTCAAGAACAGCGACATGGTCAAGACGCGCAGTCAGCTTCTCATATTTGTGACGCCGCATATTTACTACGGATCCGACGCCAATGTGAGTCCCGATGCCTATCTCAAGAGCAATGCGGACCTGGGTAAATGATGCCTTCGCGCCCCGGCTGCACTGGGGTGCGGAGTTTCTACGCGATGAAGTACGCCTGTTCTCCGTGCGCGCGACGGGAACACAACTCCTAGGTGATTCCAAAAAGAAAATCACGGAGGCGAGTACCCCTGCACCGGGTCCTTCCTTCCGCGGGTCCTATGTGGAAGCCGACGCTTTCGCTCGAATCCATGGCCTACGCTATGAAGGCTTGGTAGCC
>CAYNXV010000296.1:0-3015 GCA_964401245.1 uncultured Bifidobacteriales bacterium | reverse complement strand
GCCGGGGCGGGCTTCCGCCTCCCACCAAGGCGTAGGGGCTGATGCTGTGATGGGGAGATCGGAACGGACGCCGCCGCATCAGGCCCGTGTTGGCCTGCAGCAAGCCAGCCACGCTATATATTTTGGTGGTTTCCAGGGCCTCGTCATCCGACAGCGGCGGAAGGATGGACGGCAATCTCCTGGCCATCAGGGATTTGCCGCACCCCGGGCTGCCCATGCAGATGAGGTTATGCGCTCCCGCGGCGGCGACTTCGAAGGCACGGCGAGCCTGGTGCTGTCCCTTGACGTCGGAGAAATCCGGCAGGCCCATAAGTTCGGCGGTATCCGCCAGGGCCGGGGCCGGACGCACCGGACATGGCCGACCGGCGAGAATTTCCAGCACGCGGGACAGATGCTCCACCGCATGCACATGCGCCCCGGAGACCATGTTGGCTTCATGGTAGTTTCCCGCTGGAACAATCAGACATGGGCATTTCCTGCGCGCCGCCTCCATGGCAACAGGTAACACTCCTTTTACCGGCCGGAGCGTGCCGTCCAGGGCCAACTCACCGACCAGAATGGCCTGCCCCACGGCAAAGGGGGGGATTTGTTCCGAAGCCCGCAGAATCCCGATGGCCAGGGGCAAATCCAGGGAGGTGCCTTCTTTTTTGATATCCGCGGGCGCCAGATTGATGGTCATGCGACGGCTGGGAATTTCGAATCCCGAATTGCGCAAGGCGGAAAAAACCCGCTCGCGGGCTTCCTTCACCGCCGAATCCGGAAGACCCACCATGCTGAAGCCCGGCAATCCGGGCTTGATATCGACTTCGATGGTCAGCAAATAAGCTTCGATTCCCAGTACCGCGGCCGAATGGACGATGGACAGCATATCGCTCCCCCCTACCCTATAAAAAGGATTGCACCATGGACCGCGAAATCGCCAATTCATATTCCCGCACGATTTGGGATTCCAGCACCCTCCGCAGTTTATGCGAAGTGGTTTCAAATACACGGTAGGGCGAGCCCAGGGCCTGTCTGGGAAAGGCCAGAAAGTAACCGTAGCGTCCCTTGCGGATGCGGATGCCCCGGAGGGCCAGGGCATTATTGACTACGACATGGGCGATGGCTTTTACCGCGTCTTCTCCACGCGGTGCGGGACGGATTTCAATGGAAGTGACTTGCATGATCTTAATTCTCCAAATGGGAAAGGATGAAAGGACGAGACCGCTACTGGAACGGAAGCCGGTGAAAAAAAGAAGAGAAAAAACCCGGCCCGCGAAGGCCGGGTTGATTGAACAGAAGTTTTCAGACCGCAGCGAGTGCGAATTCCTCCAACACCCTTTCGGAGATGTGGTCCCGCAATTCCTTCGACAAGGGGAAGCACAGGTTATATCCTTTTTTTTCCGCCGCGTTGAATTCACGGGGAAAGGAAATGAACAGTCCGTATTTTCCCTGCACCACGCGGATGCTGTTGATGACGAATTGATCGTTCAACACCACCCGGGCAAACGCTTCCAAGGCATTGTCCGGCTGCTTGTTCTTGAGGGGGTGTACGGCGACTTGGGTGATTTCGAGTCCATTGAACATGGCTTTTCCTTTTCGGTTTGTGATAACCGCATCATCGATGGTTTATATTCATCGAAGGCGGCGATGCCGACCCGCCGGCTTTTCCGGTGGCGTCGAAATCTGCAGTTCTGGAATGCAAGCGCCGTGCCGAAATGATAAAATGGGATTTCAGCCGAAAAAACGAAAAAAAACGCCATTGATATGGACAGAGGAGTGAGAAAAAGTGAAAGAAGGTGAAGTGAAATTGGGGACCTGTTTCCAGCCATCCCGTATGGCGCGACCTTTGCAGTATCCATTAACCATGAAAACCAAACCTATTCTCCCCGTGGCCCTCTTGACCGTCATATCCTATTGGCTCTCCGGCTGCTCCACCATGCCGGCCCACCTCCGCATGGACCTGCCTCCGCAAATACGGATTGAAGGCGCGCGTGACTTCTCTCTCGAACGCGTAAGGGTCGAAGGAGAATGGGAGCCGCTTCCCGAAAAAAGAGATAAGGGAATCATCGTGAACATTATTCGTGAAAGCTTGGCCTCCCACGAATTGGAAACCATTGCCATACGGGCCCATCGCGAAGCCCGGGAAGCCATGGAAGATGCCATTCTCGAAAAGGGATGGTTTCAGCTGAAGGATGGGGACGCCGACTTGCGCCTGAGAATGCGGCTTGAATTCATTGGCAAGGATGAATGGGAATCCCTTCCCGAAGTTTCCGAAGCGGGCGACACCCTCTGGATCCGGCATGCCTGCCGGTCCGCTTCCGCCGATTTGAGAGGCGAATTCCTGGACCCCAGCGGTACGGTAGCGGCAACCATCAATTTGCAGCGTAATGGCTCCAAGCATTGCGTCGAAGGGGTAAGGCCCGCAGACCTTCCCTCCAAACGCCATGTCGTTGAGGCCCTGATTCCCCCGCTGGCGCGGCAAACCGCTGCGCTCATTTCACCCCGCAGCATCATTGTGAAAAGAAACGTTTTCAAAAAAGGATCCGACCGTCTGAAACAAGCGGCAGGATCGGTTAAAAACCAGGATTGGGAAAAAGCGCAACAACTCTGGAGAGCCGACCTCGCCCACAAGGAAACCAAGGTTCGCCAGCGCGCAGCCGTCAATCTGGCAATCGCCAAAGAGCGCCAAGGAGAATTGAGCGAAGCGTTGGAAATCCTGAATCAGTACAAGTCGGGACCGGAAAGCAAGGCTGTGTCCATACTATCCCAGGGAATTCAATTTCGCATACAGCAGGAATCGGAATTGGCCCAGTGGCACACCAACCGAAGCCGCTAAGGTTGGGTAGCTTTATGCCGTGGTAACCCCCGGCTTCACCAGGCCCAGTATTTTCGCCGTTCTATCGACTTGATTTCCCAGATGCTGCCGTTCGAGAGAATGGCGCGCACCACCGGACGCAGACCGGCTACGTTCACCCAGAATTCCAGTTTCTTGGCGTTTTCCCTGGCCACGGTGATATGCCAGGTGGTGAGATC
>CAYNXV010000295.1:0-3033 GCA_964401245.1 uncultured Bifidobacteriales bacterium | reverse complement strand
GGTTTGATATGGTATATTTATAACTATGAAAGTGACTTCCAAAACCGTGTACGCCCTGCACTTTCTCTGCGCCTTGGCCATCAAATCGCGCAATGGAGAGGCACGGCCCGTGCATTTGCGGGAAATTGCCGAGGAATACAAAATCCCGTTCAAATTCCTGGAGCAAATCGCCATACTCATGAAAAGCGTGGGTTTGGTAAAAGGAGCGCGGGGAAAAACCGGAGGCTATCAATTATCCCAGGAACCGGAATCCATTTCGCTGGCCCAAATCATCAAGTCAACCGAAGGTGAGCTATTTCCCCTCGCGGCTGTGGAAGGTGGAAATTCGGTGGTCAACGCCCTTTTGGCCGAAACTTTTCAACAAGGTCGGATGCTGGTGGAAGAAAAACTAAGCACTGTTTCGCTGGCGGATTTGGCCGATAAGGCGCGAGCCGATATGGAACCCGCCTATATGATGTACTACTTATGAACGCTCCATCCAACAATCCTCCGGCCACCTCGTCCGTGGAATACACTCCGGCCTTTGCGGAGCGTCTCGACTCCGAATTCGCCGCTTTAAGCCCCGACGATAGGCTGCGCCGGGCCTTCGAGCTGTTCGGCCAGGAGCTCATCGCCACCACTTCGTTTGGTCGAGACTCGGGTCTCTTGCTCCACCACCTTTACCGCGTGAAAATACCCATCCGGGTTTATTTCATCGACACGACTTTCCATTTCGCCGAAACCCTGGAATACCGCGATACGCTGGTATCCGCCTACGGCATACGCCTGGAGGAAATGCGCTCCGAGGATCCCGACAACCGTCGTTATGCCATGGAAGTCGCCAATGTCGCGCGCATCAGCGACACCAACGCCTGCTGCGCCATCAACAAAGTGGCCGTACAGGCCCGTTTCATGGGCCGGTCGGATGTCAAGGCCGTGCTCTCCGGATTAAGGCGCGATCAATCCGAGACGCGCAAAGGCACTCCTTTCGTGCAATTGCAACGCGGCGGAAAATTCAAAATCTGCCCCTTCGCCGATATGCCCGGCGGGGATGTCGATTTATACTTGAAACTGCGGGAGGTTCCGGAACATCCCCTTACCGCCCAAGGTTATACCAGCATCGGTTGCAGTCCGGTCACCTGCACCAGCAAGCCCGTGGGCGACGATACGCGCTCCGGACGGTGGGCGGGCGAGGACAAGACCGAATGCGGATTGCATCTCGATTTCAACCTTTGATTCACAGCGTATCGATAAAGCGGGGTTAACGTGAAAATTTTCTCGGATATGACGCAGCGCATCGGGCATACGCCCCTGGTCAAGCTCAACAAGCTGGTTCCCCATCACGATTCCGTTTTTCTGGTAAAACTTGAAAGCGACAATCCCGGAGGCTCGGTCAAAGACAGGATAGCCCTCAACATGATAGAGGAGGCCGAGCGTTCGGGTAAGCTCAGGCCGGGAATGACCATCATCGAACCCACCAGCGGCAATACGGGCATAGCCCTGGCGTGGATAGCGGCGGTCAAGGGCTATCGCTCCATCCTGGTGATGCCCGAATCGATGAGCGAAGAGCGGCGCAACCTGCTCAAAGCCTACGGAGCGGAATTGATTTTGACTTCGGCGGCCTTCGGCATGACCGGCGCCATCGAAAAAGCCATGGAAATCGTTGCCAATCGCGGCGATTGTTTCATGCCTCAGCAATTCGACAATCCGGCCAACCCCGACATCCACCGCCGTACCACCGCCCAGGAAATCTGGCAGGATACCGAAGGCGCCGTGGACGTCTTGGTGGCCGGGGTGGGAACCGGTGGCACCATTACGGGCGTGGGTGAAATCCTCAAGGCCCGCAAGCCCGAAATCCGCATCGTAGCCGTGGAACCCGAATCCTCCAATGTGCTCAGCGGAGGCAAACCGGGCCGGCACGAAATCCAGGGCATCGGCGCGGGCTTCATTCCGCGCGTGCTCAATACCAAGGTGTATGACGAGGTGATAACCGTTTCCAGCGATGAGGCCATGGACATGGCGCGCCGCCTGGCCCGCGAAGAGGGCATCCTGGCGGGGGTATCCGCCGGAGCCAATGTGCGGGCCATGTTCGAGTTGGGCAAGCGCCCGGAATTCAAAGGCAAAACCCTGGTGACTTTCATTTGTGATACCGGCGAAAGATATCTCTCCACGCCGCTGTACCAAACGCGCTAATCGCCATGCCGCTGCTCGACGACGGACAATTGCGGAGATATAAGCGGCACCTGATGCTGCAAGGCGTCGGCTTCAAAGGGCAGATGAAGCTGCTCCAGTCCCGGGTGCTCTGCATAGGAGCCGGCGGGCTCGGTTCCCCCGCCCTTTATTATCTGGCCGCAGCGGGCGTGGGCACGCTCGGCATCGTCGAAGGCGATACGGTGGACGACACCAATCTCCAAAGGCAAATCCTGCATTTCACCGAAGACGTGGGCCGTCCCAAAATCGACTCGGCCCGGGAGAAAATCGCACGACTCAATCCCGACGTCAAAGTGGTGGAACACCGGGAGTTCCTGGGCGCGCATAACGCCTTGGAGATTTTCCGGAACTACGATTTCATCCTGGACGGCAGCGACAACTTTCCCACCAAATTCCTGGTGAACGACGCCTGCGTGCTGACGGGAAAAGCCTTTTCACATGCGGGAATGCTTCGCTTCGAGGGTCAGGTGATGACGGTGGTTCCGGGCGAGAGCCGCTGCTATCGCTGTTTGTTCCGCGAACCTCCGCCCAAGGACGCGGTGCCCAATTGCGCCGAAGCGGGAGTGTTGGGCGTGGTGGCCGGAACCATGGGTACCTTGCAAGCTACGGAGGCGGTCAAATACCTTTTGGGAGCGGGAGAATTGCTTACCGACAGACTGCTCATCTACGACGCGCTTTCCATGCGGTTCCGCGAAATCCCGGGAAAACGGGATCCGGATTGTCCGGTGTGCGGAAACCATCCGACGATTACCGCGCTATCCCCCATCGAGATACCGGGCTGCGGCGCCGATTAACGCGTCGGGCCGAAACGGAAAGCCGCCCAACCCAGCGTTCCCCGGCCCT
>CAYNXV010000294.1:0-3036 GCA_964401245.1 uncultured Bifidobacteriales bacterium | reverse complement strand
GCCCCTTCCTTGTACATGTCGATGAATATCTCGCCCAGGGTGCCGTCGGGATATTCTCCCGTGCGTAGGAACAGTTTGTGTCCCGAAATCCCGGCTTCCTGGACGAAGCCGCCTCTGCGCGTGGGCAGACGACGGCGTCTTGGCATCGAGGCGTTGCCAGGGCTTCCAGGCTGAGTGATGAAAGCGTCTTCGGGTGAGGGAGTGGAGGGTAGGGGAGTCATTTTGATCCGGGCCGCATGCTCGCGGGCGGCATCCATCCATTGTGCTGCCTTGGGCAGGCTGCCCAGAGGTTGGGAAAGCTTGGAGCCGTCCCGGTAAACCGTGATGGCCTTAATCATTTTGCCATAAGCCGTTCCGAACACTCCCTGCACATCCGTTATTCCGCTTTCCCAGGGCAGGTTCACGGTTTTGGATATCCCGCCGCTGATAAAGGGCTGCGCCGCCGCCATAACGCGCAAATGGCCTTTGGCCTGGATACTGCGGACGCCTCGTCCGCAACTGGTGGCGCAATCGAAAACCGGGTAATGTTCCGGCTGCAAATGCGGTGCGTCCTCCAGGGTTTGCGCACCGCAAACATGCAATTCGGCTTCGTCGATTTGCGCCGCCGAAAATCCCAGACACTGCAGAACGTCCAGACCCGTGGCCTCGCGGTTATCGGCTAAACCCAGATTGGCTAGTGTGGAAGCTTCCAGAAAGGAGGGCGAGAAGACTTGTGCCAGGCTCAGCATGGATTGGAGGCGTTTCTCGGCGTCGTCGATTTCCTTGTTTGAGATGCCGGCTTGGAGTAATGCTTCGGGATTCAGATGAGGTGCACCGGACAAAGAGCCCGATCCCAGACAATACGTTTCAATGTCGCGGATTTGCTCAGAGGTGTATCCCAGGTTTTGCAAGGCAGAGGGAACGGAACGGTTTACGATTTTCAGCCATCCTCCACCCGATAGTTTTTTGAATTTGACCAGCGCGAAGTCGGGTTCTATGCCGGTGGTATCACAGTCCATCAACAACCCTATGGTGCCCGTGGGCGCCAAGGCCGTTACCTGTGCGTTACGGAACCCGTATGCCTCTCCCAAGGAAATGGCTTCGTTCCACTCTTCCCGCGCGGCATCGATCATTCCAGCGGGACATAATTTGGCATCCAGACCCATGGGCAGCACAGTCAATCCCTCGTATGCGTCCGGTTCGGCGTTCCAGGCCGCCCGACGGTGATTGCGCACCACCCGCAACATCTCCGCGCGATTGGTTTCGAAGCGGGGGAAGGGCTTGAGGTTGCGGGCCAGCTCTCCGGAAGCGGCATAGGCAGCCCCTCCCAGCAAGGCCGTCACGGCGCCAGTCCAGGCCTCTGCGGCTTCACTGTCATAGGGAATCCCCGCGCGCATCAAAAAGGCTCCCAGGTTGGAATACCCCAATCCCAACGTGCGGTAATCGGCGGATTTGCGGGCCATAAGCGGGGAGGGGAACTGCGCCATCGCCACGGAAATATCCAGCACCATGGTCCATAGTTGTGCAGCATGCCGGAAGGCTTCGACATCGAGACTTCCGTCGTTTTGCTGGAAGCGGACCAGATTGAGACTGGCGAGGTTGCAAGCGGTATCGTCCAGAAACAGGTATTCGGAACAGGGATTGGAGGCGCGGATAGGGCCGTCGGCGGGACAGGTATGCCATTCATTGATGGTATCGGAAAATTGAAGGCCCGGGTCGGCGCAATCCCAGGCCGAAACAGCGATTTGCTCCCACAGTTTACGGGCTTTCACGGTTTTCCGCACCGAGCCGTCGCTGCGCTCCAACAGGTGCCAGTCGTCGTCCTCCTTTAGGGCGAGCATGAAGGCATTGGGAATGCGCACGGTATTATTCCCGTTCTGCCCGCTCACGGTTTCATAGGCCTCGCCTTCGTAATGCAGTCCCAACTCCTCCAGGGGAAAATCCTTCACCCCCTGCTCTGCCAGGGTCACCGCTTTAAGTAGGACGCTTTCGGGCAATCGTAATTCCAAGCCCCGGCTCAACAAGTCCAGGAGACGCTTGCGCTCCGCTTGTCCATGTTTACGGGGATCGCCCAGTTGCAGGATGCCGCGCACGATTTCCAACTGGAGCGCGCTGCCTGCCGCCAGGGCAGCTACTTTAAATTCTTCCCGCCGCTTCCATCCGATAAAAGCCTCTATTTCGGGATGGTCCAGATCCAGGCAGATCATTTTGGCCGCACGACGCGTAGTACCGCCGGATTTGATGGCGCCCGCGGCGCGATCGAAAACCTTGAGAAAGGACATGAGTCCCGAGGAGGCGCCCCCGCCGCCCAGCGATTCGCCGGCCGCGCGGATGGAGCTGAAATTGGTTCCCGAACCGGATCCGTATTTGAATACGCGCCCCTCCCGTTCCAACAGGCTGTAAATTCCGGACTCTCCCACCAGGTTGTCGCTGACGGATTGGATGAAGCAGGCATGCGGCTGGGGGCGGGAGTAGGCGTCCGGCGAAGGCCTGACTTCATCGTCCGCTTCGTCGACGTAATAATGTCCTTGCGCCGGTCCGGTCACTCCGTATTTATGGTGCAGGCCGGTATTGAACCATTGCGGGGAATTGGGCGCCGCCATCTGGTTAAGGAGCATATGCGCCAGTTCGTCATAGAATGCCTGTGCGTCATCGGGTCCGTCGAAATAATCCAACTTCTCCCCCCAGTGCCGCCAGCAACCTACCAGTCTGTCCACCACTTGCTTCACGCTCTCTTCGCTTCCGGTCAAGGGATTACCGTCGCCGTCCTTGATAATCTTTCCGTCTACATCGGTTTTGGGCACGTCGCGCCGCCGCAGGTATTTTTGGGCCAGGATATCCGAAGCGGTTTGCGACCATCCCTTGGGTACCTCCACAGTTACCGTCCCCGATGGGGAGGCGGATTGCCTGGTCTCGTAGACGAGGGTATCGAAGACATCGGTTTCAACCTGCGTGAAGTGTCGTGTTATTTTCATGGAGACTCCCAATATGTTGTGGGTGGAGGGTTTTTAGCCGTCAATATATGGGAAGTTTGCTAAAAATTGAGGCGGGATGTCA
>CAYNXV010000293.1:0-3038 GCA_964401245.1 uncultured Bifidobacteriales bacterium | reverse complement strand
AAGGTTTACCTGGGGCGCGATGGTGAAGCCGGAGAGATGCGCGCTGCGCTGGATGCTGCGCAACTGACAGCGGTAGAACCGCCCTGGTTACCCACCTTTTCCGCCGTAGCTCCGGAGTTACGCTTGGCCGCCGTCCTGGCCTTTTCCCACGCGGCAGGCAAAGAATTTCCCCTAAACCTTTCCAGTGTCGGCGCCGCTCCCGCGCAATCCCGTCGCCTGTGGCTTTCGCGCTCCCGTCGGGTGGTACATGCCGGCGCACTTGCCCTTATGGTACTGGCCGCCGTCGTGGCTTCCATCGGGTTATTGAGCGGTGGACTGCATCTATACAATCGCGGTAAAACCAAAGCCTTCTCCGAACAATTGACGCAGTGGCAGCAGGTCCAGGCGCAAAAAATCCATGTCGAAACCGAATGGGCGCGCCTTGAGCCCATGTTGAGCCGCCGCACATCCCAGTCCCAAAGCCTAGCGCGAATTGCCGCGAGTTTACCGCAGGGCCTGTGGCTCAAGGGCTGGGAGTTGGAGCGCGAGGTCTCGGGTGCATCGCTGCATACCCTGAGCGGATTCAGCCTCGAAGAGGGGAGCATTCCGCATTTCCTCTCAGGTCTGGAAAAGGCGGGAGGATTCCGTTCCGTGCAGCTCAAATCCACCGAAATCATTCCCGGAGCCAAAGTGGCTAAGGAAACGGGAATCCGTGACAATGATCGCGATCTGGTGGCTTTTCAAATCGTGGTGCGAGAATGAGGGCCGGTATCGCGAAGCCCGAATGGCTGCAAAGGCATTGGGGACCACTGGTCTTCGTGCTGGCCTTGCTGCTTACCCTCGCGGGCGGTTACGGACTGATACGCGCGGGGCTATTTTTTTATCGGCAATCTTTATCCGAAGTGGCGGATTTCCAGGCTTTCCGTTCTTTGCAGCGCAACCTGGGCCAGGCCGACAGCCTGGCCCGTAGGTATGAAAACTGGGGACGCCGCCTTAAGGCCGTGCAATCCGCGGCACCTGCGGAAAACCACGCCTCCCATGTGTTGCAACTCTTGGTAGAAAAGGCGGGCGATGAGGGCTTGACCCTTTCCGAAATCTCCGGACTCAACGAAATGCCGCTTCGCGACGCCGTGGAATTTCCCTTCGAACTTTCTCTCGAAGGAGGCTTTCAAAATCTGGCGCGTTATATACACGCTCTGGAAAACCAGGACATGGTATTGCAGGTGCGCCGCTTATCCGTCCAGGCCGAGGCCATGCACCAGCCTGGCATAACCGCGCGGTTGGGCGTAAGCGTTTACCTGCCTGCGCGCAAGGGCAATGAAGGAGCCGCGAAGTGAAGCGCCCCTTCTTGGTTTTGCTACTGGTGGCCGTAGGCGTATGGGGATACGTGGCCTTGCAAATTGCGCAGGCCATGGGTGGTCGGGGAGGTGCCGAGGAGGCCCGCATCGAATCACCGGCTTTGGCTGCGGGCATGCTGCGCGAAGGAGTCTCTCCACCTGATACCGGTTATCGCGATCCCTTTCAATCCTTTCTCTACCGTGAAAAACCCAAACCCAAATTCGTGGCTAAAGCGGCGCCGAAAGTGATCAAGGTGGTGTCTCCGCCACAGGCGGCTTTGAGCGGAATCCTTTGGGGCGATCAGCCCGTGGCCATATTGAAGGTTCAAGGTAAAACCGAATTACTCAAGGCCGGCGACGAAGCCTGGGATTTCAAGGTGGTGCGCATCGAGCGCCATCAGGTTACGGTGGTGAAGGAAGGCCGGCAATTCACCATCGGGTATTGAACATGCGCCCGCATGATACTAATACCGTATGCCAACGGGGCGCCGCCTTGGTGTATGTGCTCGGTTTGTTGGTGGTAATAGGCATCATGGTGACGCTGACCTGGCGTCTGGTGCGTCAGAACGAGGGGCTGGTGGTGCATGAAATCCATCGAGCCCAATCCCGCTCTCTTTCTCATTCGGGAATCGATTTCGCGCTTTTTAAAATCAATACCTACGCTCGACAAGGCAAATTCGATTATGCGGTGAAGAATCTACACTATCGCATCGACGGCGAAAGGCTGGGCTTTCTGCTGGATGTGGAACAGCATGGCCTCTTTCTTCGCGCCCGTTCGCGCGGACTACCTATTCTACCTGAACAACCCGCGTCCAGGGTAAAGTCGGTCCAGGTGGGGCAGACGTTCGACTTGGGGAAGCTTCCTGCCCTTGGGCTTTTAAACCATGAGGGAAATCTGGTATTGGCGGGAACGGCGGAGATACGGGGTCCGGTGATGTTATGGCGGGGAGGCGTACGCAAGGCCACGCATACCAAAGTGCGCTGGCAGGGCGGCGCGGGCCATGCTGGGCCGGTATGGGACAGCACCGCCGCCTTGTGGAAAAACCTGGAAGTGGATTTTACGCGTATTCAGGAGTGGATGGATGCCCAGGATAATATGCTGAAGGAAGGTGGATTTTCGAGAGAGGCGGATGGACGTGTCTTTATGCGCCTTCCCGCAGGTTCCGAAATAACCGACACCATTTTGGAAAACAGTACGATTATCACCTCCGGATTGTTGACCATCGGCGAGGGGGCGCATCTACAAAACTGCACCGTGCTGGCGGAAGACGTGGAAGTGGCGGGCAATCCGGTTATCCGACAAGGCCTTATCTATGCCTCCCGTCGGCTACATGTCGCCGGCTCAGCGAGTTTGGAAGGGCAATTCCTGGCGCGCGACAGTATTCTGCTCGATTTGGAAATGCCGCAAACGGGTTACCCGGTTTTTTTCGTACAGGGACGCCCGCATGTCGGCAAGAAAGGCGATACCTTGTATGCCGGACAATTGCATGCCCGCCGATTCCAGGGAGAAGGCATTTTCATGCATGCGGCCTGGAAAAAGCCCGCGTATCACCAGGCAGTCCAGTTGGTGGTGGACCCCTCGGTTTTTTTGCAGGGGCTGGTTTTCACACCAGGTCTGGCCCGCTTCGAGGGGCGCATGGAAGGCAGCTTCCTGTGCCGCAATCTGCGTTTCGAGCATAAAGGCACCATCTGGATTGGTCATCTCATGCATGCCCGCGTCGC
>CAYNXV010000292.1:0-3050 GCA_964401245.1 uncultured Bifidobacteriales bacterium | reverse complement strand
AGTTTAGAAAATCCCCTGGCCAGCCGGCCTGGTCCCCCGCTATACTCAAATTGAGTACGCCCTAAACAAGCCAGAATCGCCAATTTACCTACAAGATCGCCGAAATTCGCCCATTTTCGCTATCCTCAATTTGAGTACACCGAAAAAAACCTCCCCCGCTCCCCGGAGGCAACACCCCTGCAGGAGATGAATCACTTTTCAAGAAGAAAATCCGGCAAATACATACGACGGATTCCATCCCGCCCGTCGCCCCAATCCCGGTCCATGGAAATTACCCATTTGGGATGGTTGTCCTTGATTTCCATTAACGGCGCGAACTCCCGTCGCTCCGTTTCGGCACTGGCCAACAGGTAGCAGACCTGGATGTAAATCCGACTATTGTTCTTTTCCGCAACGAAATCAACTTCCAGATTTCCCCATTTTCCTACGGATACCGAATATCCGCGATGCAGGAGTTCCAGAAAGACAACGTTTTCCAAAAGTCCGGAAATGTCGGCGTCCCTGTATCCGATAAAGCCGTGCCTGAGACCGACGTCGCCCATGTAGAATTTGTCGCTCACCTCTAGATGGCGCTTTCCCTTGATATCAAACCGGCGCACCCGGCGAAGCAAAAATGCCGATTCCAAATATCCCAGATAATTCAATACCGTATCCGTGGTTGCGCTCAGTCGCTGGGATTTGAAATATTCCGCGATTCTTTGGGCAGAAGTCGTATTCCCGCAATTGTCGAAACTGAAACGCGCAATCCTATCCAACATCGCGGGATCCCGAATCCGATGCCTCAAAGTGATGTCCTTATACAGAATGGTATTGAAAACCGAGTTCAAATATTGAAAAACCACTTCGTCGGACAGGTCGAACTCATGGATACCCGGTAAACCTCCGTATTTCAGGAACAATCTGAAATCGTCCTCAACGGTAGCGTCCGGCATGCGACGCTTGCGGAAATTCCGAAATTCGCTGAAACTTAGAGGGAGCATCGGGATTTCTATATGACGCCCCGACAGCAAACTCGCCATTTCGGAAGACAGCAGATGGGCGTTGGAACCGGTAATGTATATGTCCGCGGTTTTTTGACCCAGCAATGAATTAATGACTTTCTCCCATAATTCAATCTCCTGGACCTCATCCACAAAGAGATATTTTGGGCCGGGAACACCCTTCCATTTGGAGGTAACCCACCGGTTTAAATCCCGGTAATCCCGGATCTCATCAAACTCCAGCGACTCCTTGTTGATGTAAAGAATCTGGGCGGGGGATACCCCCAATTTTTCCAGTTGCTCCATCTTCAACCTGAAAAGCGAGCTCTTGCCCGACCGTCTCAAGCCGGTAAGCACTTTAATAACAGGTTTATCCTGAAACTTCTCCAGGGCTTTTAGATAGGTCTCGCGGGGAATAATCATGGGTATGGCTCCTCTCAGAGTATACCCTAATATAACATTTCATCGACTATAATCGATGAAATCATCATTTTTTCACTTTTCATCGACTATAATCGATTTGTTTGAGGCTAAGTGCCTTTGCATGAATTTGGGGCAGCAAGAAACAGTGATACCCGTTTTTCCGTCGCAAGCGATGTCGCGAGTTTGTCGCAAGTTCTGTCGCTAGCTTGTCGCTATTTTGGGGGCTTTTTAAGCTTATAAACCAGCCTATTGGTGGCCCCAGAGGCCAAAAGCAGTTTCTTGTCCACCATGCCTTTAAGTTCACGTTGAAGGGTGCGGCGGTTGACCCTGGGGCATAGAGCTTCAAAATCCTGGATGGTAATGGTTTCGTTTTCCAATAGGTGCCCAAGAGCCAAAGCCTGCCTATTGGAAAGGTCGTGATCCTTTGCCAAGGCATCCCGCCGTATAACCTGCTTTCCTCGTTCGGTCACTTCGGTTAATTGGGTTGATAGCCCTTCCAAGAAGTATTCCAGCCACCCGGTCAAGTCCATGCCTTGTTCGCGAACGCCTTGAATAGCCCGGTAAAAGGCAGCGCGATTGCGATCGTAGTACTCGCTGATGGTGAACAGCCGCTTGAAATCGTAGCCGGCTCGATAGAGGCTGAGAGTTGAAAGAAGTCGGGAGGTTCGCCCGTTTCCGTCCAGAAAGGGATGGATATGCACAAGTTGGAACTGGGCAATGCCACTGACCAGAACCGGATGCGTCTCAAGTTCCAGATTCATCCAGCCCGTCAGATCCGCCATGAGGATGGGTACTTCATGTGCAGATGGCGGCGTGTAAATGGTTTCTCCGGTTTTGGAATTGACCACGTAATTTTGGACTCGACGATACTCGCCGGGAGCCGCTGAACCTCCGCGTACGCCTTCCACCAAGCGCTTATGGATTTCCCGTATCAACCCCTCGGTGACGGGGGAACCGCTATCGAGATATTCCGATACGAGTTCAAAGGCTTTGCGATAATTCAAAAGTTCCCGCGCATCATCGGGATCGGCCTCGGGCACCTTTTTTCCGGCCCAAAGCTTTTCAGCCTGTTCCAGCGTGAGCTTGGTTCCTTCGATGTGGGTGGAGTGATGGGCTTCCAGAACCAAGGCCCTTGCGCCCATGGACCGCACCCATGCCTTGGATAGCGTAGCGGCTTCCAGAAAGCCTCGCGCGCGTTCGATGCGCGTAAGCGCGGCGGTGATGGCGTTGGTGATGGTGAATTTGGGTTGAAGGCCTGTCATCCGCCCGCACCTGCCAAGACGAATCGTGGGGAGAAATCTTTATGCATGGCAAACGAATTCATGTAGGATGCGACAAAATCTCCACAAACAAGAGTCATTTACTCTCTCCCGGAAGCCGCAATTTCTTTTTCTGAATCATTTTGGCGCAAAAGGCATCCAACTGGGCCTTCGTCAGATGATTGCAAATGTTATATCACGAGATGAAATTATTCAATCCCTGGAATTACCAATGTGAGAATGTCGGCAAGCCACTTGGCTTATCGTCGAATTATTTCGCTCACTACCCGAATCACCCGGTCCTGGTCCGCTTCCGAAAGATAGGGATGCATAGGCAAACTGAATATGAAGCTGGACGCCCTCTCGGCCTCCGGTAAGCCGCCCTTTT